>DAOTVR010000113.1:0-17732 GCA_034436315.1 Anaerolineae bacterium
GCAAGGCTGCGGGGAGGATGAAAGAGAGGCCGGCGAGCACCAACCCCGCCGGTCCGGCGCGGATGTAGCCGATGTGCATGGCCATCTCGGTCGCGTTGGGCCCGGGGATGAGGTTAGTGGTGCCGACGAGATCCAGGAATTGCTCTTGGGTGAGCCATTTACGCCTGACGACAACCTCATCTTGCATCATGGCGATGAGGGCCGCGGGGCCGCCAAAGCCCGTCGCGCCGAGCCGCAGGAAAAGGGCCGCCAGCTCAAGAAGCTGCCTGCGCATCGCCTGCTCCGCGCTGCTCTGGCCCTTGACCGGGAGCTTCCTGGGGGGATTGGCCGGCTCCGGCGTACTCCGGATAGAGTTTCGCCAGGCAATCGGGGCAGAGGCCGTGGGTGAATTCGGCCTCGGAATGTTCCCGCACGTATGCCTCTACACTGCGCCAATAGCCCTGATCGTCGCGGATTCTCTTGCAATTGGCGCAGATGGGCAGGAGTCCCCTGAGGGTCCTGACGTTCCTAAGAGCCTCCCGGAGCTGAGAGATTAACTCCTCCCGCTCCCTTTCAGCGCGCTTACGTTGGGCTATGGTGATGGCCATGACGCAGCCGAAGATGAGCACATAGCCCGAGGCCAGAGAACGGAGGATCAAGTCGTGCTCAGTCTGGCGGGGATCCAAAGAGCTGGGAAGTAGGCCCTGAAAGAAAAGGCGATACCAGAGGGCATCAAAGAGCCATAAGGCAAGTGCTAGAATCATCGCGAGGGCGAGGACCCTGTATTCGGTTCTCATGAGGCTCACCTTAGCTGAAATTCAAAGGAGAGTATACCTCAAGACTCGCATTTTCGGCTAGGTCATATGGGCGCGTACATCCTGCGTGTACAAACAGAATGCCCGCCAGGCAGGACGTAAGATGCCGTTTGATGACCGCTTTAACCGATATATTCGAGCGCGTCCACGAGGGCCCCACACCACCGGAGTGCAAAGTGTAAATGGGGGCCACTCGTTCGCCCGGTTAGGCCCACGTTGCCAATCAGTTGGCCCTCAGAGACCCAAGCGCCATCAGGGACTCGTACCTGGCCCAAATGGGCATAAAAGGTCTGGAGAGGTTCCTCATCAAAGAATCCGTCCATGAACTATATACAGCCCATAGACTCGGTTGTCGTACCCGATGCGCACTCGCCCAGCGTGGGCAGCGAAGACGGGTGCTCCCTCAGGGGCGGCCATATCCACACCGGGATGAGCACGAGAGAAGCCCTGGCTAATGTACAACCTCTCTGGACAAGGGTCGCCGATCAAGCGCATCTTGATCCTTGGTCGTGGATGTGCAATCTACGCCATATATCTCCGCTGCTCGCCTCATCTCCTCGGCCACTGCCCGGCGCAGCTCCGGCGGGGCGAGCACCTCACAATCGGCGCCCCAGCCCCTGATCCAGGGCTGCATCTCCAGGGTGTGGGCCACTTGTACGCGCATGAGGCATCCGCCATCATCGCAATCCTCCAGTTGTTGGCTCTCGTGCCAGATGGATTCCTTCACCCGTCGGGCCACGCGAGGAGAGAAGCGCAAGACGACCTCGGTAGTCTCGTCGCCGTACATCACTCCCCAGGCATGGGCCAAGAGGGAGCGAGGGTCAAAGTCCAGAGGCAACTCAAAGGTCTCCTCTAAGAGCTCGGCCTCCAGGATACGCTCTAGCTTGAAGGTGCGCAGGGCATTGTAAGCGCTCACGTGGCCGATGACGTAGGCAGCATAGCCCCAGCCTGAGGGCTCGATGAGATAAGGGGCGAGAATATGCTCGCGTACCTCTTCGCTCCCCAGCGGGCGGTAACGGATACGCACCTTGCGCCCCGTGGCCCAAGCCAGGGTGATCACCGCGAACACACGGGCGAAGGGGGAGTCCTCGGCCTGCAGGCGGGGGCCAGCCATGCGCAGGATCTGCCGGCCCACCGGGGCAGGGAGGGCGGCGGCCAGGGCGTCCAGGGCGCGGCCCACGAAGGGGTTCGGCTCGTCGGAGAGCCTGACCAAGAGACGAGCGGCCAGGTAAAGGGCGGCGGCCTCCTGAAGGGAGAGGCGGATCGGAGGGAGGGTAAAGCGGTGTCCCTCCATCAGCCGCCAGTTCCAGCCATCCTCCTGGACGAGGGGGAGGCGGAAGGGCTCGTCTTGCAGGTCTTGCAGGTCGCGGTTGATGGTGCGCTGGTTCACCTCGCAGAGGCGGGCGAGCTCCGAGGACCTGAGGCCCTTGGGGTGTTGGTAAAGGAGGCGTTGAATATATAGCAGACGCAACGAACGTTCCATTGTGGCCCTCCTCACCGTCAGTTGTCGTCTGCTTTATTATAGGGCATAGCCTCGTCATCTAGCGTCAAGGATGCGTCAATATTAGGAATGAGAATGAGAATGAGATAGATCCCTTTCCTGCATGCGGGCGAGGCAGCGGGGCAACCCACGAATGGGGTTGGATCGGCATGCGTTCGTGGATTGCCCCCGCTTAGGGTTAGCTCAGGGCGCGTTCCAGGAGGTAGCGGCATTCCGCACCGTCTAGTTCGGAGACGGGATCGTCGGTCTGGAAGATCAAAGTGGGGATAGCCCCCTGTTTGAGCGTGGCTTCAATCATATGCCGACGGTTCGCGCCTTGGCCGTAGTGATAGCCGATGCCTCGTGCAAGCCCTTTGAAGAGCAACTCGTTCACCGGCTCGGTGCATTCCTCCACCCAGGAGACGTCCTGGCCGTCGATGGCGTGTACGTGGGCAAAGTTGTAGAGGTGAAATTGCGTCAGAGAGAGAAATTGGGTGGAGATCTCGTTGCGCCCCTCGCCCGATACACAAAAGCCGGGAGCCAGGTCGACCAGCTC
Source organism: Anaerolineae bacterium (assembly GCA_034436315.1). Taxonomy (GTDB): domain Bacteria; phylum Chloroflexota; class Anaerolineae; order UBA1429; family UBA1429; genus DAOTVR01. The sequence continues at coordinate 2,831 of DAOTVR010000113.1, forward strand.
GCGGATCAACTTGAGCGAGCCCTCGGCGTAGGTAAGGTTCTCCAGGAGCGAGTTGTCGCTATTGTGAATCCATTGAGAGACATCCACGAAAATGGCGTCCAGCCCTAGATCGCGTATTAGGTCGGCCACTTGGCGGGTGAGTTGGCGACGCCAAGGAGACCAAGCCAGGTGGACGTTAACCAGGATGTTCCAATCCTTGCGCGCAGGCATGAGGGAGTAGCTCTGCGGAGGGCCAAAGCTGCCCCAGCCCTTCACCGGCAGCCAGCTCCAGCCGCCCCAACGCATGTCCAAGGGGCTGCGGGTGCAGAAATCGCGTGCCTGGAAAAAGAAGGGATGATCGGGGCTCATCTGGCACGTATTGGTGTGAGGGGCGACGTGGTAGCCCATCGCCCGGGCCTTGAGCAGGAAGGCCCGGCCAGCTTCATCGGCGACATAGGTGGGATAATCCTGGTCGTACTTGTAGGGGCGCCAGTTGGGCAGGTGAATAAAGACCTGGCGCGGATTGATGCGCCGGGCCAGCTCATCCAGGAGGGCCAGGTTGGTGGGGCACCAAGAGATAGCCAACTTGATCTCCTCCAACCAGTCAGGGCGCAGCCGAGCCGCTTCCTCCAGGCGATAGGCACGCCAATACCAGTCGCGGTAGCGACGCACGGGGATGGTCCAATCACCGCGATAGGCCGAGAGGCGCCAGCAGAGGTTGCCGACGCACCGATTCATCTCTAAGGGGCCATGGGCATAGGTGACCAAGGTGACGACCTGAGGGTTCTGTTCGTGGCCGAGGCGCACTCCCTTATAAATGAAGCGCTCGTCCCAAGCCTGGGCGGTAAAGCCGGACTCGCGTCCTGCCAGGACAAGGAAACCGGCCTCCCAGTTGGCCGGCCAATCGGCGACCTTGTGGGCCATTTGGGGATGATTTAATGGAGCACGAGCGCCCTGTTGGAAGGGAGCGACCACTTGTAGGTCTTGGCGCACGCCGGCAAGGCTCATGCCCAGCCCGGCCACTCCGCCCTGCATGGTCCAGGCAGAAGGCTCCAAGAGGATATCGCCGTTTTCTTCGTCAACGCTTACGCGCACCGATAGGTCACACTCCCAGTCGTTGAGCACGATCTCGGCGATGCGCTCGGTGAGCAAGGTGTAATGCACTTGACTGGCCAGAGGATGTGTGCCCAGCGGGGAAGCCTTGCCGTTCTGATGGTAAAGCTGGAAGCCGGGCACGCCCTCGGCCAGGGAGCGATCGAGGAACTCTTCGCCTGTGACGGCATCCTTCAGCGAGACCAAACGGATACCCTCAAACTCGGCAACAGTCGTTTTAGACCGTATCATCAAGCCCTTGTCAGTTAGTCTGATCATTTTACCCTCCTCTTGTTCCTCAATGAGCTCAAGCGAACTGGAGCTCACAAGATGTGAAGTAAGACACGCGCGAATTATCGCCGAGGATGAGAGAGAATGCAAGAGAAGCTCTTTTCGCAGGCTAGCCACGAGGTGATCATCCAGAGAGGGGCCTTTGACGAAGTGCATGATGCCTACATCTGGGAAAGCGAGCCTGACAATAACGGCAACTGGGAGAACCTCTATACCGGGCGCTATGATGAGGGCTACAAGATCACGTTATTGCGCTTTGATCTGAGCAGTTTACCGGCGGGGGCTGTGGTGGAGGTCGCGCGTCTGGCGATCTATCAGAGCGAGGGCGGTGGAGAGCGCCTGGTGCGGGCGTACCGCATCGCGCAGAATTGGGGAGAGGACAGCGTCACTTGGCGTAATTTCGCTTTGGGCGATGGAGTGGCGCGAGGCTCCTTCAGCGCCGAGGGAACGGGCTGGAAAAGCATGGAGATCACGGCCTTGGTGCAGGAATGGGTCGACGGCTCTGCCAATCACGGCCTCGCGCTCCATGATGAGACCGCAAACGCCTTTGAGTATGAGGTTTACTATAGCAGCGAATACGAGGCGGACCTAAGCCTGCGCCCGAAACTGTATGTGCACTGGCACTAGCCATGCCGTTTCTTTCCCCCGCCCAGCCAGGAGATAAGCAGAGCGGCGAAGGCCGTCAGGCCCACCCCCAAGCCAAAGGCTTTGAGCGCGTCGCGCTGGGAGGCAGCGAGGAGCCTTTCGGCGTTAGCCCGGCGAGCTCTGGCTATCTCTTGGCGGCGTATCTCGGCTTCTTGGGCGGCTTTCTGGATCTCTTCGGCGAGCAGGCGTGCCCGTTCATCCTCAGGGGCCAGCTCCAAGGCCCGCTTGATACTGGCCTGTGCCTCAGGCCAACGTTGTTCTTTGGCGTGAATTTTGGCCAGGAGGATATGAGCCGGCGCGAAGGACTCCTTATGGGCCAGGGCGGCGGCGAGACAGGCTTTGGCTTCCTCAAGACGGCCCTCACGGGCTAAGGCAAGGCCCTCGTTATAGCGGATCAGGTGTTCCGATTCCAAGTGGATCAAAGGCGAGAGATCTTCGTGACAATCGGGACAAATGGTGGTGGTATTGGCCGGCACGATTCCCCCGCAATAAGGACAGGTCAAAGTGAGCTCGTTCATCAGGCCTTTACCTTTCGTTGGTCTGGGAGGTGTGCTTGTCGGTTGCGGCTTCGTCCGCGCTTCCTTGGGCTTGAGCAACGCCCGACGTCTCTTCGGCCTGGGCGTTTGGTGCAGGGCCGCTGCTGACAATCACCCTTGCACGGCGTAAAAGGCCCTGAGGCCATTTATAGCCGACCTGCACCTCGCGAAGAACGACGCCGGCAGGCACATGTTCGTTGGCCTCGGTGCCGGCGACGTCGCTGGTCTCGGGATCAAGAGGCTGACCGATGGTGTCAATCGGTTCTACGCGGTGGTGTCTGAGAGTGGCGACGATCTTGCGCCCCAGGGCGATCACGCTGCCGATGAGCGCTGCTTCCTGGGCCTTGGTGGCTACTCCCCAACGCTCAACGATGTTGGTGATGTCGTCTGAGAGGGAGACCAGCTCCAGGAGGATCTCTTTCATATCGGCAATGGCTTGGACGCGCTGCTCGCCCAACGATTGCTCCAGGCGCGCCACGCGGTAGAGCAAGTCCCTGATCGCCACAGCCGGGTTGGCATCTACCGCTGCTGGCGGAACGGGATAAAAGGGATCCTCAAAATCAAATGTTCGGCCCATACGTTTCTCACCTACCTTAGGTGTACAAATGCTCCTGATTGCATCATAGTGCGAGCCTGACACCCTGTCAAGCGTTTCCGGCGCTTGCGTAACCGGCCTGCGTGAGAATAGATTAGAGCTGACGCGGAGCCTGATACAGCGCCAGGATATTCTCTAAGGGCGTTATGGCCTGGATGTTGTGGCAGGGGGCGATGATGTAGCCGGTGCCCGTTCGCCCCAGAGTGCGTAAGTTGTAGGCTACTTCCTCGCGTACATCGTCAACGGTGCCAAAGGGCAAAGTCTGCTGATTGTCTACTCCACCGTGGAAGCAGAGCTTGTCCGCGAAATTGCGGCCGATGAGCTCGCGGTCCATGCCTTTGCAGCGCCATTGAATGGGGTTAAGTACGTCAATACCCATCTCAATCAAGTCGGGAATCAGGGAGTAAATCGCCCCATCATCGTGATGGAAAACCTTCAAGCCGTGTGCTTTGGCCTGATCTATGGCCCTCTGCATCCAAGGACGATAGAACTCCCGAAACATCTCTTTACTGATCAATAGGCCGGTCTGGCTGCCGTAATCATCGGTAACCTGGGTGAGTTGTACGGCGTTGCCAACGGCCTGGAAGCAAAGCTCGTACTTCTCATAGAAGGCATCGGCGATGCGGCGAATCAAGTGTCTGCTGAATTCGGGCCTTAGGGCGAGATCCATCAGAGATAGCTCCAAACCGCGGAGCTTGTTGTGCCAATAGAAGATGGCCGTGTAACCGATCTCAATGGCTCGGCCAGGCCACTCGGCGCACATATCGCGGAGGGCAGAGTAGTCATACCACTCCAGCTTGGGCCAAGGATAAGCATCAATATCGGCGATCGTCTGGGCATCGGCTAGAGGATAGCCAACTTGTTCCCAATACACGCCCCCAGCGTACTCTTGCTTCTTGTAAACCATCCCCCACTCGTCTTGACGTAGATCCTCGCCTAGGTCGGGCAGGGCGGGACCGATATAGGGTGCCCAGAGGCTGATGATGCCATCGATATCCAGGTAATCCAAGACCTTGCGCCATTCGGTCGTCCCACAATATGCGTATAGCCGCTGTCGCACTTCCTCCACGCACCAGATATCGGTGGGAAAGCGGTCCAATGAGCGGTGCTCTATGGCTGCCATAATGCGTTCAAGGTGATTCATATCTCTCCTCAAGGTACTTAAAGGCCTAGTTGGGATAGGTTGTGGATGAAGGTGATAAGCCTCTCACGCGTGAGCATGCCCAAGAGCTCGCCTCCTTGCAGGACGGGAAGTTGATTCACACCGTCCTCGGTCATATGCTGGAGGGCCTCCCAGAGCGAAGTATTGGGGCCAACGAAGCGAAGCTTTTCCAGGGGCGTGAGCGCGTCAGCCACATGCGTTGTGGGCCAACGGTCCTTGGGAACTCGGCTCACGTTGTGGATTGTAAGTAGGCCCAGGAGGTGATCGCGGCTGCCCACGGAGAAGCAACGCTGGCCTCTCGTTAGGTATTGTTCTACGAATACATCTAGAGTCAGCTGCGGCGGCAACATGACGCACTCCTGGGTCATGATCTCGCCCACGACATGGCCATCCAGGAGCTTGCGCAGGGTGAGTTGGTAATAGGAACTGCGAGCGGCGTTATCCAGGAAAAAGCCGATAAAGGCAATCCATATGCCACCCAGCCAGTCGCCGCTAAAGACGCGGACGATGCCACTCAAGATGAAGAGATAAGCCACCGCTTGTCCCACCCAGGAGGCCCAGCGCGTGGCACGAGTTAGGTCGCGATGGGCCGCCCAGAGGATCGCTCTCAGCACGCGGCCGCCGTCCAGGGGAAAGCCAGGGATCAGGTTGAAAAGCCCCAGGCTTAGGTTGACGCCGGAGAGGAAAAGGCTACTAGCGGCTAAAGGGGGACTCGGTCTGCGCAATGCGAGATATAGAATGCCAAAGAGGGCGCTGAGGAGGATGCTGATGGAGGGGCCTACTGCGGCCATGCGTAGCTCCTTCTTGGGCGTGCTCGGCTCGTCGGTGATCTGGGCGACCCCGCCGAAGATAAATAGGGTGATCTCGCTCACGGGTGTTCCCTGGGAACGGGCTACGAGGGCGTGCCCCAACTCGTGTAAGAGCACAGAAGAGAAAAAGAGTAAGCTGGTCATCACGGCCACTCCCCAGGTTAAGGTGGTGGACCATGAGGGATAACGCTGGGGGAAGTAACTTCTCGCCAGACTCCAAGTGATCCAGATGAAGATGAGCAGCCAACTGGCGTCGATGTTTATCGGGATGCCAAAGAGTTTGCCCAGGCGGATGTGACTCTTGGACATTTTCTTTCTCTCAGGTTCTCGGCTTAAACCCCAAAGGGTCCAGGGTCAGCTCTTTCATGCGATTGACATAATACATATAGTGTTGGAAGGGCACATCGGGGGGAACCAAGTGGTCGCACCAGGGTATATAGCCGCCCTCGGCCACCAAGGGAGCGACATGGGCCAGCTCGGCCTCAATGGCTGTGGGCCCGGCGATCATGGCGCGCTTGTCGATCCCGCCAATGAGGCGCAGCTTTCGCCCAAAGCGCTGGCGCAGTTCAACCGGATCCATGCCGGCAGCGCGTTCAATGGGGTAATAGCCCGTCACGCCACCCTCTAGCCAGAGAGGTATCAGCGAACTAGAGTCCCCGTCGCTATCTACGAAGATGAGCTCAATGCCGTGATCGTGGAAGAAAGAGGTGATCTTCTTATACGGCTCAAGCATGAACTGGCGAAACATGCGCGGGGAGATGAGAGGGCCGGCCTTGTAGGCCATGTCCTCCCACATGGTCACGTAATCTATATCTACCTCCTCAACGGCTCGGCGCACGGTCTCCACTACAAAGTCGGCGATGTAGTTCATCATCTCCTGTACCCACTGGGGGTCATCGTAGAGCGCTTGCGCGACCCCTTCCAGGCCCATCCAGTTGCGGATCCAGCCAAAGATGGAGCCGCCACTGATGGAAAGAGGATAGTCGCGCTGGGCCCACATGCGCTTTTTCTCTTCCCAGTAGAGGGGGTAGCGACAGGGGGATTTAGGGTTCAGGCGGGGCTTGATCACGTTTTCCCAATCGTCGCGCGTCTCCATGGGGAAACGCAGCCACTGGGGCATGCGCCCGGCGAGATCGCCCTTGAACTGTTTGCAAATGACGCCGTCTTCGCGGCGAAAGATCTCGTATTCGTCGTTCTCTTCCAGGGTCTCGCGCTTGAACGCCGGGACCAACCCCAAAGAGACGCCGACGTTCTCGCGTCGGTCTACTCCCAGGTATTCTTCCAGGTGGACATCCTCGGGCAGACCCTCTTTATGCCAGCGATCCAGGGTCTCCCTCCAGTACCACATTTCCCACCAGGGGCAGCGATCGCGCGGGGCATAATGCATCGTGGCCAGGAATCGTTCGCGGTCGTTCATGGCTCCCTCCGTAAGCTTGATGTGACGGGGCCATTATAGCCGCAAACCGTCGCGAGCTCAACTCGCTCGTTTGGCCTGTTCACGCGATTTCTGGGTCAGCTCCCTAAAATGGCGTGGGCTACCTGTTGTCCGAGCTGCCGACAACGGGCGAGGTCCTCTGCCGTAGGTTGCCATTTAGCTAACACGCCGGGCGCTACCACGGGGATCTGACATGCATTGAGGTGCTGTTCCAGGAGCTTGACCGCTTCGCCGCTCCAGCCATAGGAGCCGAAGGCAGCGCCGATCTTGTTCTTGAATCGCAAGCCCTTTAGGTCCTCCAGGATGGGGGTAATGGTGGGCAGGGGACCGCGATTCAGGGTGGGGGAGCCGATGACGATGGCCTTGGCTTTAAAGATCTCGGTGATGACATCGTTGCGATCCGAGACGGCTGCATGGAGCAGTTTGTAGGGCACGCCTTCAGCGGCCAGGCCGTCGCCGATGGCCTCGGCCATGAGGCGGGTGGCGTTCCACATCGTGTCATACAGGATGACGGCACTCTTTTGAGGGATCTGCTGGGCCCATTCGGCGTACTTGTGCACGATCTGCAGGGGGTCTTTGCGCCAGATGACGCCGTGGCTGGGGGCGATGATCTCCACAGGCAGATTCAGTGCCAGCACTTCGGCGATCTTTTTCGTCACCAGGTCGCTGAAAGGAGTGAGGATGTTGGCGTAATACTTGAGGGCCTCTTCGTAGAGCTCCTCCTGATCCACCTGGTCGTTGAAGCGAAAGGCCGTGGCGTAATGCTGGCCAAAGGCATCGTTAGGCATGAGGATGCCCTTGCCGGCGACATAGGTGAACATGCTATCCGGCCAGTGCAGCATGGGAGCTTCTATGAAGACGAGTTCGCAGGACCCCAGGCTGATTTTATCCCCCGTCTGGACGGCCTTGAAGGACCAGGGCTGATGGAAATGCCCCTCTACGCTCTCCCGGCCGCGCTTGGAGACGACGACGGTGGCCTGGGGCGCGGCGCGCATCACCGCCGGGAGGCTGCCGGCGTGATCCACCTCGGCGTGGTTGGCGATGACAAAGTCGATCTTCGCGGGGTCTACGACCTCGCGGATGTTGGCGATGAGCTGATCCTGAAAGGGGCCCCAGACCGTATCCACTAAGGCAATCTTCTCATCTACGATGAGGTAGGCATTGTAGGTCGAGCCGCGATGGGTGGAGAGCTCATGGCCGTGAAAGCGCCGCAAACCCCAATCCACCACGCCGACCCAGTAGACGCCCTTGGTTAATTCGGTGATCATGTTCGTCCTCCCTCGGCTTTACCTGAAAGACAATGCGGCTGGAGAGGGAGCCAAGCCTTTCATTCCAGGGGACGGGCAGGTAGTGCCTATTATCCCTTAATGGCAAAACCCTGCACACCTTCAACAAAGTATGATTGTAGTCCTAAGAAGAGCAAGATCAAAGGCACTGTAGCTATGATCGCCATGGCAAAGGAGAAAGGATAGTCTACGACGGCCGATCCCGGCGGATAGCCTTTATAGGACGCGCCAACGAAAAGCATCTGTTGGAAACCCAAGGCTAGAGTCCAGATCTTTTTGTTGCCTGAACTGACAATCAACGGCCACTGATAGTCATTCCAGATGGCTACGAACTGGAAGATCACTAGTACGGTGAGTACCGGTTTGAGCATTGGCAGATAGACATCTTTGAGACAACGAAGCGTGCTAGCCCCGTCCACGCGAGCGGCTTCTTCAAAGTCCATGGGGATACTGTAATAGGTTTGTCGCAGCATAAAGATGTAATAGACGTTAACAAGCCCTGGGATAAGGAGTGCGGGCCATGAATCCAAGAACCCGCGCCCACCTTGCCCTCTCCAGTCATTGCCACCCACGCCTGGCCAACGGGCCATCATGACGAAGGTAGGAATCAAAAAAACGATGCCGGGAATCATCATAGAACTGAGTAGATACATAAATGCGGCGTCGCGCCCACGAAAGCGTAAGCGAGCGAAAACATACCCGGCCAAAACGGCAACGATCCCCGGGATCAAGGTATACCAAGCGATCCGGACGAGTGTGTTGGCAATCCAGCGCCAGATCTCTACTTGGGAAGTGAATTTGGCGCTGAAGAGAATACGATAGTTCTCAAGGTAAAGCTTGCTGGGCGTGGGGAACCAAGGATGGGCGTAGAAATCCTCAAGGTCACATAGGGACCCGGAAAAAGCGTAGGCCATGGGAAAGGCCATCACAACGCTGCCGATGATGAGCACGGCGTAAGTTAGAAAGCGCCCAAAGGTGAATCGTCTGCGCATAGACTGTCTCCTTATTATTTCTCTACCTGGCCTCGGCTCATGATGCGCATATTCGTCGTGGTGAACCACAAGAGAAGAATGGCGGCGATAATAGAGCCTGCTGCGGCCGGCCCGAGGTTATTATTAACAAAAGCATCCTTGTAGATCTGCAGTAGTATCACGTTGGTCATATTGCGTGGGCCGCCCGAGGAGGCCACATTAAACTGCCCACCAGCGGTGATCAGCATGACCGTCTCAAAGATCTGAAACCCTCCGATTGTACCCGTGATGAGGACGAAAATAAGCATCGGGCGCAGCAGAGGAAAGGTAATGCGCCATAACAAATCCCAAGAATTAGCTCCATCTACCATGGCAGCTTCGTAGATTTCTGGATGGATGCCCTGAAGTGCTGCTAGAAACAGAACTACCGGCCCCCCTACGCCTCGCCAGACAGAGAAGAGAATGATAAAAGTCCTCATCCAAAAAGCATTAAGTGGCCAGATAACAATCGGCCGGCCAAGGGCTTTGAGGATGGCGTTGAATACACCATCATAAGGTGAGATAAAGATGAACATGACCTGAGCCGTAATAGCGGCGGAGGTTAAAGTAGGTATATACCACAGTGCACGAAACAATCCCCGACCGATGACTTTTTGATTTAAGAGCACCGCGATGAAGAAAGCGATGATAGTTGATAAAGACAGAATGGTAACTGTGAAGAGCAACGTATTGAAAAGGATGAGTAGGTAATAACCTGAAAACCAGGTCTTGTAGTTTGCCAGACCCACCCACACGGGTTTACCCACGATGCCGGTCCACCGGGTGAAACTGATATAGAGATCTGCGACCACCGGAAAAATAAAAAACAGAGAATAATAAGCTAGTATCGGGGTCAGGATGAGCCAGCCTTCGAGGGGTTGGCGATTACGCTGGCGCCAGCGAGCGAAACGTTCCCATAAGGACAGTCTTGCTGTCCCAATAGCTATCTGGCCCGCAGTCGTTTCCATGCTCTATGCTCCTTGCGAAAAATGAGGGAGAAGCGTCTGCCCCTCAGAGCCCTTAAACATCTGGGGAGGAGATGGCTCCCCTCCCCAGATAGAGAACAAGCGCCGCATAGTATGCTCCGCCGGGTTCTGAACGCCTCGCTTTGTTGTTCAGCCCTTCATGACTGCGTCAGCATCCTGCTGAGCCTTATCCATGAGCTTCTTGATGTCATCCTCGGTGGCCAGCACTCCTTGTAGGAGCTCGTTATAGATCTGCCAGAGCTTGTTTGGCTCTTTACGCCACTGAGGCAAGATGCCCAAGTCGGCAGTGAGCAGGTCATCAATGAAGGCCTGGTCGGCTTCTGTGGCCTTTGGACGCAGCCTCGTGAGAGCGCTACGCGTGCTGGGCAAGCGCCCTAGCAAGGGATACACCAAATCTTGGATTTCATCCTCAGTAAACACTTTGCATAGCGCAGTAGCTTCAGGGATGTGCTTGCTTGTGGAGAGAACACCGTTAATGACGTTGCCTACCACAATGCTGGCCTTCTTGCCACCCTGGGGAATGGGGATGGCCGAGTACATGGCATTCTGAAGGCCGGAGTCCTTGGCCCACTTGACGTGCCAGGAACCACAGATCTGGTAGGCGGTAACCCCCTTGAACAATTGGCTGTAAACCTGGCCCTCATCGGGGTTGAAGGTTAAGCCAGGGGGCGTGAACTTGTTAATCTTGCGCAGAAAGACATGCACCTGTTCGGCCTTGGGGTTGTTGAAGAAGGGGTAGGTACAGTCGTCTTTGCACATGTCGGCATCGGCTTGTTTCATATAGACGGCTACGCGGAAGATGCCGCCAACCGAGAAGCCCACTGGGCCTTGCAAGGTATAGCCGTAAAACTCGCCTTTGCCCGCCTTGGTGATGATCTCACAATGCTCAAGTAGCTCATCCCAGGTTGTAGGGGGTTTAGTCGGGTCCAGCCCGGCCTTCTCAATCACATTGGGGTTGCGCTCAAAGCCAAAGATGCCGGTAAACTGGTTGATACCGTAGACTTTGCCCTTGGTCACAGCGGCAGCGTAGGTCCCGGGGATCAGATTGTCTTTAATATCCTGAATGGCGTCGGTAACTTCGGCCATAGCCCCAAGATCGGCATATTGCTGGAAGAAGTTCTCGCCCACTATGATGTCGGGGCCTGTGCCGGCGAGCAGAGCGGTCACCAAATTCTGCCGAAGCTGTTCATCCCAGCCACGGTTCTCCCACTTGATGTTCGCCAGGGGATAGAGTTCTTTGAATCGGTTACGCACGGCCTCCTGGTACTTTTTGTGGGGTTCTGCCTCAGAGTAGAGATAGCCCTCCGCCCAGTGGACAAGGTCAAACGGGGTCGGAGCCGCAGTGGGGGCTTCTTTCTCAACCACTACCGTCTCTTTGACCACCTTCTCGACGACTTTGGTCACTTCCACGACCTTGGGGGCGCAGCCAGCGAGCAGACCACCTGCGGCGAAAGCGCCCAATTTGAGTAGTTGACGACGCGAAATCTTGGAAACCATTCTTCAGCCTCCTCGTAAAATTAAACTTTGAATGACCACATCCAATGACCGAAACATCACGATCGCAGTAAATCTCTCGCTGTGCGCCTCCTTTCTCAATAACTCGTGCCTTTGTGCCAGCTAAGAGCTGACACGCGAACGGGTCACAAGTCCAATATATCACGAGTACAGCAGCAAGTCAATCGTTTTTCGTGTCGTATTTACAGCAGCTCAAAGGATGGCTAAGCGATAGTTGTTTATCGGGTGAAGCATCCGAGCATATCGGCCTTCGGTAAGCAGAGGCCGTGTGGCGATAGTCACCGATCGCCTGAAAGTAGGCGCGCATGTTGGCCAAGGGGATGTTGTGAGGAAGATCGCCCATGGCCTTGATAAAGTGGCCGGCGCAGGGCTTGGCCTCTTCCACGCAGCGCGCCACCTCACGGCGCACATCGTCCGGCGTGCCGAAGGTGAGCACGGCGGTATCCACGTTGCCCACCAGAAAGTGATCCTCTCCATAGGTGCGGGCGATCTCGGCCAGGTTCATGTTGGGATTGACGAAAAAACCGTGAAAGCCAAGGGCGGCGAGATCGGGCAGCACGGCGCTATAGTCCCCATCGGAGACGAAGCAGATACGGATGGCCGGATCGGCCAGGAGCGGCTCCAGAAAGCGCTCGTAGAGAGGGAAAAGGCGCTTGCGATACCAATCGGGATGGAAGACCATGCCGTGTTGCATGGCGATGTCGTCGTGAATGAGGATGAGGGGCGGGCGCTCCGTCGCCCAAAGGGCCAAATTGCGCCGAGTGATCTCGGCAAAGCCCTCCAGGATGCGCTGGAAGCGCTCCGGCTCGGCGCCGGCAGCGGTCAAAAAGAGGGGCCAGCCAAAGGCCATGATGCCGCATTGAAAGAGGGTGGTATAGTGAATGCCGCTGACCAGGCACGATGTGCCCATCTCTTCCTGTTGGGCCTTGACGTTGGCAATAAGGGCGCGGGCGGATTCCTCGGTGACCATGGATAGGCAGGGCTTGTTCTCCAGGGGATCGTAGTGCAGCACATCCTCCACATCGTGGAAAGGGTGCTCCTCGCGCCAACTGCTACCTGAGAGTCCCCATTCCGTGATGCGGGTGCCGTTGCCCAGGTCGATGCTAGAGCGCCCGGCAAAGGCGTCTTTAGTCAAGTGAGGGCGCGGCCAACCGATAACCCAATCTATGTCCAGGGCCTTATAAGCGTCCACGTAAGCCTGATAGGGGTTCTCCCAAGGGTCGCGGCCAAGAAGCTCGGCCATAAAGGCCGGATGATCTAGCGTCTCCTGCTCGGCGAGGCTGCCGGTGAGGCGCAAATGAATAGCATCTATGGCGCGTTGATAGCTCATCTCGGTCTCTAAAAGATGCAGCCGCTAATGAAATTATCGCGAGTTTACCACTTTACCACTAACTCTGCCCGCGTTCGCGGGGAGTAGTGCCCCAGGCGCAGGATCCCCTCGGCGCCATCGTAGGTGGACCAGGAGAGCCGTTCGGCGCCGCTCTCTGTGTCTTTCACCGAGAGCTCTTTTGGCACGTTGGGGATGCGCAAGGCCGTGGCCAACAAACACCCCTCTGGCCCTTCTAAGGTAACCCTGAGCTCTTGGTTTCGCACGGCCAACCCTGAGCTCACAGCGCCGGAATAGATCAGGCCCAGCTCGGTGCCCGCCGCCGATAGGTCGTAAAGCATGCGATACTGGCGCGCGCGGAGTTGGGGCGAATGCACAGGACGCAGCTCGTGATGGAGCAGATCCAGGTAATCGCCCGGCACGGTATAATCGGCAAAGGCGTAAACCAGGCGATAGGGTCCCCGGCGCACATCTAGTGCCGGCTTGGGGACGTAGGGCACTCTCGCCCGAGAGCAGGCCAGAGCGGTCATCGCCCGCAGGAAGAGGGGACCTTCCAACCCCCAGGCCATGAACCATGGGGAAAGCCCGGCCCAGATCACGCGCCCTCGGCCGACGGGTAACTCCCAGGCTACGGTTTGGCCCTCGGTGGTATTCAGTAAGGGCGAGGCGCCGGGCATTTGCATCGCCCATAGGTGAGGCTGGACGAAAAAACCCTTGCTCAATAGCGAGCCCACCTGCCACCAGCCGGGGGGTGCAGACATCGGTTCAGCCAGGAAACGTTGGCCGAGTTGGATGGCCAAGTCTTCTGCTACGTCCAAAGCCTGAAGGGGAATGGCCTTGGGCGATGGTCGGCCAAGGCCCAGCCTATCAAATAGGGCAGCAAAGGTAGAGGGGTAACCCGCTTTGCGCCACCAAGCGCTGGGCACGTCGTCGAACTCGGAGGTGCCGAAGTAGAGCAGCGTGCCTCCGCGACGTACCCAGTCGGCCAGTGCTTCTACCATCTCGGAGCGTTGGGGATTCCAGTAATCAAAGCTGGTCAGCAGCACGCTAAAGTCATCCAGGAAGCCCGGCCGAGGGCCGCATTCCAGGGGAAGCACCTCCAACTCGATCCCCTGATCTAATAGGGGCAAGGTAAGGGCGTAAAAGGCATCAATGTAATTCTTGCCGGGGACATCGCGCTGCCACATGATCGTATCCGAGACGGGCACGCCGATACGTGATGAAGGGCGGTAAGGATGATTCTCCGCATCGCGGCAGACGTTCATCACCGTGCAGAAGACGGTGCGATACGCCTCAGGCGCGGGGCCGGCAGGGGGCTGATCCATGAGCATGATGCGGTCCGTCCAGGCCACCCAGAAGTTATTCCCCCCGACCATCAAGGCTGCCAGGGTATCCTCCTCAAACCAGTTACGGTAGGAATCCCAGGAGAACTTGGGATCATCGGATTTGGGGTCAAGCAATTGGAAAATGCGCTTGCCGCACCCGCGTCCCAGGTTCTCAAAAAGGGAACGATCCACCCAGGAATGTAAGAAGGGCTCAATCGTGGGCGCTCCGCGACAAACCAGGGCGGCCTTGATCGTGTCGGACCAGACCTCGGCCAGCACAGCATCCGCTTCCTCAATGAAAGCGACCTCGCCGATGATAGAGATGATATCCCCGGCCATAGAGCGGGTGGTGAAGGCCTCAGCGTAGTTGAAGGGGCTATGGGGATTGACCATGCAAAAGGCCTGAGGATTTGCCTCGCGCACGGCCTGAAAGACGCGGCGCACAAAGCGCTGCAAGAGGTGAGCCATCAACTGAGAGGCTTTGTAGCGGGCCTCTTCCGACGACTCGGGATCCTGCCATTCCTCGCCGTAGAAGGCGCGCCATTCCTCTTTAAAGCCTTCGCCGTAGCCGCCCCGGCTCCAGAACTCGGGCTCGTCCAGTTCAATACCGATATGCTGGGGTTGTAAACGCGAAAGGATCTCGCGCACCCGTGATGCAGTGTAGGCTTCTGTAGGGCACATGTAATAGGTAGTGCCCATGTGGGGTGCAGTGACCGTGCAGTACGGCCCAACGGGGACGCGGGCGAAGGTTAACGCTGAGCCATCCCAGGTGATATTCAGGTGCTTGGAGGTTTGGACTGCCTCCCAATGTGGCTTGCCATCCCAGATATGCGGGCCGCGCACGCCCGTGCCGAGGAGTGTCTTGACGCCGTGCTCCGCCCAGGCGGCCGAGCCGGCGCCGCGACTGCC
>DAOTVR010000114.1:0-3556 GCA_034436315.1 Anaerolineae bacterium
CAGGAAAAAGGGTATCCTGGAGCAGCTACGATCGCCGCTATGCCGCCACCCTTGCTGGACGACATCAGCGCCGATCTCCTCCTCGCCTGTGATCCGGAGACTGGTAACAATCTGTTGGCCCATTACAATTGTCCGTGCGCAGAAGCCTTGCGGGACTGACGTGCTTGTGGTAAAGTGCGTGTAAATTACAACGAGCAAGGGGCAAAGAGATGAAGACAAGGCTTCTGGGCAGGACCGGCTTACAGGTTAGCGAGTTGGCCTTGGGAGGGCTTTTCGTATCTTCTTACGGCGGGCCCTACGAGCAGGCGCGCGAGGCGATCCACCGCGCCCTGGAGCTAGGGGTGAACTATATTGACACCGCCCCCGGCTACGGCAATAGCGAAGAGGTGATCGGCAAAGCCTTGGAAGGGGTTAGCGCGCCGCTGATCCTCTCCACCAAGCTCGGCGGGCGGCCGCAGCCCTTTAACCCGCAGGATAAGGATTGTTTGATGAGATCGGTGGAGGAGAGCCTGCGCCTCCTCAAGCGCGATTACATTGACATCCTCATGATCCATGAGCCAGATCGGCCCGGCCAGTACGATTGGTGGCCCGATTGGGAGCACTTCACCGGGCCGGTGTTAGAGGTCCTGGAACAACTTAAAAGGGATGGGATCATTCGTTACACCGGCTTAGGGGGCACGACAGCCTATGAGCTGGCCCACATCATCCGAACGGGGCGGTTTGATGTGGTGCTCACAGCGTTCAATTACAGCCTTCTCTGGCGAGAGGCGGAGCACGAGGTGCTTCCGGCGGCCAAGGAACAGGGCATGGGGATCATCATCGGCTCGCCACTCCAGCAAGGGGCCTTGGCCCGGCGCTATGACGAGCAGGTGCGCTACGGAGCACGCTGGCTGAGCTTGCCTCGGCGCAGGCAGTTCCTGGCGCTCTATGAGTTCCTGGATGAGCTGGGCATGCCCTTGCCGGAGTTGGCCTTGCGCTTTGTGATCTCCAACCCCGACATCTCTTGTACCTTGATGGGCGCGCGTTCCCGTGAAGAAGTAGAGCAGAACGTCGCCGCAGTGGAGAAAGGCCCGCTCTCGGAGGATATCCTCAGGCGGCTGGATGAGATCGCCGCCATGGTGCCCTTCCGCCCCTTTGAGGAGCCCTTTAGCTTGCCCTTCAACCGCCCCTACAAAGGCCCAGGCATGGCGCGGTAATAGAGATCAAACGAAGGCCGTTTGTCGTGTGCCCTTATGGGCATGCGATGAACGGCTTTATATCCTTAGGAGAGAAGATGGTTAAGACAGCTGAGATTCACCTTCGCGATCCTTTCGTCTTGCCCCTCGCCGAGGAGGGCCGGTATTACCTTTACGGCACGACCGATCCCGATTGTTGGCAGGGCAAGGGCGTCGGCTTTGATGCTTACCGCAGCGCCGATTTGGAGCATTGGGAGGGGCCTTTCCCCGTCTTTCGCCCTCCGACGGGCTTCTGGGCCGACCGGAACTACTGGGCCCCCGAGGTGCACCGCTACGGCGGGCGCTTCTTCATGTTCGCCAGCTTCAAGGCCGAGGGCGTCTGCCGAGGGACTCAGGCCCTGGTCGCCGATTCGCCCCTTGGCCCCTTCCTCCCCCATAGCGCCGGCCCGTTGACCCCTAGGGATTGGGAGTGCCTGGACGGTACGCTTTTCGTGGATGAGGCCGGCGACCCCTGGCTGGTCTTTTGCCATGAGTGGGTACAGGTACATGATGGAGAAATGTGCGCCATGCGCCTGTCGGCGGATCTCTCCCGGGCGATCGGTGAGCCGTTCCTGCTCTTTCGCGCCTCCGAGGCCCCTTGGGGCGTCAGGCCGGAAGGAATCGGCTATGTGACCGATGGCCCTTTCCTCTATCGGGCGCAAAATGGGGCGCTGTTGATGCTTTGGTCCAGCTTCGGCGCGGGTGGCTACGCCCAGGGCGTGGCGCGTTCAACATCGGGGCAGATCCTCGGCCCCTGGATCCAGGAGCCAGAGCCGCTCTATGCCCAGGATGGCGGCCATGGCATGGTCTTTCGCACCTTTGACGGACGGCTGATGCTCACCTTGCACCGGCCCAACAAGACTCCGGATGAGCGTCCCCTCTTTCTTCCCTTGCGCGATGAGGAGGGTCGCCTCAGCCTGTCCACAGAGGAGGAAAAGTGATGCGTGCGAATACGGACTGGTTCAAGGAAGCCCGTTGGGGCGTTTTCACCCACTATCTCACTGAGCCGGGGACATCGGCCGATGCCTGGAACCGCATGGTGGATGGCGTAGACGTGCAGCGCCTCGCCGCTCAGCTAGAAGAGGTGGGAGCGCCCTATTACTTTATCACGATCGGCCAGAATTCGGGCCACTACTGCGCGCCCAACGCGACCTACGATTCCTTCGTGGACATTCGCCCCAGCAAGTGTTCCCACCGCGATCTGGTCGCCGACCTTTACGAGGCCCTTAATCCCAGAGGGATCAAGCTGCTGGTCTACCTGCCGAGCGGGGCGCCTGCTGCAGACCCCGTAGCGGTGAAGGCCCTCGGCTGGAAGTGGGGCTTTAAGGGGGAATGGCCTACGGCCTGGGGTGGCGAGCGCACCGGCCTGCGCTTGGCCGAGTTCCAGCTCAAATGGGAGGCGATCATCCGCGAATGGTCGCTTCGTTGGGGGAAAAAGGTCTGCGGCTGGTGGTTTGACGGTTGCTACTTTGCCGACGAGATGTACCGCCACCCCGACCCGCCCAACTTTCAAAGCTTTGCCGCCGCAGCCAAGGCGGGCAACCCCGAGGCCCTCGTGGCCTTTAACCCTGGCGTGCTCGTGCCGGTGATCTCGCTCACGGAATACGAGGATTATACCGCCGGAGAGATCAGCGAGGCCTTCCCGGTTTGCCCCGGTCGCTGGGTGAATGGAGCCCAGTATCACATCCTCAGCTATTTGGGGAGCAATTGGTGTCGGGGCGATGAGCCGCGCTTCCCCGACGAGTTCGTCATCGGCTACACCAAGCACGTGAACTCCAAGGGCGGGGTGGTCACCTGGGACGTGCCCATCACTCCTGAGGGGCTGATCCCTCAGCCCTTTATCCGGCAGTTGTGCGCCCTGCATGAGGGGCTGGGATGAAAAACGCAAGCGTCTTTACCCCGGTAAACCTTGCCATGCGCGCCCGGGCAAACGCTGCCCGTTATCCTTGGGCGGACGAAATTCGTCAGACCATCCTTCAGCAGGCAGAACCTTTTCTGCGCTTCAGCGAGGACGAGCTTTGGGAGCTGATGTTCGGCTGTACCATCAGCCGCTCCTGGATGGTGTGGTCTAACGGCTACTGCCCGGCCTGTAAGGGCGATGTGCCCATGTACAATTGGCAGATCAACGCCCTGGAGCACCCCTGGAAGGTGCGCTGCCCCCATTGCCAGGCATTCTTCCCCAAGAACGACTTTTACGCCTTCTATCGCTCCGGCTTGGATGAACACGGCGTCTTTGACCCGGCCCGCGCCGACCGCGCGCTCCTTTACAACCTGGAGCATCCCTCTCCTGAGGACCCACTTCATCGTTTCGGCGTGGATGACGGCGAGGGCTATGTGGAGGG
>DAOTVR010000115.1:0-7624 GCA_034436315.1 Anaerolineae bacterium
ATTGGACATTGGATGACCTGAGCCGAGCTGCCGCAAGTTTGACCGGCGATCATGACGGCGATGGGAAGACGGATCAATTCGGCTATGACGTGCGCTACGAATTGCCTGGGGCGTATCCCATGTTGAGCCTGTTTGGGGCCTCTCTGCTCTCTCAGGACGGCCGGCAATGTCTGCTCCATAGCGAAACCGGCGTCGCTTGTCTGCGGTGGGCGCAGGAGCAGGTCAGGACCCACGAGATCGCCCCCGATCCCATCCATATGGAGAGGGGCAGCCTGGAGATGCTGCTCAACGGCCGGGTGGCGATGTTGCGGCACAACTTCAGAGCCCTCGTCGAGCTGCGCCGCTTAAACGCAACGGATATCCAGGGAGTGCTCTTTCCCAAACACCCCGTAACCGGAAAGGTCGGCTCCTTCGCCTCGGGCATGATGTACTGTATCAGTCAACAGAGCCGGGTCGCCGGAGAGGTTCTCCAGTGGATCAAATTTATGTCTAGCCGAGAGATGGGCGTGCAGATGTTCTTGGGTGGCTACGCCGAGCCCGGCTGCCGCGCGGCCTCCTGGAAGGACGAGCGCGTCCTAGAGCGCTTCCCCATCTGTGCGCAAATCGCCTCGGTCGCAGAGACGGCGGAGGTGGAACGCCTGCCGGCAAACTTGCGTGTCGGCGAATGCCTGAGGGCTTGGAATCGGAGGATCGCTCCCCTATTGCTCGGCGAGATCACCCCAGAGAGATGCGCCGAGGAGATAGCGAGCGAAGTCGCCGATATCCTGGCCCGATTGCCGGAAGAGGGCGTCGCGGCCACCGACGTGGAGCTAACAGCCCCTTAGCTTAGGACATCTCTTCCCTTTTTCATGAAATCCCATGAGCTACGGAGGAGGATTTATGGAACACATGACGCCTCGCGAGCGGTTTCTCACTGCTATGCGCAATCAAAAGCCGGATAGAGTGCCCTGTGCACCGGACATATCCAACATGATCCCTGCCCGCCTGACGCGGCGCCCCTTCTGGGATATTTACTACCACGAGAACCCCCCTCTCTGGCGGGCCTACCTGGAGGCCATGCGGTATTTCGGGATTGATGGCTGGTTCATCTACGGCGATATGCAATATCGCTACGCCGTGCCTCTGGAGGGGGAGAGAAGGATCGTCTCTCAGACCAAGGAGCGGATGGTCGTCGCCGAGCGCATCAAAACCCCGGCCGGTGATCTGACGACCGAGACGACCTATTACATCGCCGATCCGCCTACCCTGACCGTGAAGGCCATTAAGGATCCCCAGGCGGATTGGCCCAAGCTGCGCTATCTCTTCCAGGAGCCGATCGGTTACGACCCCAGCCTATTGCAAGTCCAGCGAAAGGAGCTGGGCGAGCAGGGGGTCCTAGGAGTGGGTTTGGCCACGCCCGGATTTCAATCTTGGTTTGGGGTGTTCCAGGGGGGGATTGAAGCCCTGACGTATCTCTACCACGACACGCCCGAGCTCATTGAGGAGCTGCGGCTGCTGCACGAGCGCAGCATCTTGAAACAGGCCGAGATGATCCTTGAGGCACGGCCGGATTTCATCCTCACCGGCGGCTCAGGGGCCATCACCCTGCAATCCCCGGCCATTGCGCGCCAATTGGTGCTGCCAACCCTGAAAAAGATCACCCGCATGGCCAAAGAGGCCGGCGTGCTGACCATGGTCCACTGTTGTGGCTACGAGTACGAGCTGGTCAAGATGTGCGCCGAGGAGACCGATCTGGATTGCATCAACCCGTTGGAAGAGCCCCCGATGGGCGATTGTTACCTGGCACAGATCAAGCGCGAATTCGGCAAGCGCCTCTCGCTCATGGGCAATCTCCACACCACGAACGTCATGCTCTTGGGGACGCCCGAAGAAGTAGAGCGCGCGGCCAAGAAGGCCATTGACGATGCCGCCGCCGACGGAGGGTTCATCCTCTCTACGGGCGACCAGTGTGGCCGGGATACGCCGGATGAGAATATCTTCAAGCTGGTTGAAGTCTGCAAGACCTATGGGCGCTACGACTAGCCTGAGGGCGAGTATGCCCTGGCTGCGGCCAAAAAGTCGCGAAAGAGGGGATGGGGCCGGTTGGGCCTGGACTTGAACTCGGGATGGAACTGGGAGCCGAGCATCCAGGGATGGTCGCGGATTTCGGCGATCTCTATAAGCTGGCCATCGGGCGAGATGCCGCTCCAGACCATGCCCGCCCCTTCAAGCAGTTGTCGGTAATGGTTGTTGATCTCGTAGCGATGGCGATGGCGCTCGACGATGCGCTCTACGCCATACGCTGCGCGGGCCTTGGTGCCCTCCACAAGCACGCAAGGGTAATTGCCCAGACGCATCGTACCCCCTTTATTGATCACCCCCCGCTGCTCTTCCATCAAATCCACGACGGGGTGAGGACAACCGGGGGCAAATTCGGAACTGTTAGCCCGGTCATCCTTGAGGACATGGCGGGCGAACTCAATGACCATCACCTGCACGCCGAGGCAGAGGCCCAAATAGGGCACCCGATGCTCCCGGGCAAAGCGCGCGGCGGCCACCTTGCCCTCAATCCCCCGCTCCCCAAAGCCGCCGGGCACCAGGATCCCCTGGGCTTTGGCCAGGCGTTCGGCGACGTTCCCCTGTTCCAGTTCCTCCGCCGAAACCCAATCTAACTCCAATTTCAGGTTGTGATAGGCCGCTGCATGGACAAGGGCCTCGCGCACGCTCAGATAGGCGTCGTGCAAGCCCACATATTTCCCGACCAGGGCGATGCGCACGGGCTGTCCCGGATGCCTTAGCCGATGGACGAGCTCATGCCACTCCGTGAGATCGGGAGGAGCCGTGTTCAGGTTAAGCCGCTTACACAGGTACTCCCCCAAACCGCGTTCCTCAAGGAGAAGAGGAACTTGGTAGATGATATCACAGGTCTCTAAAGGGATGACCGCTTCCCGATCCACATCGCCGAAGAGGGCGACCTTATCCAACAAGTCGGGAGAGATGGGGTAATCGGCACGACAGATCACCACATCGGGATGGATGCCGATGCTGCGCAGCTCGCGCACACTATGTTGGGTGGGTTTGGTCTTCAGCTCGCCCGTGGAGCCAATATAGGGCAGCAGCGTGATATGGATATAGCAGGTATTCTCGGCGCCGACATCCTTGCGCATCTGCCGGATCGCCTCCAGAAAAGGCAAACTCTCTATATCGCCCACCGTCCCACCCACTTCAACGATGAGCACGTCTGCCCCGCTTTCCGTGGCCACCAACTTGATGCGGCGTTTGATCTCGTCCGTGATGTGGGGGATGACTTGTACCGTCCCCCCTAGGAAATCGCCCCGGCGTTCTCGGCTGATGACCTCGGCATAGATCTGCCCGGTGGTCACGTTAGAGTTGCGCGTTAGGGAGACGTCGGTAAAGCGCTCGTAATGCCCTAGATCAAGATCCGTCTCCGTGCCGTCCTCCAGCACGTACACCTCGCCGTGCTGATAGGGAGACATGGTACCCGGATCCACGTTGAGGTAAGGATCAAGCTTTTGGATGACGACCTTTAGGCCGCGCGCCTTGAGGATGCGGCCAATGGAGGCGGCGGCAACGCCCTTGCCCACCGAGGAAACAACGCCACCAGTACAAAAAATATACCGGGTCATAGGTGCCTTCCTTGGAAATGTGGGGCACTGTGCCCGGGAGCCTAGTATAGCATCAGGCAGAAGCGGAGGCAAATCCAGAGTACGCTCGGGGCAAACCCTTTGAGAGGTAAAAAAAAAAAGCGTTGGGACGGGCCGCGGCAAGACGCCTCGGAAAAAGCCCGTCCCAACGCCCTCAGATGGCTATGCTCGGCCCTCAATGATGGCTTCCGCTTCCTCGCGATAAGCGTCCATCACGTAGGCGATCCCCGTGACGTCCTCCGCCTCGCGCGTGAGGGCCATGATATCCCGGCGCGAGATGGTTTTCAGCGAGAAGTTGCGGCTTCCGGCCATGAGCTGCTGCAGGCCGACCTTAAGCTTATCAATATAGGTGTACCAGCCGATGGCGCCGGTGGGCAGCTCGTTGATCGCCGAACCATACTTCGCCTTCAGCGTCTCGTAGGTCACAAAGATCTCCTCCAACGAGGAGCCATACTGCGAGACCGAGCGCGGTAGGTTGCCCTCCTTAAGCCATATGCCGATGTTCTTGCCCACCATGCCGGGGATCATGATCGCCCGCCCCATGCAGACAGCCTTGACGTAAGGCGCTCCAAGGGCAAGGGCCTTGAAGATGTGATCCTCGGTGGATAGCCCTCCGCCGATGGCTATATCGGGCACAAAGGCCCCGCGCGCGGCGAGCTTCTGGCACAGCTCGTAGGTCATTGCCTCCAAGTAGACCGTAGGCACACCCCACTCCACCATCATGCGCCAGGGGCTCATGCCGGTGCCCCCTGAGGCCCCGTCTATGGTCAACAGATCGATGCCCGCATCGGAGGACCATTTGAGGGCCATGGCCAGCTCGCGCATGGGATAGGCGCCGGTTTTGAGCGTTACCCGCTTAGCCCCCAACTTGCGCAGACGTTCGACTTCCTTGGCGAAGGACTCCTCATTGATGAACCCCAAGCGCGAGTGACGTTCAAACTGCTTGAGGGCGCCATCGTGATAGGCCTTCTGCACCGCCTCGTTAGAGGGATCGGGCGTGATCAGGTAGCCACGGCGCTGCAATTCCAGCGCCCGCTCCAGCGAGTCCACCTTGATCTCGCCGCCGATGCACTTGGCTCCCTGGCCCCACTTGAGTTCAATCGTCTCCACGCCCAACTTGTCGATCGCGTACTCGGCTACCCCGAAGCGCGTGTCCTCGACATTCATCTGCACGTGAATGTCGCCATAGCCCTCATACCAGCGCCGATAGACCTCCACGCGCCGCCTGAGCTCGGGCGATTCCACGATCTTACCCTTGGAATCCAGCACGAGGCCGGGATCGATGCCGCAAACGTTCTCTCCACAGGTGAGCACCACGCCGGAGATCGCCGCCCCGGCAGCAAAGTGGTCCCAGTTGCGCCGCGCTACCTCGGTGGAGCCCATCGCGCCGCTGATGATCGGCATGCGCAATTTCTCCTTGTACTTGGTGCCGATCTCTAGCTCCGTGTTGACCATCGTGAAGAGGGTGTTATCGGGGTTACCCTCAACTCCCTCGGGGAGGCCATAGGCCCCCAAGGCATAGCCCTGGATGTTAAAGTGCGAGAAATCTACAGGATAATCCTTGTCGCCCCCTGCGGTGATCGTCCCAAAGGGGCTCGGATAAAGCACTTCGCGACCGCGGAAGGTCGTCTTAAAGATCTCACAGTTACCCGTACAGCCATCAATGCAACGCGTACAAATGCCCGAACCGGGCACGACATCGCGAGAGCGGTTCGCGGTCTGTGAGACGTCGTTGGCGTTGGGACGGGCCAAGTTTCCCATGATCTAAGCTCCTCTCCATAAAAGATGAAAGATATATCCCGACCTTTTCCAAGGCGAGATCCCAGAAGAAAGAACTGCGGCATCGGCCGGTCCACTACGTTGGGGATCAATTACGCCATCGTGGCGCACACACAACGTGCGAGGAAGGCACAGACAAGATATCGCTTGCTTTTATGTACAAAGTTCAGACGATGCACTCCTACATATAGCACAAATACGGCGGCAAAACATCCCCCAAATGGAGGATATTTCGAGGAATTTCAGGCCGGTCGTTTTCAGATCAGGCCGCAGCGCACGGCATGAACCGCGGCCTGGGTGCGGTCGGAGACACCTAGCTTCTGCAGGATGTTCTGGACGTGGGTTTTCACCGTGGTCGGGCTGAGGATCAGCTTTTCGGCGATCTCCTGGTTGGTGCAGCCCTCGGCGATCAGACGCAAGACCTCCAGCTCGCGTGCGGATAGCTTCTCCGCACTGGGGTGGGCCGATGCCGTAAGAGTCCGCCCCACTTGGCGCAAAAGCGCAGGCAACATAGAGGGGGCGATGATCGCGCCCCCCTCGGCGGTCACGCGCACGGCGCGCACGAGCTCATCTCTGGAGGCATCCTTGAGGATATACCCCGCTGCGCCGGCCGATACGGCCCGTAGGAGGTAGTTGGGGTCATCGTACAGGGTCAGCATGATCACGCTGGACCTGGGCGCTACAGCCTTTAACTGCTCTAGGGCGGTCAAGCCGTCCGTGCCCGGCATGCGCACGTCCATGAGCACGATATCGGGAGATAGCGTCTTGGCCAACCGCACCGCTTGCTGGCCATCCCCGGCCTCGCCGACGATGAGCAGGTCGGGCTCCAAGCTCAGCATGGCCCTGAGGCCCTCCCGAACGACAGGTTGGTCATCAACCAGGAGAATTCTAATCACGCCCAGGATCCTTTCGCCTCGCCGCCGCGCGGATGCGCCTAGCTTCTGGCCGCGATGGGTTGTGGGCTGAGGCTCGCCCGCGCGCGAGGGATGGCGATCTCAATGGTTGTGCCCTGGCCCGGCTGGCTCCTGATGGTACATCTGCCCCCCCAAAGGCGCGCGCGTTCTCGGATGCCGATGAGGCCGATATGCAGTCCCTGTTGAGGCAAAGAGGCCACCTCGTTGGGATCAAAGCCCTTGCCCCAATCCCTGATGGTCAAGCTCAGCTCCTCGTCGTCGGCCTCTAGCTTCACCTGGATCCGCGCGGCATCGGCGTACTTGCGCGCGTTGGCCGTGGCCTCTTGAACGATGCGGAACAGCGCAGCCTCCAAGGCCGGCGGACAGGGGGGCCAGTCGGGGTCTATATCCAGAGAGACCTCCCAATCCGCGTCGGCGCTGAGCTGCGCCACGTATAGCTGCAGGGCATGGATCAACCCAAAGTCATCCAACCCGGCCGGGCGTAGCTCACCGATCAATCGCCGCGCCTCATGGATCGCGCGGCGTAGGAGCTGTATCCCCTTCTCCAGTTCCTTCTCCTCGGCGTCGGGGTCCCGGCGACGCCAAGCCTGGGCGGATTGGAGGTGCTGGTAAGAGGCCACGATCAGCTGCACCAGACCGTCGTGCAGGTCCAAGGCTAGGCGGCGGCTGTCTTGCTCCTCATTGGTGATCACGTTTTCCACGAATGAACGAATCTGCTGGCCCTGGATCTCAACCTCGCGGTAAAGGTGCGCGTTATCCAGGGCGATGCTCGCCTCGGAGGCGAGATAGCTGAGCAGCATGAGGGATTCCTCCGTATCTAGACGCCCGTCGGGAGCGTAAACCTCAAGCGTGCCCAAGCAGGCGTTGCGCACGATGATCGGAGCCAAGGCCGCACTGCCGATCAGCTCACCGCCCTCTCCGAAGAGGCTCACCGCGCGAGCCTTCAGCCCTCGGCACACCTCGGCGCGCATCTCCGCGAGCGGAGGACGGTTTAACTGTGCACTCCATACGGGCGTCATGCCCTCGGAGATCTCCACGGCCTCCACCTGGGCCGTAGCCGAAAGATCAAGTCGACAGGCGGAGACGCCGAAGAGGCGCTTCGCTGCCGCGACGATGGCCTGGTTCACCTGCTCCACCGCCAGGCTCGCGCCGATGACCTGCCACGCCTGGAAAAGGGCCAACAGATGGTCCAAGTTGATCCGCAAAGACTGATACAGGCGGCTCTGCTCTGAGAGGCGCTCGTTCAGCTCGGCTAATTCCTTGTTGCGTCGTTTCAACTCCCGGTTG
>DAOTVR010000116.1:0-36755 GCA_034436315.1 Anaerolineae bacterium
CACCCCGCCGGTGCCTCGTACGACGATGGCCTTCAGCCTTTTCGCTCCTAGCACACCCCCGAACCCCGCATTGCCGACGGCATTGTTCAGGCGATGAATGATGCTGGCAAAGCGCACGCGATTCTCCCCTGCCGGGCCGATGGCCGCCACTTGATGCTGCCGGCCATGTCGAGCCTTAAGAGCTTGCTCGGTGGCATAGACCCCCTTGCCCCACAAATCGCTGGCATCCTCAAGGGTGACCCGCTCATCCTCAATCAGAAGATAACAAGGGGCATCTGCCTGACCATGGATGACCAGTCCATCGTAGCCGGCATACTTCAGCTCCGCTCCGAAATAACCTCCCATGCTGGACGTCGTCCACATCGGCCTGGGATAACCCCGTGGAGAGAGGGTGGAGACGGTGGTGCGCCCAGAGGTAGGGGCACAAGTGCCCACCAAGGGGCCGACAGAGAAGACGATACGATTAGCGGGATCAAAGGGGTCAACCCCTGGCCCCACCTCGTTCCAAGCAATGAGGGCATTCCAGCCCCTGGGGCCGAGCCACTTGCGTGGGTCAGGGGTCTCCTCAACGCTCACCTGACGGCGATCCAGATCCACGCGTAGGAAACGACCGGTATAACCACCACTAAAGCTTTCCATCACCATTACCTCGGATGTAGTAATCAGGCTCATACCTCAGAGCTTTTCCGGAGAGGGGACACATCTCAACGCACAGGGGGCCACTCTCTCGGTCGCTACATAAGTCACATTTGAGCGCCTCCCGGCGATCCGGATGCTGCTTGGGGATACCCCATGGGCAGGCCTTTTGGCAACGCATACAGCCCACGCATTTCTCCTGAAGGATGACGACGGCGCCCGTACGCGCATCGCGGGTCATAGCTCCCACACGACAAGCCGCCATGCACGGCGCGTCTTCACACTGGAAGCAGATCGTCGCCGAGATGGGATCAACGGTGGCGAACTCATCGAACAGGATATTGATTCGCGCCACCGACGGCCTGGCCTGTCCCTCTTTAGCGATGGAACAAGCCACCTCGCATACGCGGCACGTGCGACACCATTGGGGATCAAACACCACTCGCCCTTTGGCCTTGGGCAACGATTCGCTGGCCGGAACGGCAGGCCGAACACTTCCACATACAGTCTCAGTCATGGGCACCTCTACGATGGATTTGGGTTGCTCGGAGACCTTGCTCGCGGCGCATATTCTTACCACGATCTCTGCACGTTGACAACCGGGCAAAGCCGCAAGCAGAAGGCCTATTCACTCTGATCTAAGGCACACAAAAATATAGTATAGCACCACTGAGGATTTCTCCGAAATCGCGCGAAGGGGCGCAAGCCTAAAGAGCAGAAAGCCCCTTTAGCCCGTTTGTACGCCAGGACAAGTCAAGTAAAATAGAGGCGAGCTTGCTAGATCTAGCCGGGAGAGGGAAAAGTGTTCACAGCTAAGCCATTGCCCCATAAGGTGGTGTTGATTGACTATGATGAGAAGCTCTTCTCGCCTATGGGATTCGAGGCCGAAGAGCTCGCTCGTGTTGGCGCGAGCTGGGAAACCTATCAACTGCGCTCTCCAGAGCAGGTGCCCGAAGTAGCCCGCGACGCCGACGTGGTTGTGGTGCAAACGGTGCGCCCGTTGCTCACGCGCGAGGTTATCGCTCAGTTGCCCCGCTGTCGCTGCATGATTCGCGCCGGCGCGGGCTACGATTCAATCGACTACAAGGCGGCGACCGAATACGGCATCATGGTCTGCAACACGCCCACATACTGCACAGACGATGTTGCCGACCATGCGATGGCCCTGCTCTTGAGCAGCTTGCGCCATGTGGCGCGATTGGACGCGGCCATGCGCCAGGGGCGCTTTGCCCGCGAGCTGGCCGTGCCCACTCGCCGACTGAAAGGCTCAACCCTGGGCATCATCGGCATCGGGCGCATCGGGGGAACGCTCGCCCGCCGGGTGAGGGGCTGGGAGATGACCGTACTCGCCTACGACCCTTATGTGACCCAAGAGCGGGGCGACGAAGTGGGGGCCAAGCTGGTCAGCCTGGACGAGCTCTTGGAGCGCTCCGACTTTATTTCCATTCATTGTCCGCTGACGGAAGAGACTTATCACATGCTCAGCTGGGAGCAATTCGCCCGCGTCAAGCCGGGTCTGGTGCTGGTGAACACGGCTCGGGGGCCCATCGTACACGAGGAGGCCCTGATCAAGGCGCTTCAGGATGGCCGGGTATGGGCTGCCGGCCTGGATGTGACCGAGCAAGAGCCTCTTCCGCCCGATTCGCCCCTGTTGCGCATGGATAACGTCACCCTCACGCCACACATCAGCGCCAATTCGCCCGAGGCGCGCCATGATCTATACCGCTTGATCTGTGAAGTTGCCGGTGACGTGGTACAAGGGCGCATCCCACGTTTTGTGGTCAATCCCGAGGTATTGAGCCATCTGCGAAAGATAGAGTAGGGTAAGAAGATCAGACCGCCGAGACATAGAGGGAAAACGTTTGTCTGACCTTGTGAAGCGCTCGGGTTTCTACGGACCTATTGCGAACGCTTCGCGTCTTCATGATGGCTTTCGGGCTCTTCTGAGAGTCAGAGGAGGCCAAGCGGTGAGTGAGCCAAGAATCCGAGAGATGACCTTAAAGGACGTGCCCCGGCTTGGCGAGATCAATCCCACCTTCACAAGCGAATCCATCCTAGAAGCCAAGCGGATTGAGGAGGGATTGGGGGTCACCTGGCAACTCCGCGAGACGCCCCTGGCACAACCCTTTGACAAGGGACGCGGCTACGACCTCAGTGCGAGGGAGCTAGAGGAGATCAAGCAGCGCCTGAAACGGAGGCAAGGGCTCCATCTTGTGGCCGAGGCCGAGGGACGCCTCGTGGCTTTTCTGGAGGTAGAGCCGCAAGAGTGGAACCGTACCGCCTGGGTATGGAACATCTTTGTGGATCGCGACTATCGCAGACGGGGCGTTGGGCGGAGTCTGATGGAACGTGCTATCGCCTGGGCCAAAGAGCGAGGCTATCGCGCTTTATGCCTGGAGACACAGACAAATAACATCAACGCCTGCCGCTTTTACCAGCACCTGGGATTCCGCCTGACGGGCATCCGCGAGGATTTTTATACGAATGCGGATATGGCCAGAGGGGAAGTGGCTATCTTTTGGAGCTATCCGCTTGACCAAGGGTGAGCCGCGTCAAGCGCTTCACCAGAACTCGCAGGCCACGTGGGAGAAGCGAATGTTACAGGTGAATGCCATCTTGCAGCAACAGAGAGAGCGTTTGAAGGGCTTGAGACATCTGGTCGGTAACACGCCTTTGTTGGCCATCCACTTCGCCTTCCGCGGCGAGGAGCGGGTGATCTATGCCAAGGCGGAGCATTTTAACCTGACGGGCAGCATCAAGGATCGCATGGCCTTTTACATCCTGGCCAAGGCTTACGAGAGAGGAGAGATCAAGCCCGGCGACCGGATCGTGGAGGCGACGAGCGGGAATACCGGCATCTCTTTCGCTGCCCTGGGGCGGGCGCTGGGGCACCCGGTCACCATCTTCATGCCTAACTGGATGAGCCGCGAGCGAGTGGCGCTCATGCGGGGTCTGGGAGCAGAGGTCAAGTTGGTCTCTCGCGAAGAGGGCGGATTCCTAGGCTGCGTTCAGATGACCCAGGCACTCGCTCAAAAGGATCCAAATGTCTTCCTACCCGACCAGTTCTCCAACCCGGCCAACATTGAAGCTCATGCCACGACCACCGGCCCGGAGATCTGGTGGCAGCTCCATGCGCTTGCCCTCACGCCGGAAGTCTTCGTCGCTGGCGTGGGCACAGGCGGCACGCTCATGGGCGTGGGACGCGCCTTGCGCGCTTACAACCCCGCCGTCTACGTCTATGCCGTCGAGACGGTTGAAGCCCCCATCCTTTCCACGGGTCGGCCGGGAGGACATCACCGTATCCAGGGCATCTCGGATGATCTCATCCCTCCCTTGCTGGCTTTAGATGAGCTGGATGGAACCTTTAGCGTTCACGACGGCGACGCCATCCTTATGGCCCAAAAGCTGGCCCGAGATCTCGGCCTGGCGGTGGGCACCTCCTCGGGCATCAACTTCCTGGGCGCGCTTCTGGCCCAAAACAAGCTCGGCCGAGAGGCTGTTGTCATTACCGTCTTCCCCGACGACAACCGCAAATACTTGAGCACCGACCTCTTCGGCGAGGAGCCCGTCCGAGAGGGCTACCTCACACCGGAGGTGGAGCTCAAGGGGGTAGAGGCTCTCAAACGGGTCTGTTACACCTGCTGCGACATGGAAGATTGCAAGCAGCGGCAAGCATACTACAAAAGCATTTCAGGTACCCTCAAGCGGCCATAAGATAGACCGCAAGGGCCTTGGATCACCTCTGCCACATCTTTTTCCACTGCCCCGAACGATCCTCAAAGGGCGTGCAGCCTGGCCTGGAGTGATAGCCGGCGAACTCAGGCGGAATGGAGCCGCCCGCATCCTGGATGGCCAGCCCGCGTAGCTCCCGGCATACCGCCGGCTTTTCGGAGGCCAGGGAATGCTCCAGGTTGGGGTCATCCCGCACGGCAAAGAGCAGCTCTCCCTCACCCCAGATATTGGCGTTGTACCACCACTCGTCGGTGATCACCGTAACCAGCGGCCCCCAGGCTACGGTGACGTAATCCCGCGCATGCTGATCGCCAGCGAGCACTTTGGGCCAAAAGTTGAAGCCATCTAATGGCTTGGGGGGCGTGGTGCCGACCAAGGCGTAGAGAGTTGCCGTCAGGTCATGATTGTAGAGCAACCCCTTGTAGACTTGGCCTGCGGCCTGCCCCTGGGGATGGCGCACCATGAGCACAAGGTCGGCCACGGCGTGGGTCATGGGGTGGCCCTGCTTGCTTACCAGGCCCATATCGCCAGGATCGTGGCCGATGTTATGCCCATGGTCACTGATCACCGCCACAACCGAATCCTCCAGACGGCCCGTTGTCCGTAACGTCTCCATAAAGTGCCCAAACCAGCGATCTACCATGGTGACCTCGCCAGCGTAGTTAGCCTGTAGACGCTTCAGGCTGCGCGGGCTCATGCGTCCCTCCCAGGGACCATAGAGGGATTGGATCACGTCCACGGCGTCCTCATCGGGATCGTAGAGGCGGCGATAATAGACGGGTGGGTCCCAAGGCTCGTGAGGATCAAAGGAATCCACCACCAAGAAGAGGTGCTCGGCATCCTGATTATCCCAAACCCAGCGCGAGGCCTCGCTGAAGACGCGCGCCGGGTAATAGTCCTGCTCGGTCACACGATAGGCGTTATTACGTAGATAGACGCGCAGAAAGTCGGCCAGGGCGGAGTTACCCTCGGGATCTTCCATGTGCCGGGCGATCTCCTCCGGCGGCACGGGCGGGCCCGACTTGTATGGATCGGCCTCTTGGCCGCGGATCCAGATCCACTCGTCAAAGCCGCGATGAAAGTTCTTGGAGGGTTTGAACTGGTGGTAGCAATCGGTGATAAAGGCCGTACGATATCCGGCCGCCCTGAGGACCTCGGCCATGGTGTCTTGCTCCTCGGGGATCGGCCCCCAACCCGGAGCGCCGCTGAAATCGCCCTTATAATCGCGATGGCCATGGAAAGGAAAGGTGCGCAAGCCAGTATGCAGCGCTCGGCGCACGGGAAGGGTGGGAAGCGATTCGGGATAGCAGCGAGTGAAAAGGGTCGCCTCGCGGGCAAAGGCATCCAGGTGGGGCGTCTTGATCCAGGTATTCCCGTAGGCCCCTACATGATCCTGACGTAATGTGTCCAAAATAACTAGGATAATGTTCATGGGCGTTCTCCTTGTCTTCTATCGCCTGGGCGTCCGTCATATCGGCAACAGGCCCAATGATAGCACACCAAGCCATGGCACGCCAGTATTCAAGGACAATAGCAGTATGCTGACGTAGGAGGCGACAAAGGGGATATAAGAATAAGCTCCCCTCTTCCCGCTCAGGCCGAGTAGGAAGAGGAGAGCTCATTCAGCGCGCCCGGGGCGGATCGAACGCCCAGCAGACGGATTCGTAGTCCGGCCCTCTATCCAATTGAGGTACGGGCGCAAGCAACCTTCCGAAACCTATTCTAATACGATAACCCCACGATAACAAATCACCAAGGCGGGGAGGCAGGGATTCGAACCCTGGGTAGAGCTTTAAAGGCCCTACAACCACTTAGCAGGCGGTCCCGTTCGACCAACTCCGGCACCTCCCCTTACGGGACACGGGACGCGATGATCAAACACACCAGGCGGAGGGAGAGGGATTTGAACCCCCGGATCTTTCGATCAACGGTTTTCAAGACCGCCGCAATAAGCCACTCTGCCATCCCTCCGGATCGTGTGGATGGTATCTCGCATCCAGTGAAAGCCAGTATACCAGAGAGAGAAAGGTTTGTCAACCTTAGCCGTTTCTTTCTCTTTCGTATCGGGTGCTTTGACGCCATACGCCAAAAAGCGTACACTTTTGTAACGAGCTCAACGCCGGGAGTAAGTGCGTCCTATGGCTCCGGAGAAACGCGATTACTATGAGGTGCTAGGCGTCCCCAGAGAGGCGAGCAAGGAAGATATCCGCTCTGCCTTTCGCAGGCTTGCCCGCCAGTATCACCCTGACGTTAATAAGGAACCTGGGGCCGCGGAGAAGTTTAAGGAGATTAACGAAGCCTATCAGGTCCTCAGCGATGACGAGAAACGCGCCCGTTACGATCGTTTCGGGCACGCTGGCCTAGACCAAAGCGATTTAGGCGGCTTTGAGGGCTTTGGCTTCGGGGGATTGGACGAGATCTTTGAGGACTTTTTTGGCTTTAGCACGCGAGGCACAGCCCGGCAGGGGCCCAGCCGCGGTGCCGACCTACGCTATGATCTGGAGATCAGCTTTGAGGAGGCCGCTTTCGGCTGCCAGCGTGAAATCGAGATCACCCGGTTAGAGACCTGTCCCAACTGCCGGGGCAGCGGAGCCGAGCCAGGAACTCGCCCTACCCGTTGTCCCGAATGTAACGGCTATGGACAAATACGCCGTGCACAGCAATCCATCTTCGGCTCCTTTATCAACGTCTCTACGTGTCCACGTTGTGGTGGCCGAGGAGAGGTCATCACCACTCCTTGCACGATGTGTCGTGGCGCTCAACGCGTAGAGCGCCGCAGAAAGCTTTCGGTGGATATTCCTGCCGGCGTGGATGACGGCATGCGCGTGCGCCTGACAGGCGAGGGCGAAGCGGGCACTCTTGGGGGGCCCGCGGGGAACCTCTATGTCGTCTTACACGTCAAGCCACACCGCTACTTCCGGCGACGCGACGACGACATCTTGCTCAGCATCAATATCAATATCGTCCAAGCGGCCTTGGGAGCGGAGATCCGCGTGCCCACGCTCAATGGAGAGCAAAAGCTGAGCATTCCCCCCGGCACTCAGACGGGGACCGTCTTTCGTCTGAAGGGCAAAGGCATCCCCCGCTTGAATCGCGGCGGACGCGGCGATGAGGTGGTCATCGTCAATGTCGTTGTGCCCACAAACCTGGATGCAAGCCAAAAGCGCCTTCTCGCCGAGCTAGGCAAAACCTTGGATAACGAAGCGCGACCCGAGGAAGAGAAAAGCTTCTTCGAGCGTTTGCGGGAGGCCTTGGGGATTTAGCTATGGGTTCACTTCGCCCAAAGCGCTGGGTTGAGATCAGCGTAGAAGCTGACCGAGATTGTGTTGATGACCTCGTGAACCTCCTGGCGAAGCATTGTGTCGGTGGAGCCGTCGTAGAAGAACGACCGGATGAGCCTGGCCGAGCAGGGCGCATCACCGTTAAGGGCTTTTTGTTCGCCCAGGACAAGCAAACACGCCAAAGGTTGGAAGTCGCCTTACTCCTTTTGAGCCGCGTTAGCCCCATCTCTGAGCCGCGCATCACCCTTTTAGAGCCAGAGGACTGGGCCGAATCGTGGAAGGCCTTTTTCCCGCCACAGCATATCGGCAACCACACGGTGATCGTCCCCACCTGGCATGAGTACACGCCTCAGCCACATGAGGTCGTCATCCGCCTAGATCCCGGCATGGCCTTCGGCACCGGCTTGCACGCTTCAACACGCCTTTGCCTGGTGGCCATCGAGCGTTTGCTTCAGCCGGGTATGAACGTGCTGGATGTGGGCACGGGGTCCGGCATCTTGGCCATCGCAGCAGCCCTCCAGGGGGCCAAGCGGGTACAGGCCCTGGACATCGACCCCGTGGCCGTCCAAGTGGCCCGAGAGAACGTGGAACTGAACGGCGTTGGAGCGGTCGTCCGCGTTGAACGGGGCACCTTGGGCGCCGGCCCTCCTCCAGAGATCCCCCGACACACGGAGAGTGGCTACGATCTGCTCCTCGTCAACATCCTCGCCGAGGTGATCATAGATATGGCGCCGGCCATCGCCAAGGCGCTCCGTCCCGGCGGGATCTATGTCGGTTCGGGGATCATCAGCGAGAGGGCTGATGACGTCGCAGAAGCCCTGCGAGAAGCCGGCTTACCCGTAGACGAACGCCAGCAAGAAGAGGATTGGGTAGCTCTTATCGGACACAAGGCCTGAGCTACCATGCATCGCTTCTTCGTGCCCGCATCGTGGTTGCAAGAAGAGGAGATTTCCCTTACCGGCCCTCTGGCACATCAACTGAGCCGTGTATTGCGCTTGCGCCCCGGCGCACATATCGTCCTCCTAGATGACTCCGGCTGGGCCTATGAAGTAGTTCTTGAGCGGGTATCTCCCGAACGGGTCACAGCCCACATCGTCGCCACATCGCAGCCACAGACAGAACCCCGCGTGCGCTTACGCCTCTGTCAAGCTCTCATCCGGGAGAACAAGTTTGACTGGGTGTTGCAAAAGGGCACTGAGCTGGGCGTCTCCACCTTCGTGCCCCTTTCTACCGAGCGTTCTCTGATCCAAGCTGCCGAAGCATTTGGTACCCACAAGATGGCGCGTTGGCAGCGCATCGTGACAGAGGCAGCGGAGCAATCCGGCCGAGCACGTCTTCCCAAAGTCTTGTCCCCTAAGAAGTTCTCCGATGCTTTAAGAGATATTCCAATGGGGGCTCTGGCGCTCATCGCCTGTCTCAGCCCAGAGTCCAAGCCTTTGGGCCAGATCCTGCGCTCAGTAGATACACAAAATACCCAGGAGATCTGCCTTTTCGTAGGGCCAGAAGGGGATTTCACCCCTGCAGAGGTGGAACATGCCCGGCGGGCAGGGGTGCTGCCGGTATCCTTAGGGCCGCGCATCCTGCGTACAGAGACGGCAGGGCTGGTTGCCTTGAGCGTCGTCCTCTATGCTCTGGGCGAGATGGACTAGGCAGCACTTTTGCTTGCCAGAAGCGATTTGGTTATAATCAGCGCGGTGTCAAGGCCTTTTTAGAAGAAGGCCACTCAGAGTTGGCTCTTTTGGTCGTAGTTCCTGTTGGTCTCTGCGAAGTAGCAGGGCATCTCATGACAAACGAGGAGGGTTAAAATGCGCAAGACACTATTCGCCGTGCTCAGCACGCTGATCGTGGTTGCGCTTGTGCTCAGCGGCTGCGCCCAACCGACGCCCACGCCGGCACCCAAGCCGACGGAGGCCCCCAAACCCACTGAAGTCAAGCCGACGGAGACACCCAAGCCCACCGAAGCACCCAAGATCAAAGTAGGCCAGGTGACGGATGTGGGCGGCATCGACGACAAGACCTTCAACGCTACCGCTTGGAAGGGCGTGCAAGAGGCTATCGCCAAGCTAGGTGTTGAGGGCCGCTACCTGGAGTCCCAGCAGCAGACCGACTATGCCAAGAACATCACCGAGTTCCTGCAGCAGAAATATGACCTCATCATCACCGTAGGCTTCCTCTTGGGGGAGGATACCGCCAAGTTCGCCAAGGAAAATCCCGATGCCAAATTCGCCATCGTGGACTATGCCTACGATCCTCCCATTCCCAACGTGTTAGGGCTGACCTTCGCCACCGACCAGGCGGCCTTCCTCGCCGGCTATTTGGCGGCAGGAATGACCAAGACGGGCAAGGTGGGCACCTTTGGAGGCATTGAGATCCCACCGGTGACCATCTTCATGGTAGGCTTCGCCAACGGCGTGGCCCACTATAACAAGGTCCACGGCACCAATGTGGAGGTGCTGGGCACCAAGTTCTATGTGGGCAACTTTGAGTCCACCGACGATGGTCGGCGCGCCGGCGAAAGCCTGATGGACGAAGGGGCAGATATCATCATGCCCGTGGCCGGGCCGGTGGGTTTGGGCACGGCCGCAGCGGTAAAAGAGCGGGGCAAGATGCTCATCGGCGTAGATACCGATATGGTGATCAGTGCCCCAGAGTACAAGGATGTCATCCTCACCTCCGTGCTCAAGAACATGGACGTGGCGGTGTTTGAAGCCATCAAGGCGGTGAAGGAAGGGACCTTCAAGGGTGGCACCTATGTGGGCACGCTGGCCAATAACGGCGTGGGCCTGGCTCCTTTCCACGAATTTGAAGATAAGGTGCCTCAGTCACTGAAGGACGAACTGGAACAGCTCAAGAAGGACATCATCGAGGGCAAGGTCAGCACAGGCTGGGGCCAGTAAAAGGCCGTAAAGGCCAATTGCCGGAATCCGGCTGGGGGATTCCGGCTTGGTTTGGTTATCTACAATTGGGTTGTCATACAGGGTCGCGGTGCACGGGATTCCGTGCGCCCGATCCTTTGTTCTTTGTCAACTCAAGTACATCTGGGCTCTTGAGCTAAAGCCAAAGGGAGAGACGCGTGCCCTCCATCCTTGAGCTGCGTGGCATCACCAAGGTGTTCCCCGGCGTGGTGGCCAACGACCACATTGACCTGACACTCAACCAGGGTGAAATCCTGGCCCTTCTGGGAGAGAACGGCGCAGGCAAAACCACGTTGATGAACATCCTCTACGGCCTCTACACGCCCAATGAAGGGCAGATCATCATCCGCGGCCAGGAGACGACGATCCGCAGCCCCCACGATGCCATCTCCCAAGGGATCGGCATGGTTCACCAGCACTTTATGCTCGTTCCCCCGCTCACGGTCACAGAGAACGTCATGTTGGGCAATGAGCCTGTAAAGGGCGGCCTCTTTCTTGACCGACGTAAATGCGCAGAGCAGATCAAGGAGCTTTCCACCACATATGGCCTAGCAGTGGACCCCGAAGCCGTGATCAGCAGCCTGCCTGTCGGGGTACAGCAGCGCGTAGAGATCATCAAGGTGCTTTATCGCCAGGCCGATATCCTCATCCTAGATGAACCCACCGCAGTGCTCACGCCCCAGGAAGTTGAGGATCTGTTCCGGGTGATTCGTGCCTTGGTAAAACGGGGCAAATCGGTGATCTTTATCACCCACAAGCTCAAGGAAGTGATGGCCCTGGCAGATCGCATCATGGTTTTGCGCCAAGGGCGTGTGGTGGGCACGACGACGCCGGCGGAAACCGACGAGAGCACCTTGGCCTCCATGATGGTGGGCCGTGAGGTGGTGCTGACCATAGCCAAAGAGCCGGCCAAACCCCGCGAAGTCGTCTTGGACGTGCAACATCTGCAGGTGCTCGACAACCGGCATAATTTGGCCGTGAACGATGTCTCCTTCCAAGTACGCGAAGGGGAGATCTTGGGGATCGCCGGCGTACAAGGGAACGGTCAAACGGAGTTGGTTGAGGCCCTCACCGGCCTGCGTAAAGCCTTGGGGGGTATGGTACGTATCGCCGGCCAGGATATGACCAAAGCCTCGCCACGGGCCATCACTGAGCGCGGCGTAGCCCATGTCCCGGAGGATCGCCAACGAGACGGCCTCGTGCTCAGCTTCCCTGTGGCAGATAACCTGATCCTGAATACCTACTACTTGCCGCCCTTTGCGCGCAACGGTATCCTCCAACAGGGGACGATCCTGAGCATGGCTTCCAGGTTAGTGCAGGAGTTTGATATCCGCACGCCCAGCGTGAATACGCCTGTCTCCAGCCTTTCCGGTGGCAACCAACAAAAAGTCATCGTGGCCCGCGAGTTCTCCCGGCCCATCAAGTTGCTCATCGCCTCACAGCCCACACGTGGCTTGGATGTGGGTTCTATAGAGTACATTCACAAGCGAATCATAGAAAAGCGCGACGAGGGTGCAGGGGTGCTGCTGGTCTCCCCAGAGTTAGACGAGATCATGAAACTCTCCGATCGCATCGCGGTGATGTATAAGGGCAAGATCATGGCCATCTTGCCGGCCGAACGGGTCACGCGCGAGCAACTCGGTCTACTCATGGCCGGCGTCGAGTTGCCGAGCCACGCGGAGACCAAGACTGCCCCCCTGGAGAAACGGGGGTGAAAACCATTGAACAAAGAGAAGACGGAAGATAGCCAAGCCCTTACAGCA
Source organism: Anaerolineae bacterium (assembly GCA_034436315.1). Lineage (GTDB taxonomy): Bacteria > Chloroflexota > Anaerolineae > UBA1429 > UBA1429 > DAOTVR01. The sequence continues at coordinate 12,328 of DAOTVR010000116.1, forward strand.
ACCGAAGGCCAGTCCCCGATCAGAGCCCGGACACGGACCAGCGGCGCGGCCTGGCGACAGACGTTGTTTATCCCATTACTGGCCATTATCACCGCGCTGATCCTCAGCGGGATACTCATCGTGGCCACCGATCTAGAGGTGATCAACGCCTTCGCGTCGTCACGGAAGCTGGTGGTGGGCCTGCGAGCTGCTTGGAAATCCATCAGCGTGGCCTATGCGGCCCTCTTTGAGGGCTCCCTGGGCAACCCGGCTACGATCGTCGCCGCGCTCAGGGCCTGGATGGCGGGCGATCCCTCGCTTCTACCAACAGCTTTTTATCCGCTAACCGAAAGCCTGGTGACGACAACGCCCTACATCCTCGTAGGGCTGGCTGTCGCCCTGAGCTTTCGGGCAGGGCTTTTTAATATCGGGGCCGAGGGACAGTACTTCATGGGCGGCTTATTCTCCGTTTTCGTCGGTTACAGCCTCAAGGGGCTGCCCGCCTTCGTTCACCTGCCGCTGACCATCCTCGCCGGTATCGTCGGCGGGGGCCTATGGGGAGCCATCCCCGGCTTTCTCAAGGCGACGACGGGCGCGCACGAAGTGATTAACACGATCATGATGAACTATATCGCCTTCGCTCTCAGCGACTGGCTGCTCAACGGGCCAATGAAGCGCCCCGGCGGATATCGCCCCATCTCCCCAGAGATCCAGCCCAGCGCCATGTTGCCCAGCCTTTTCCCCAGCCCGATGCGCTTCCATGCCGGCTTCTTCGTGGCCTTGGCTTGCGCGGCATTGGTCTATGGGCTGCTCTTCAAGACCACGACGGGCTTTGAGCTGCGCACAGTGGGCGCAAACCCCCGTGGGGCACGGTACGCAGGGATCAACCTAACCCGGAATTTCGTGTTGGCGATGTTCCTCAGCGGCGGGTTAGCGGGTCTGGCGGCGGCCAACGAGATCATGGGGCTGATCCATTACATGCCCAATGCTTTCTCCGCGGGATACGGCTTTGACTCCATCGCCTTAGCTCTGTTGGGGCGCAGTCACCCTGTAGGGGTCGTGCTCGCGGCGTTGCTCTTCGGCACGCTGCGTGCCGGGGCCACGCGCATGCAGTCGGTAGCCCAAATCCCCTTGGATATCATCTCCATCTTACAGGCGATGATCATCATCTTCATCGCCGCGCCGGAGATCATCCGAGCGCTTTACCGCCTCCGGGGAGAACGAGAGGCTGGCGAACTCTTTACCCGAGGTTGGAAGGCCTGAGATAGAAAGGCATCACGCTTATGACCGCGATCACTCCAACTCAAGATCCTCAAGCCTTGCGCCGCAGCCGCACGTTGGGGGTCTTTTTCGTGCTCGTGGGCCTGGCGATCTACGCCCTTTTCGTGCGTTCCTCCGCCGGCGCCCGGGTGACCACTTTTGGCATGAACCCGGTCCGAGAGAGCCAAGCTCTCAGGATCCCCGACATCGTTCTGCCGGTACTACCCAGCCTCTATACCATGGCCGCGCTCTCTATCCTCCTGGGCTTCTTTCAGCTTGCACGGGGTTTCCGACGAGGCGAGGGCTTGGTTTTGGGGCTTGTGGCGCTTTTCCTGGTGCTCTCTTTCCTCACATGGGCCGGACGCGATAAGGGATTGAACCTGGTCGGCATCCTGGAAACAGCCGTGCAGCGCGCTACCCCCATCGCGTTCGCCGCTCTAAGCGGAGTGCTTTGCGAGCGTTCAGGGATCGTGAATATCGCCATTGAGGGCATGATGCTCAGTGCAGCCTGCTTCTCGGCCTTGGTGGGTAGTATCTCTAGGAGTTTGTGGGTGGGGCTGATTGTCTCGGTCTTGATCAGCGGCCTTTTGGGGGCGCTCTTGGCCGTGCTCTCCATCCGCTTCAAGGTGAACCAGATCATCAGCGGCACGGCGATCAACATTTTGAGCATTGGAGCCACCAGCTTCATCAGCAGCAAGTTCCTACAGGAGTATCAATACCTAAACAATCCGGGCAAATTCCCCAACTTGCCCCTGCCGATCCTTTCCAAGATCCCGATCATCGGGCCGGTATTCTTTGAGAACAACGTCCTCGTTTACATGCTCTTCATCCTTTTGGGCGTGATCCATGTGATGCTCTATTACACACCCTGGGGTTTGCGCACGCGCGCTGTGGGGGAACACCCTCGCGCAGCAGATACGTTGGGAGTAGATGTCTTTCGGCTGCGCTATATCAATGTCATTTTGGGGGGCATGGTAGCCGGCCTAGGAGGAGCCTTCCTGGTCCTGGGATCGGTGCCGCGCTTTGACGAGCTTATGACCGCAGGCAAGGGGTTCATCGGGCTGGCAGCGCTCATCTTCGGCAAGTGGAGCCCCTTTGGAGCCTTCGGGGCCTCATTGATTTTCGGCTTCACCGACACCTTTCAGGCCAAAATGCAGATCCTCAACGTACCCATCCCCTCTCAATTCCTGCGTATGGCCCCTTATTTGATCACCATGATCGTCTTGGCCGGCGTGGTAGGGCGCGCAGAGCCGCCGGCAGCTGAAGGCCAGCCCTACGAGAAACAGTGATACGCCGCCTACTGCATAAGGGCCTGCACTTCCGGAAGGTCAACGTAATAGAGGATAGCCCCCGAGAGCAGGATAGAGATGGCGAAGGTGCTTAGCAGCCAAACATCCGCGACAGGCCCACTCGGCCCCTTCACCACGGCGTGACTGACCCCAACCAATAGATGCACGATGATGCTAAAGCCCTGCACAAAGACCGTGGCAAGCCGGCTCCAAGCGCGCCGATGCATGAGGTTATAGCCCAGGAAGCCGAAAACCACCAGCAACAGGCCCCACAAGAAGGGACTGATGCTCGTCAAGATCGCCGGGGGTAGGATCACAGGGGCGATGAACTGGAACAAGGCCACAATCATCAAGCCGCGAGGCAAGCGGGTCTTCATGCATCCGCTCCCCAAAGGATATTAGAAACAATTATAGGAGCGAACGTTTAAGCGTCAAGCGGAGTGAAAGGCTGCCGAGCTTTTCACGATCTCTTGCACCTTTTCCCACAAGAGCCTGATCTGCCCGACAACCGGGCCGTCGGCGAACTCTGTCACCGGAACACCATGAACCATCGCCTGTATAACCACTTCATCATAGGGGATTTGAGCGACGATGGGTAGGCCCTTTTCGCGGCAGTAACGCAGGATCTCTTCTGCTTGCCGCCGGTTCAAGTCCGCCTTGTTCAGGCAGACGGCAGACGGCACATGAAAATGTTGTGTGGTTTGCAGGATGCGTCCCAGGTCGGCGATTCCTGAGACTGTAGGCTCAGTTACCAACAGGGCGAGGTCCACACCCGTCACGGCGGCGATGACCGGGCAGCCAATGCCGGGAGAACCGTCTATGATCACCCAATCCGTCGCTCTCTCTTGGGCTAGTTGGATCGCCTGTTGGCGGATCATGGCCACCAACTTGCCAGAATTGGCCTCACCGGGATTCAAGCGAGCATGAAACAGTGGACCGAAGCGGGTGTCCGAGCGAAACCATGAGCCCGAGACGACCTCGTCCATGCTAATAGCTTGTGCAGGGCACTGATAATAGCAACTGGCGCAGCCCTCGCAAGCCACGGCCTCAACCCGGTAAACATCCCCTGTGAAGACGATGGCTTCGAAACGGCAGAGCTTCTGGCACAAGCCACACGCCGTGCAAGCAGCCGGGGCAATGACTGCTTTTCGCCCTCCAGAGAACGCGTTGCTTTCAACGACGATGGGCGAGAGGACCAATTCCAAGTTAGAGGCGTCCACATCGGCATCCACCAAGACAACGGAACCGTTTGCCGAGGCCAGATGGGCCAATGCGGCCGTAACAGTGGTCTTGCCGGTGCCCCCTTTGCCACTGAGAACGACGATCTGCTTCATAAAACCCTCTGTTGGGCGAGGTCGCGTATCTTGGTAAGCAAGCTTACAAAGGGCTCGCGATATTCGGGCAGGGCATAAACCAGCGGATTACCCTCCGAATAGGCCGCGGCAATCCGCCGATCCAATGGGATACGTAACACCACCGGAATATTTTCCTGTTGACAATAGCTTTCCACACCTTCATCCCCGACGCCCACCTTGTTGATCACCACACCAACGGGCAAGCGCAAGGCATCGCGAGCCACCCCCACAGCGAGCTGCAGATCATGTAGGCCAAAAGGGGTGGGTTCGGTGACCAGCAGAGCAACGTCCGCTCCTCTCAGCGTCTCAATAACCGGGCAGGCCGTCCCAGGGGGCGCATCTAGCACGATCACCTCAGAGGCCGATAAGCCGGCCTCACGAGAGTAACTCTTGAGCCGACGTATAACGGGAGTCGCCATAGCCTGGCCTACGTCCAGGGTGCCTTGTACAAAGGCTATCCCCGTCGCCTGGCCAGACTCGATCACCCCTATGCGGTGAGAAACCTCAATGATTGCTTGGGTGGGGCAAACAAGAGCGCAGCTTCCGCATCCGTGACAGAGATCAGCAAAGACCAGCACCTTCTGCGGCAACACGGCTAGCGCGTGATATTGGCAAACCTCGCCACAGCGCCCACAATGGGTGCACAGGCTTTCATCCACTTGAGGGATGGGGATCGCCACTTCCAGGCGCCCGTTCAAACGAGGCTTGAGGAACAATCCGGCGTTGGGGGCTTCTACATCACAATCCAACAGGGCGGCACTCCCCTGCTCGGCTGCAACCAGCGCTAGGCTGGTCGCTACCAAGGTCTTGCCGGTGCCCCCTTTGCCACTGGCAACGACGATGCGCATAGGGTTACTTTCGAATCATCTTTGTACCGCATTGGGGGCACTTTATCCGGTAGCAGGGCTGGCCCGCCGTGTGAGGAGCGGTATAGCCGCAGTTAGGGCAGATGCACTCTCCACCGGGGCCTGAGCCAGGGCGATTGCCCCCCATCCTTCCTCCGCCCCCCGCTCCACCCGACCCTCTTCCACCGCCCCGTCCAAGGAATAGTCGCTTGAACATGTTTTGCCTCCTGATTTTTTACGGATTCGATCAGCCCCCGCGCCGATGCCGATGCTGCCAGTGTCGCCCAGTGCCACCCCGTCGTGCGCCGTTGGACAGCCCTCGCGCCTTGGAGGTAGATAGAAAGGCCTCCGCAAGGTGCGGGATAACATATCTTGTGGCCATGCCCACAAGAGCGCCCAACGCTGGCAGCACTCTCTCTCGCCAGGGCACAGCAGCGCGGGGAACGGGGACCTCGTGAATAGCCGCCCTGGAGGGTGTCGGCGAGGGATATTGCGATGGTGAAGTGGGAACGATAACAACCGGCACGTTGGAGAGAGCCGTCTCCGGGCAAGCCGAGATACAGGCCTCACAGAGGCGGCACGAAGTCTCATCAACCACGGCATGGCCGCCGGCGATATGGATCGCCTTTGCGGGACAGGCCCCCACGCACGCTCCACAGCCTGTACACCGTTCCAGATTGACGCGGATCATGCTCACCTCCTATGGCGGCCATCCCTTGCATCGTGGCCTTAGCGTCGGCCTCCGCCGAAGCCGCCACCTCCACCTACCCCGCCCCCGCCACGGCCCTGACCACGCCAACCGCCTCCTCGCCCTCGGCCCATACCACGCCTCAAGCCTGCATCGCCCGAGGAAGTTGCCCCAGCAGCTCCTGGCTTGCCCGTGTCCGCGGCGGTCGTTGCCGTTGAGGCCGGCTGCAACTGCCCCTGCTTGAAAGCCTCGACGGCTTGCCTGACGGTTCCTGTCCAGACGGGATAGACCCGCACGTTGGCTGCCTGGAGCACTTCCATGGCATTGGGCCCCACGTTTCCGGTGAGGACGGCCTCAGCGCCCTTTTCTATGACGAATTGGGCGGCCTGAATCCCCGCTCCTCCTGATGCGCCGGCAGCGGAATTGGCATAGGCCTGGAAATCCACGGTCTCGGTATCAACGATCAGGAAGTAGGGACAACGCCCGAAAATAGAACTCACTTGCGCATCCAGATTGTCCCCAACGCTGCTAATGGCAACTTTCATCGCCGGAACCTCCTCATGTAGAACTTGTGACCTCCGTATTCCGTCTCCACGAGCTGGCCCTGAGCGATCAACTCATATACAGTGAGCCAATTGCCCCCAGCCCTTGCCAGAAACTCGCCCACGGCCTCCCCTCGCATAGGATGCACGGCGGTGATGCTCAGCAAGTCTCCCTCTGGATCGCCCGTAAAGGCGAAAGCATTGCCCTCATAGCCGATCAAATACTCGACGTGCTCTACCCTCTCGCTGAGGAGCTGATACGCTCGGACGATGGTCTCCTCGCCAGGAGCGTGCACCCAGGCTTCCGCCGGCGGCCTGGTGGGAATCGCAAGATAGGCACAGGCAGGCCCCAGCTGTGCCAGGAAGCTGGCCAGCTCCCGAAGCTGTTCCTCGCCATCGTTCACGCCTTGAACGAGCATGGTCTCCGTGACGAGCTTGCCTTTGTAGCTCCTGGCAAACTCCAACATGCCATCCAGAACGGGCAACAAGCGCAAGGCCCGGTGTGGGCGGTCAACCCGCCGCCAGACTTCCTCGCTCGTGGAGTCAATCTTGAGAGAGACCCAATCCGCCCGTGCTAGGTCCTCTCTCACGTCCTCGCGCGAGATCAGCGAGGCATTACTGATCACCGCAATTGGAATCCCTAAAGGCCGCAACAGGGCGATCTCACGGCCAAGATTGACATCCAACGTGGGCTCTCCATCGGGCACAAAGGTGAGGAAATCAATGGGCCCAAGTGCCCTTACCCTCTCAATCTTGGCTTGGACCTCCTGAAGAACGTCCCCTGGCTCATAGAATGCTCGCCGCCTGACCTGCATGTTGTGCGTACGGCCCTGTTGACAATACACACAAGAGTAGGAGCATGCCTTGGGCGGTATATTGTTAACCCCTAGGCTCTGGCCCAAGCGCCGGGATGGGACCGGCCCGAAGGCGATGCGGTCTATCGTGCCCATCTGGGCCCGCGTCCCGCACCGCCTCGGCCGCGCCCACTAAAGGCCGTGGCAGGCCCTGCGCCACGCGCGCGGTTATACCCACGGTCGCCCTCCGCGCGATGGATGTTCTTGCCTCCACACTGGGGGCAGGTCATCTGGGCGCCGGGCAGGCCGGTGCCATAGGCCACTTCAAAGGTGTATCCACAATCTGCACAGGTAAACCTACGCATAGTTCCAAACCTCCCCCTACAGTAAGCTTCAGGCCCAAGAAGCCCACTCAACGAACATGCCCGGCGGGGCAGATACCTTTTTGGCAGACTGCCCCGCCGGCAAGCACGCTGTGCGAAGCTATTCCTTCTTCTCCAGCTCGGCGATACGCTCGTTGAGCGCGGCCAGCTGGTCGCTCAGTATCTTGGCCTGCTGTTTGAGCAGCTCGGCCTCTTGCTCGGGACTGAGCGGCCGATAAACTGGCGGCATCCCCCAGGCGGGAAGCCAACCCGCACGCGCCCAACCGGGTAGGCCGGTGGCGAAATACATATGCCGCCACCCCCTACCGTACCCGCCGAGGCCCAGCCCAAACCTGGGAAAGCCGGGCTTCGCATATCCGGGCACCGGATAGCCCGCACAGTACCCCATGGCGCGCCCCGTCATGGGGCCCAACCCTAAAGGACCTGTTCGATCACCACGTGGCATTTCACACCTCCTAACAATAATCATTAGGTAACTTCAATCGTCTCACACTTTACCACCTACCACCAGCAACGCCAGCGTCCCCGCCACCTGCCACGTCCCCCGCCTCTGCCCACCCGATACAGAGGTCGGTAGTATGGCAGCGTCGTGGCCCGGCCAACCGGAAGGGCGGGGAGGCTTACCGGCGTTCCTTGTATGCCGATGTAGCCGGTCACCATCCCACCCAAACCGGGACCGGGCAGGCGCAACGCGCAGTAGCCTCTACCACCCCCCGTAAAGGGGCCCTGCCCCAAAGGACCCGTACCGTCGAAACCGGGCATCATGACCTCCTCATCTAGTTATACACTTTATCACCCTGACTGGCGGTCTAACCCCTGATTTAGAACCTGGGCACCGTCGCCTTCTCCGGCACGCGCTGCAGTAGCTCGTCTACGGCTTGCGCAAAGCCGTCCAACCGGTAATCCTCAATGCGCCCCTCATCGGCCAGGGCGCTAAGAGATGGATCAAGGGGGATCCGTGCCAAGAGCGGCACCCCCAGAAGCATCGCCATGTCAAAGGCATGGCTCTGGCCAAAAACCTCGTACCGTTGGCCGCAACGAGGGCAGACGGCATAGCTCATGTTCTCAACGATGCCCAGGATAGGCACCTCAAGGTGCGCTGCCATATTGGCTGCTTTGCGCACGACCATACTGGCCAGGTCTTGCGGCGAGGTGACGAGAAGGATGCCGTTCAAGGGCAAGCTCTGCATGACCGTCAGTGGCGCATCCGCCGTGCCCGGTGGGAGATCCACCAATAGGTAATCCAATGTGGCCCAGAAGACATCCCCCAGAACTGCTTGATGGCCCCGGCGATAAGCGGCCCCCGCCAGATCACCGCCTCATCCTCCCGGGGCAGTAACAGGTTAACGGACATAACCCTGATCCCCGTCCTGCTCAGCACAGGGCTGATCCCTATCGGTGTGCTCTGAGGACGCTCCGTAAGGCCAAACATCTTGGGGATGCTGGGACCGGTGATATCGGCATCAAGGATGCCCACGCGCAAATCGCGACGCCGTAGCTCCGCCGCCAAAAGGCTGGTCACTAAGGACTTGCCCACGCCTCCTTTGCCGCTCATGATAGCCAGGACATGCCGGACCTGGTTCAAATGTGCCGCCATGCCCTCTTGCTTCCTGTCCTTCCCTCCAGCCAGACGGGCGCGTTCCTCAGGGGTCATCTCCGTCAGGGTCACCTGCACCTCGGGCGCCCCATTCAGAGAGGCAACACGAGCGCGCACGTCGTCAACGATTTGCTGCTTGAGTGGGCATTGCATCGTCGTCAGGGCGATGGTAATGCGTACGACATCCTCGGCGACATTGACCTCGCGCACCATGCCCAGGCTGACGATGTCCTTCCCCAATTCCGGATCCACGACTTGGCTTAATGCCTGGCGAACATCGGAAACACTTAGCATCGGTATCCATCCTCGGTGAGCGTGAACACGTTAATGCAGCCGTTCGGGATGATCGGCCAGCCGCCCCTCAGCATAGGCCAATGCCGCGGCATCAATCTCGGCGACATCCGTCACCACCGGCCTGATCCCCAACTGTTGCAAGCTCTGGTAAGCACCATAGCCCATCCCTCGGCAAAGGAGGGCCTCGCAATCGGCGATCGTCTGGGCCATGCTTAGGTGTTTGTTATGGCTCGCCGGATCCGCGCCGTGGTGCCCGCCGACGGACATCCCGTGCCCCTGAGCCATAAACTGCTGGTGCCCCATCTTGTCGCGCAGTTCGCGGGCCACGATCTTGCCCCTCTCCACCGTGAGCACAGCATAATACCGCGCTCGACCAAAATGCTCGCTAATGGTTGTGCCGTCATCGGTTACACAAGCGATCTTCATCTCTCACCTCTCTTCAAAGTGTGTTGCCTTCTGCACCGAGCTTTTTTTGTAGCTCCGCTTGAGGCTTGATCCCGTCCTGCTCCATGTGATCCTCATACGCTTCCAAGAAGCGATGCAACAGGTGATCGGTCGCTCGCAGTTCTGCCACCCAGTCGCGTAGGTAAGCATCCCCGGCCGCAGCAAGCCGATACACCCGTCGCGGCGGGCCGGCCGTCTCATCGGCATCCCACTCGGATTCGATCATCCCCGCCTCTTCCAAGTCGCGCAGGATGCGGTAGACCGTGCTGGGGTCAGCAGGGTAGGTATCAAACCCCAGGCGATCCAAGCCCTCCAGAAGAGCGTAACCGTGCATCGGGCGGCTGTGCAGCAAGAGCAACAGGGCGGGTTCAATAAACCTGCGGATCCTTCGCGGCTGCACCCCTCCCATACATTGTCCCCTGCGAAACCGACATCTCATGGGCATCACTTATCACTCCCGCGCAACTATGTGCGTTATGCACTATGATTATAGCATATAGTTGGCAAACTGTCAATCCCATTTTCAAACCGTCAAGGTGCTCCCCACCGGGAAAGGGGAAACACGGTCGCCCAAGGCCACAGCCAGGCTAACGTAGGCGGCTTGCCCCGTACAGTGATTGGGATATAGCTTGGGGACGCCCATACGCTGCAAGCGCTCCACAACGTGGCGAAGATGCTGCTGATCCGCCGCGACCAAGTGAGTGCCCCCGACGATCATCCGGGGATACTCGCCGAAGGCTGCCCGCACATGGGCTATCGTGTTCAGCAGGCCCGCATGACAGCAACCGCATAACAACACCAACCCCTCTGTGCCGTGTAGGATGAGCGCCATATCGTCCTCGTAGGGATCGGGGCGCCAGCTATCTCCTTCACGTATCAGATGCCCCTCGCCGCGGCCCTCGGGTTCCGGACGCTCGGCGATCTCACCGCTTGTCCAGACGCCGGGGATGACCTCCTGAGGGTCTTTGCTCAAGTGCAGAGTGGCTCGCTCCCGAAGGAGGGAGACCTCCATCGGCAAGCCGATCGAGCGCAAACTATCCCCGCGCCGAGAAAAGCGTTCGCGCAAGACGCCGGGATGCACATAGATGGCCAGGCCGGGACGCTGCTCCAATAAGGCGGCCAAGCCACCGGTATGATCGGAGTGGCCATGGCTGAGCGCTAGGGCTGCAAGGCTCGCGGGGGATACCTCCACTAGGTGAAGGTTGTGTAGCAATACCGTGCCGCTGGCGCCCGTATCCAAGAGGATGCGCTGATCGCCGGAGTCAATCAGAAACGACAGGCCATGTTCTCCCCAATAAGGTGAAGAGGGCTTGACGGCGTTATCCACCAGGCAAGTGATCTTCATGAGGCTCCTTCCGCAAGACCTGAACGGCATCGCCCCGAGCGACGCGCCCGCTTTTCACCACCCGACAAAAGACGCCCCTAAGCGGCAAGATGGAGACGCCCTGGTAATGATAAGTATGGGCAACCTCCGGCGGCTTGCCGATCTGGACGACCTCTAGAAGGGCCTGTCCCACCTGCAGGCGATCCCCTGGCTTGAGGGAGAGCAAATCAAGGCCCTCTACGGTGAGGTTCTCGGCAAAAGAACCGGGGATGGCGGCGATATGGTGAATGCGGTTTGCTTCCTCAATATCCTCTAGGCTCAATAGGCTGACCTCACGCTCGCTAAAGCCGGCATGCGAGTCACCCACCAGGCCGTAACCGGCTCGCAGTTCGCCCTCGCCGATGTCCACCTTGGGATCGCTCCGACGTTGGCTGGCACACACAGCAACGATCCGCGCCATAAGATCTCCTTCAGTGATGATGCCCAGCAGGCAGCGGCCCGCCCAGCTTCTCCAGGGCTGCTGTCAGTGCCTCATTCGCCCGTTCTAAATGCTCGGCAGCTTCCAAAATCTCCGCACGGGCTAGGCCGGCTTTCTCGGCCCAGGCACGGAATTCGGCCGCATGCTCGGTGTTGTGCTCACACCAGTGAGGTAGCAGAACCCGCAACTTCTCAAGGTCGCTTGCCATCGCTCTCCTTTGCTTCCGATGGAATCAGGTACACTCTATGCTTGAGAAAATCAATCTCCGCAATCCGACCGGGTAAGATGCGCGGCTCCTCAAAGAGCTGCTCCAGCCGCACGCCGCCCTCAACCACGACGAGATGCGCCACATCGCGCATGACTTCTCGTTGTTGGCCATCCTCAAGGATGTAAACCGTCGCCTGACACATTCAGGGCCTCCTTTTTGTCTCCCAGCCTGATCCTAGCGTATTACCGAGGTGCTCTCGCCTTTCACGAGGCGCTCAACGTCCTCCTTGTTGACCAAGGGGATGTTCTGGGGGATGGTCAGCTTGAGCGCCGACATCGCGCTCCCATAGTGCAGGCCCTCTTGCAGGCCAAAATGGATGTAGCCGTATAGGAGCCCGGCTACGAAGGCGTCCCCCGCGCCGAGGCGGTTGACGACCTGCACCACATGGCCCGGGGCGCGGTAAAAGGCCCGGCCATCGTAAGCGATGCTGCCTTCTCCACCCAAGGTCATGACCACTGCATCAAGAGAGAAATGCCGCAGGAGAGCTTGCAGGGCCTCCTCGCGCTGCGCCTGTGCTCCAAAGAGCCTGACGGCATCCTCTTCCGTCATGATCAGTAAGTTGACGAAAGGCAGGATCTCCTCCAAGGCTGCCCGCGCCTTCCCAACGGGCCACAGCAAGGCGCGGTAGTTGACATCAAAGATCACCTTGATGCCCGCCTCTCGCGCACGATGCGCCACGGCCAAAACCGTCCGGTAACAGGTTTCGCTCAAAGCAGGGGTAATGCCCGTCAGGGCGATCCACTCCGCACGGGCGATGTAATCCCAACGGAGATCCTCAAAGGTCAAGGTTGTAGCTGCGCTACCGGCTCGGTCGTAGATCGTCTTGAGGGGACGCGGGGGTGCCCCCCACTCCACGAAAAACGTCCCCACCCTGCCTTGTTCGGCCCACACTACGGCCGAAGTGTCCACGCCGAAGGAGCGCAACTCGTTCACGATCTTGCGCCCCAGGGCGTTGCACGGTAGCTTCCCAATCCATCCCGTATGGATGCCCAAACGCTCCAGCCCGATGGCGATATTGGACTCTGCCCCACCGTGAAAGGCGATGAAATGATTACAGTATTCAATCGTCTCATAGGGCGGCGGGGCGAACATCAGCATGGTCTCGCCGATACAGACGACACGTATCCTCTCCTCAGACTGCGAGGCACGAACGCCACTTGCCCGGGTGTCCTGTGTCGCCGTGTTCATCGTTCAACACCTATAAGAGGCCCAACTCTTTGAACCCAGCGATCATGGCTGCAGCCTTATCCTCTTCCACCGGCAGCACGGGCGCCTTGGGATAGCCCACATCTATCCCCCGCGCATGAAGGGCCGCATAGCAGGCAGCGTTCGTCGAGCTGGGGATGTGCAAGATCTGGCGAGCGCGGTTCACTTTGAGCTGCAAGGCAGCAGCTTCTTCATACCTTTTTGCTTGGAAAAGCTCCCACAATTGCACCATGATCTCGGGGAACGCGTTCGCCAGGCCGGCGACACACCCCTTTGCCCCGGCCATGAAGGCCGGCAGGGCGATGCCCTCCGTGCCAACGATGAAGCGAAAGTCGGGATAGTCGCTCATGCCCAACACCAGATGGGTGAACTCAATGTAGTTAAAACCGCTATCTTTGATGCCCGCCACACCTACCTCAGCCAGGCGGCGCAGCAAACTCGCCGTCACCGTGACCGCAGCAGCTTGGGGGTTGTTGTAGACGTAAACGGGCGCCTTGACCGCCTGAACTAGAGTGCGGAAAAAAGCAACGACCGTGCGCTCGTCGTGGCGATAGTAAAAGGGGGAGATGGAGGCCACATAGGGGATGCCGACACTTTCCGCGTGTTGGGCCAGTTCAACTGCCTCGGCCGTGGAGGCGGCCCCCACATGGGCCACGATGTTGATGCGCCCCTTGGCCTGGTCTACGACGATCTCGTGCACGCGCTTGCGCTCCGCCGTGGTCATCAACGGACCGGAGCCGTAAGTACCACAGATAAAGAGACCATGTGAGCCCTTCTCGATCTGGAACTCGACCAGGCGGCGCAGCCCCTCTTCATAGACCTGGCCCTGAGCAGTGAAAGGAGTGGTCAACGGCGGAATAATCCCAAAGAGCTCTTTTGCCATGATGTCCCTCGCTTTTTTTATGTTTTTATTCGCGCAATCATCCCAGGAGGGCAGCCCCCTTCACAAGTATTGGGGGCACACCCAACTATATGCATTATGCACTATGAATATAACATTCAGCCATCCACTTGTCAATCTCTTCGCCGTGTCTCCCCTCATACCAGAAGCCCTGTTCGGCGCAAGCGAGCTTTGATTTGACTTATCTTCGGAGTAATTGTATGTTTAGTATCTCATTAGAACCATCAGAGCCGAATAGCTCAAAGCGTCAACTGGATGTGAAAAAGCGATGGCCGAGGCGATCCTCACCGAGGGGCTGACGCGACATTTCGGCCCCAAGGTCGCGGTAAATCATCTGGATTTGCGCGTGGACCAGGGAGAGGTCTTTGGTTTCTTGGGGCCGAATGGCGCGGGCAAAACGACCACCGTGCGCCTGCTGAACGGCGTATTGACGGCCACCGCCGGCAGGGCCCTCGTCCTGGGGTATGATGTGGCCACAGACGGTAGCGAGATACGGTGGCGGACGGGCGTGCTCACCGAGACGCCCAGCCTCTATGAAGCTCTCACCGCCCGTGAGAACCTCCTCATCTACGGCGACCTCTATGGCGTGCCCGAGGACAAGCTCCCCCGGCGCGTGGAGGCCCTCTTGGAGCAGTTCGGCCTGGGCGACCGCGCCGACGAGCGCGTGGGCAGCTATAGCAAGGGGATGAAGCAGCGCCTGGCCATCGCCCGCGCCCTACTGCACGAGCCCCCGCTGCTCTTCCTGGATGAGCCGACGGCCAGTCTGGATCCGCTGGCTGCCCGCATGGTCTGGGACATGATCCAGGACTTGAGCCATCGTGAGGGACGCACGATCTTTCTCTGCACGCATAACCTGGCTGAGGCCCAGAGGCTGTGCGATCGGGTCGGCGTCATTGACCACGGCGTCCTGCAGGCCGTGGGGACGCCGCGAGAGCTGGCCCGGCAATTGTGGCATGGCCTTTGGGTGGAAGTCGACCTGCACGGCGAGCCCCCTGCATCGGTCAGCGAGGCTTTGGGGCGCCTTCCGGCCGTGCTCAGCCGCTCTGTGGATCACGGCAAGTTGCTCTTGGAAGTTGAGGACGAGGAGAGCATCCCAGAGGTGGTGGCGGCCATCGCCGCCGCTGGAGGACGCATTTACAGCGTGACCCCTAGGGAGCACACCCTGGAGGAGATCTATTTTGAGATCCAAGGCAACAGCAACAAGGCCGAGGGCCTGAAGGGGCAAGGTGGCCGATGAGCTGGAACTGGCGGGCGATGCGCGCCATCATGCGCAAAGACCTGAAGCAGGTGTTTCAGAACAAGATGGTCTGGCTGCCGATGGTCATCGTGCCGGCGATCCTCTTGGTGCTCTTTCCGGGCGTCGCCGTGGTCCTCCCACGACTGTTGGATCCGGCCGAGTTGGAGTTCGAGGACCTCGGCAGGCTGCTCAAGGGCTTGCCGCCGCAATTTCAGACCATGTTACGAGGGCTTTCGGTATCGCAGCAATTCACCGTGTTGATGGCCAATTTCCCCTTTGCCCCCATGTTCCTTATCATCCCCCTAATGGTCTCCAGCATCCTGGGGGCGGATAGCTTCGCCGGGGAAAAGGAGCGCAAGACCCTGGAGGGCCTGCTCTATACGCCGATCAGCGACACGGAGCTGTTCCTCGCCAAGGTGTTGATCGCCCTCATCCCGGCGATGGTAGTGAACGTGGCCTCTTTCGTGTTGTATGGGCTGGTGGTCAACCTGGCCGGCTATCATCTTGTGGGGCGCGTCTTCTTTCCCACGGCTCCCTGGTGGCCGTTGGTGTTCTGGCTGGGGCCGGCGGTTTCCGTGGCCGGGTTGGGGGCCACCGTGCTCATGTCTTCCAAGGCCAAGACCTTTATGGAGGCGCAACAGGCCAGCGGCATGCTGGTGTTGCCCATCCTCTTTTTGATGATCGGCCAGCTCAGCGGGCTGTTCTTCCTGAGCGTGGAGCTGATTTTGCTCATCGGCCTTTTGGTTTGGGGCATCGGCCTCTGGCTCATTTGGATCGGTTCCAAGACCTTTTCGCGCGGCGAGCTGATCGCGCGCATCTGAACAAGACTAGAGGGCGAATACGATGGCTGATCGTGATCATCGGCGTTTGCTAGAGGGCCTTTACCGCGATTACCGGGCCCGTTATCCCCGATCCGCCGCGGCGCAGGCGCGCTTTCGCCAGGTGCTCGTGGATGGCGTTAGCCACGACGCGCGGCTCTTTGAGCCTTATCCCTTTCGCATCGTCGCCGCCGAGGGCGCTCGGGTGAGGGATATAGACGGCCACGAGATCATTGATTTCTGGCAGGGGCACTATGCCAATATCCTGGGCCATAACCCGGCGGTCATCCGCGAGGCCCTCGTTGCCGAGTTGGAGCGCGGCTGGGGGCTGCAGACCGGCTTGCCGGAGGAGCGCGAGGCCGAGTTTGCCCTGCTCCTGGCCGAGGCCGTGGGCGCGGAGCGCGTGCGCTTCACCACCGCCGGGACCCTGGCCACCATGTACGCCATCATGCTGGCCCGCGCCTTTACCGGGCGCAACCTGGTGCTCAAGGTGGCCGGCGGCTGGCATGGGGCCAATCCCCTGGCGCTGAAGGGAGTGGCGCGCTCGGAGCGCGGCTTTGACGCCGTGGATTCTCAGGGCGTCCCCTTGAGCACGCAGGAGGAGATCCTCGTCACCCGCTTCAACGATGTGGATAACCTGCGCAAGCTTTTTCGCTCCCTGGGCGACCGCATTGCCTGTTTCATCTTTGAGCCTTGTCTGGGCGGGGCCGGCTTCATCCCCGCTACTGCCGAGTTCATGCGCGAGGCCCGCGAGCTGACCCAGAAGTATGGGGCGCTATTGATCCTGGACGAGATCATCACCGGCTTTCGCTATTGCGCCTCCGGTGCACAGCGGCTCTACAACGTGCAACCTGACCTCTCCACCTTCGGCAAGATCATCGGCGGCGGGATGCCCCTTGTGGCCGTGGCCGGGCGCGCGGACGTCTTGGAGCTGGCCAGCCGAGGGGCCAAGAAGCGGGTGCTCTTTAACGGCGGCACCTTCTCCGCCCATCCGCTTTCCCTCGCCGCGGGCAAGGCCATGGTGGAGTACTTGCGCGCCCACGAGCAGGAGGTCTATCCTCTCCTATCTGCCAAGAGCGCGCGCTTGCTGGCGGGCATTGAGAAGGTTTTCGCCGAGCGGGGCATCTGCGCGCGTTGCACGGGCCACGCGAACGGCATCTTGCCTGAGGGGTCATTGGCCTCGGTCTATTTCCCTTTGCGCGAGGATCACTACCCCTCCTCGGCGGAGGACCTGACGGACCCCAATCTGTGCGACGTCACCCTGCAAGAGGAGGCCCTCAAGCTGGGGCTATTGTTAGAGGACGTACACGTCATGCATGGCCTGGGGGCGCTATCCGCCGCGCATACCGAGGAGGACTTGGAACGCGTTTTGGCCGCCTTTGACGCCTTCGCCTGTCGCTTGGCGAAGGAGGGATGAGTCGTTAAACCTTCTGCGCATGTGCGGACTTGCGGCACCGACCACGCCCATAGGCAAAGCCAGGTTTAGGAGAATGGGTTCAGCGAGAGGAGAACATTCATGAGCGACAAACCGCTTGCCTCGCAAGCAACGAACGAGAGCACAAAGGCCCAAGGCGAGCACCCACCTCGCCGCGAATGGCCCCTCTTTCTCGGAGCCTTCGTGGCCTATGTCCTGCTTTCCTTCGGTGTAGTCCTCTCTCCTAATTGGCCCCTTTGGCGACAAGCGTTGTTCAGCAAGGGGAAGCCCCCCGCTGCTCAAGGCACGCTGGAGCTGACCCTCATTCACACCAATGACACCTGGGGCTATGTAGAGCCCTGTGGTTGACAGACCCCCATCGGGGGCGTAGCTCGGAGAGCTACCATCATCCGTAATGAGCGCAGCAAAGCCCAATACACGCTCGTCGTAGACGCCGGCGCCGCCCTGCTGACCGATCGCGATCCGGCCAAAAAGACTTTGGGCAAATCCAGCGTTGAGGCGATGAACCTCATGGGTTACGATGCAATGGCCCTGGCCCTGCTGGACTTTAGCCCACTGACCTTGGACGAGCTGCGAGAGCGCATGGCTGAGGCTCACTTCCCCATGCTCTCGGCCAACGCTTATATCTCCGGCACCAAGGAACTCTTTGCCCAGCCTTACGTAGTGCGCGAGATCGGCGGCCATAAGGTGGGCATTTTAGGCTTGACCGAAGCGGGCTCCACAGCCCATATCGTCGCCACCGATCCTGTGGAGGCGGCCCTGAAATGGGTACCTGAGCTTCGCACAAAAGCAGATATTATCATCGTCCTTTCCCATGCCGGCCTGGAGACGGATATTCAGATCGCCGAGAAGGTCTGGGGGATCGATGTCATCGTTTGCGGGCGTAACATGCCCTTGAGTAAGCCCTACGTCGCCGCCCGCACGGGCACCGTGCTTTTCCATTCCGACGTGTCCACCGTGGGCGAGGCGGGCCGCAGGGTGGGGGTGGCCTATCTCTCGTTTGATAGGAACGGAAAGCTCATCAAGCATGAATGGCGCAACATCACCCTAACCCCCGATGTCGCCGACGATCCCGAATTGAACGGCTGGCTTTTCAAAACGATCGCCACCATGCAAGAATAGAGCAGCTTTCGGGCTTAGTAGGCATTGCGGTTGCCACGGAATTGATTGAGGATCGTGCGCAAGATGATCTTGAGGTCAAGCAGGAGCGACCAGTTCTCTATATAGTAGAGATCGTATTTGGTCCGCTCCACAATAGAGGTGTCACCGCGCAAGCCATGGATCTGCGCCCAGCCCGTTAGGCCCGCCTTCTCTTTGTGCCGCTCCATATAGCGAGGCACGATCTTTTTGAACTCCTCTACGAAGACGGGACGCTC
This sequence comes from Anaerolineae bacterium, assembly GCA_034436315.1. Taxonomy (GTDB): domain Bacteria; phylum Chloroflexota; class Anaerolineae; order UBA1429; family UBA1429; genus DAOTVR01. Next base: position 30,841 of record DAOTVR010000116.1, read on the forward strand.
AGGGCGCGGCCCGACGAGGCTCATATCGCCCAGCAAGACGTTGATGAACTGGGGAAGTTCGTCCAAGTTGGTCTTGCGCAGAAAAGCTCCCAAACGCGTCTTGCGCGGATCATCTGCAGTAGCCCACACAGGCCCGGAATGTTGCTCAGCATCCACGCGCATGGAACGGAACTTGATGATGGGAAAGGGCTTGCCATCTAGGCCCACACGCTCTTGGGTGTAAAAGACCGGGCCTTTGGAATCCAGCTTGATCAAGAGGGCGATCAAGAGCATCAAGGGCGAAAGGATGATCAGAGCACAGGCGCTGCCCACGATATCCATCGCCCGCTTTACAGCTAATCTCCACCCTCGCAAGGCCACATCGCGCACGGTCAACAGAGGCAGACCATCTAGATCGCCGATGCTCATCTCTGAGGCGATGATCTGGAAAAAGTCGGGGAAAATGCGCACGGTAGCGTGGACGCTCTCACAGGCGCCGATCATGTCCAAAAGTTCCTCATGAGAGGCCTCGGGCAGGGCGATGACCACCTCGTCTACCTGGTGCTGGCGCAACACTTCGGCCAATTGGGCCCGCGAGCCCAACACGGGTACTCCCGCAACCTCTCCCCCACCGTTCTCGCCCACTAAACCCACCACCTTATAGCCCAGTTGAGGGGATTGGAGGGTCTTTTGCAAGATCACGCGCGCTACGTCCCCCGTCCCCACCAAAAGCAGCCGATCGGGATACTTCTTTCGCACCTGGCCTTTAACGCGCTCGGTGACGATGCGCCCCAGGCCAACGGAGATCGTCGTCAGCGCCCAGCTATAGAGGATGACTCCACGAGTCAGTTCACGATCGCTTTGGCGAAGGAGATAGGTTACAGCGGTAGCGACGATGGTAGCAACAGAAACAGCGGAGAGGATAGAATAAAAGAGGTCAAAATGCGAGATCCCCCGCCCCAGGTGATAGAGGCGAAAGAAGAAAAAGGTCAACAACACGCTAAGAACGTGGACAAAGAGTAAATCCACATAACCCAGGAAGCGCCCCAGCTTCAAAGGAGTAGGAAAAGGAATGAGGCTCCGCGCTTTATAGGCCAGATAGAAGGCGATGGCGGCCATAAGGGCATCCACGCCTACGGTAAGGAGCGCTAGCCAGAATTTGGCTCTATTCATCCCACATCCCCATGCCGAGATCGTGCGATGAACACATTATAACACAAACCAACCCTCTGGCAATACATGCCTAACGGAATGTGTCGCGGGCGAGCTCCGTCATCGCCCTGTGTATCCCCTTCGCCAGCCCATTTTACCTTCTCTAGACGTGTCCGGCGCCGCCCGAGTTCCCGGTTGCCTAGAATTGCCTCTTTGGCCAGGCGATCTTCGGGGCGTAACGCAAACGCCACCAGACCCCCACAGGGTAACCGACCATCTTGGCGACATCGCCCGTCAGGCGAATGATGGGCAACCATCCCAGGACTATAAGTCGTTCACGCAGGGGCAGTGTTTTTAATCTCGGGCCGATCCGCCGCAAAGGCGTCCGCATCATCGCCTCAAATCCCGCTACCAAAGCCATAACCCACAGCGGGTGATGTCCTAACGTCAAGGCTATGAGTAGCGGCAAGGCGATCAGATAGGTCGCATAGCGGATGGCGTGGCGAACGCGCCAAAAATCGGCTTTGCCATCGCCCCGAGCGTAGCGATAATACTGCTTGAAAAAGGCCGCCAACGTCTTCCGTGGGCGAAAGTGCACCAATGCCTGCGGGGCAAAGGCGAAAGAGTAACCCGCATCGCGCAAGGCGAAATCAAAAAGCAGGTCCTCGCAATAATCCAACCATTCGGGATAGCCCCCAACAGCCTGCCAGGCCTCACGGCGGAAGGCTACCGAGCGCGAGGAGGGGTAGAAGCGCTCCGCCTTGATCTCCTCCGGTAGGGGCAAGGTTACTGCGCCCAGGGCTAACTCAAAGGGAGAACGAGGATCGGCCAGGAAGAAGCCGCCAACTACATCGGGAGGACGCTCGCCCTCAAAGGGCGCGATCAGTCGCTCCAACCAATCGTCCTCTAGGCGCACGCCGGCATCGGTAGAGGCGATGAGCGCTCCCTGGGCGGCCCGGATCGCCAGGTTACGCCCTTGGGAGATATTGCATCCCGGCCAAGAGAGCACTCTCAGCGGCAGCCTGCCCTGCCGGGCAAAGTGCTCTAGCTTCTCCAATGTGCCGTCCGTGGAGCCGCCATCCACGATGATCACCTCATCAGGCGGGCGAGTTTGCCGCTCCAAAGATTGCAAAAGGGCTTCAATGGCCTCGGCCTCGTTTAACACCGTAGCGATCACGGTCACTCGTTCGCTCATTCTCCCTCCCAAACAGAACAAATTATAGTCCCGACCTAACGTGAGACAACCTCAATTCAGGTTTGACGGACCACATTTGCCGGCCTTCCGGCCCAAAGCGGACTAGGAGAGTCGTATTTTGACACCCAAGTCCGCTGAATCTATAATAAGAAAGTATGTGATCTCATTGATGGAACGATTCGGAGAATCTATGGCTGTGCGACCTATCCTCACGGCAGAAAACCCCCTGTTGAGGAGAAAATCCAAAAAGGTCACCCATTTCGGCGATGGCCTTCGCCAATTGGTCAAGGATATGTTTGACTCGCTTCACGCCGCCAAAGGGCTGGGCTTGGCCGCCCCGCAAATCGGCGTCTTGCAGCGCGTTTTCATCGTGGAAATGCCCGCCGAGACCGACGAACAGGGCCGAGAGATCGCTCCGGCAGCCTCCTATGTGTTGGTCAATCCTGAGATCATCCGCAAAGAGGGCGAAGAGGAGATGGAGGAGGGTTGTCTCTCCGTACCTGGCTACCGGGGTAGGGTCAAACGCGCCACTCGGGTGACCATTCGTGGGCAGGATTTGAACGGCAAGACCGTGCGCTATCGTGGCGAGGACCTCTTGGCCCAGGCCTTTCAACACGAGTTAGATCACCTGGACGGCATCCTCTACCTGGATCGCCTGGAGAGCCCCGATAAGCTCTGGCGACTCCAGCCCGGTGAGGCGGCGAAGGCCGCTGGCGGCGAGTGATCCGGGCTGTGTTCGCAAAAAACGGTAGCCCAGCCCCTTGTGGGCGTCAGCGGGCACAAGGCTGCGAGAGTCCGGATCCACCCTAGCTAGGGAGGTAATCCAGGATCTGTGCCGCGCGCTCCAGGATCAAATGCGCGCCGGCGCGCTCCAGTTCTGCCTTTTCCCCAAAGCCCGAAAGCACACCCACGGCCAGGGCCCCTGCGCGCCGCGCAGCGCGGATATCGGGCACGGTATCACCGATCATTAGACATTCTTCGGGCCGCACGCCCAATAAGGCCGCTGCTTTGCGCACCGGCTCCGGATGGGGCTTCATGCGCAACACGTCTTGGCGGGTGACGACCACGGGGAAAAAGCGCGCGATGCCGGCGTGTTGAATGAACGCATAGGCCTCGGGGCGCGCCCGCGTGGTGACCACAGCCAAACCAAACCGTCCCTCCAGGGCTTCCAAAAGCTCTGCGCTGCCCTCTACCAGCTCCGCATCCTCGCGCGTGGCCAGCCCTTTAGAGCGGCGCAGACGATCCGTCAGGCCGAAAAAGCTACTAGATAGCCCCAAGTGCTCTATGAGGGAGAGGACATAGTTCGTGGGCGTCTCGCTGGCCATGACCAGTTTACGCGCCAAGGCATGGGTATCCAAGCGGGGCGCCAGGCGCTTGAGGGGGGCGAGCTTTTGCTCCAAGATCGCTACCCAGCGGTTATCGGTCTCTATCAGCGTACCATCCAGGTCAAAGAGAATGGCCGCAATAGGGGAAGAGAGGGGGGCCTTGCTCATCGTCATTTGAACCGCCGCCGTAACTCCGCCTCCACGTCGGCCCAATCCAGCCCCCGGGCGACGAGTAGCACCAAGAGGTGATAGATCAGGTCAGCGGCCTCGTAGATCAGTCGCTCGCGGCCTTCCAAGGCTCCGGCGACGAGCACCTCCGCCGCCTCCTCGCCTATCTTCTTGAGCATCTCCGCATCGCCGGCGGCCAGGAGCTTGCAGGTGTAGGAGCCCTCGCGGGGATGGTTCTTGCGCTCCTGAATAGTGGCCACCAGGGCCTCGATCGTCTCGCTCATCAACCCTCCTCTGAACCCCTTTCGCGGCCGCAAGCCGCGACGGCGGTTACTTGTCCAGTGTGCGAAAAAAGCAGCTCCTGGCCCCTGTGTGACAGGCCGGGCCTTTAGGGTGCACCAAGACGAGCAGAGCATCCGCATCGCAATCCACGCGGATCTCGCAGATGGTCTGGGTATGACCCGAGGTGCTTCCCTTGTGCCAGAGCGCCCCTCGGCTGCGGCTCCACAGCCACACCTCGCCCTGCTCTAGGCTCAGCTCCAACGCCCGACGATCCATGTAGGCCAACATCAAGACCTCGCCACTCTCCGCATCCTGTACGATGGCAGGGATGAGGCCCCTCTCGTCCCAGACAAGCTCCTCAACGCGCACACGTTCTCGCTCGGATGTGCTCATCGCCTGTACCTAGCGCCTGACGGGCAGGCCACGTTGGGCCAGATATTCCTTCACCTGAGAGACGCTCAGCTCGCGGAAATGAAAGAGCGAGGCGGCCAACACGGCGCTTGCGCCCCCGATGGTCAAGGCCTCGTAAAAGTGCTCTAACTTGCCCGCCCCGCCGGAGGCGATCACCGGGATGGAGACCGCGTCGGCCACGGCGCGGGTCACCTCCAAGTCATAGCCATCCTTGGTGCCATCGCGATCCATGCTGGTGAGGAGGATCTCCCCCGCTCCACGGCTCTCTACCTCGCGCGCCCAGGCCACGGCCTCCTTGCCGGTGGGGGTGCGCCCGCCGTCAATATACACCTGCCACCAGCCCTCAGGTTCGCGCTTGACGTCAATGGCCACCACGATGCACTGCGAGCCAAAGCGTTTGGCTCCCTCATCAATGAGTTCCGGTGTGCGCACGGCGGCGCTGTTGATAGAAGTCTTGTCCGCCCCGGCGAGCAGGATGGTGCGCAAATCCTCCACTGTGCGCAAGCCCCCGCCCACGGTGAAGGGGATATTGATCGCATCGGCTACCCGCCGCACCATATCCACGACGATATCCCGTCGCTCGTAGGTGGCGGTGATATCCAAAAAGACCAGCTCGTCCGCGCGCTCCTGGCTATAGACCTGGGCATGCTCCACAGGATCGCCGGCATCGCGCAAGGAGACGAAATGCACCCCCTTCACCACGCGGCCGTTCATCACATCCAGACAAGGGATAACCCGTTTGGCTAACATCGCCCAACCTCCTTATAGCATCACCCTACCCTGAGCACAGCGAAGGATCCCCTCGCGCTGCCCGCAGGGCCTCCCCTAGGCGCACCATACCCCGGTAAAGAGCCATGCCGATGATCACCCCCTCGATCCCTTCGGCCTCGTGCGCACACAGAGCACGAATATCTTCCACCGAGGCCACCCCGCCGGAGGCGATCACCTTCAGTCCCGAGAGGCGCGCCAAGCGCACCGTGGCTTCCAGGTTCACCCCGGTCAACGTGCCGTCGCGCCCCACGTCGGTGTAAACCACACGCGTCACCCCTAGGGCGCGCATCCGCCCGGCCAGCTCCAAGGCGTCCACGTCGGCCATAGCCACCCAGCCATGGATGGCCACGCGCCCCTCGCGGGCGTCGATCCCCACACTCACCCGCTCGGGTCCATAGCGCGCCAGAGCTTCGGCCACCACTTGCGGCTCGCGCACGGCCACCGTCCCAAGGATGACCCGCGCCACGCCGAGCTCAAGCAATCGCTGCACATCATCCAGCGAGCGCAACCCTCCACCGAATTGCACGGGCAGCTTCACGGCGGCCAAGATGCGCCCCAAGGCCCGCAGGTTCTCCGCCCCCGAATGCCCCAACGCTCCATCCAGGTTGACCACGTGCAGCCACTCGGCTCCC
>DAOTVR010000117.1:0-2144 GCA_034436315.1 Anaerolineae bacterium
CAACTTGATCGCCGAAAGCGGGCAGAGCACGCGCTCGGCGTCGTCCAAGCGCAAGACCAACTCCTCCCCTCGCAGGAAAGCCCCCCGCTTCACGGGCTGCTCCAAGCTGAAATGGAGCACCCGCGCCGGGGTCCGCGCGGCCAGCTCGGGCGTATAGGCGTTATCCAGGTTCAAGACCGCCCAATCATCGGGCGACTGGAAGGCCACGATATGCGACTTGGCCCGCACATAGTCGGCCATGGAAGGATGGCGATCCAGGTGATTGGGGGTGATATTGGTGACGACGGCGACATGGGGGCTCCAACCCTCCAGCGAGATGGCCCGCGAAGCCGGAGAGCGGCGCTCGTTCACCATCGGCCCTTGGTATTCCGGCGAAAAGAGCTCCAACTGAAAGCTGGATAACTCCATGACCACGTGCTCCGGGCGCTGCGGCTCCAGGAGCCTCTCGATCAAGGGGCGGCCGATATTGCCCCCCACCCAGGTCACGGAGCCATCCGCAGCGTACATCTCGCCGATGAGCGTGGTCGTCGTCGTCTTGCCGCTGGAGCCGGTGATGCCCACGACGGGCGCAGGGCAAAGTTGGGTGAACAAGCGCGGCTCGCTGCTGATGGGCAAGCCCTGCTCTCGCGCCCGGCGCACGATCTCCGCCGAGGGAGGCACGCCGGGGCTCAGGAAGAGCACGTCCACATCCGAAAGGCCCGTCGGGAGCGCCCCCAAGACCAAGCGCACCTCCGGCCCCGTGCCGGCCAGGTGCTTGGCCAGAGCGTGGGCCGGCTTGGAATCGCTCAACGTGACCTGAGCGCCGCAGCGCACCAGGTAACGAGCCAGGGCCGTGCCCTCCCGGGCGGCCCCGATGATCAGCGCTTTAAGCCCTCGGAAGATCTCCACGGACATCGTCGCCAGCCTACCTCATCCCTAAAGCCACCCCCAGCGCCCCGACGACGGCGGCCACGATCCAAAAACGCGAGGTGACCTGCACCTCCGACCAGCCCCCCAACTCGTAATGATGATGCAAAGGGGCCATGCGCAGGACGCGCCGTCCTTCGCCGTAGCGGCGCCGAGTGAACTTGAAGTAACCGACCTGTACCATCACCGAGAGGGCCTCGGCCACAAAGACCAGGCCGATCAGGGGCAGGAGCAACCAATGGCCCGACAACATGGCCACAGCCGCCAGCCCCGCCCCCAGGGCCTGAGACCCCGTATCGCCCATGAACATCCGCGCCGGATGGACATTGAACCACAGGAAAGCTAAAAGCGCGCCCACCAGGGCAAAACAAAAGAGGCTCAGGCCGGATAACCCCCTGGCCGCGGCCAGGAGCCCGTAAGCGCCATAGGCTATCGCCGCGGTCCCTCCCGCCAGCCCGTCAAGGCCGTCGGTCAAGTTCACCGCGTTACTGAACCCCACGATGAGCAGGGCGCCGAGGGGCACATACCACCAGCCGATATCCAGCGCCCGGCCGGAGAGCGGCAGGACGAGCACATGGGCTTCGGAAGCATAGAATAAAAGCAGCGCCAGGACGATGCCCAGCCCCCATTGCCACCAGAACTTGGACCGCGCCAGCCAGCCCACGCCCTGGACATCCTTCAGCCCGCGCCAATCGTCAAAGGCCCCCAGTAGCCCAAAGCCCAACATGGCCCCAAAGGGCAGCCAGACCTCCGCGTGCCCCGCGAGGGCCAGGCCCACGGAAAAGATGCCCAGGCCGGCGAGGAAGTACAACCCGCCCATGGTGGCCGTCCCCGACTTGAGCTGATGCGAGGCCGGCCCGTCCACGCGGATGCGCTTGCCGATGCCGTGCCGCAGCAGCTCACGCTCAACCCAGCCGCCCCAGGGCACGAGGAGCAGAAAGGCGACCCCGGCCAACCACAAGGGGGCGCTCATGGGGAGCGCTCCTCCAAGGCGCTGACGATCGCCTCCAAGCCCATGGCCCGCGATCCTTTGACCAACAAGACGTCTCCTTCTCGCAAAAGGACGGAGAGGACCTCCAAAGCCTCCGCGCTGTTCGCCGTCATATGGATCGCCGAGGCGGGCAAACCCGCCTCCAGGGCGCTTTCGGCGATCAGCCGGGCCCGAGGGCCCACGGTGACCAACCCGGCCAGCCCACGGGCGCAGCGCCGGCCCACCTCGCGATGCCCCTCCACCTCGT
>DAOTVR010000118.1:0-2713 GCA_034436315.1 Anaerolineae bacterium
TCTTGCCGGTGGGCGGCAAATACACTATGGACGCGCGTGAGGCCGCTGAGGCGGTCAACGCCATGAAACCTAAGGTGGCCGTCCCCATGCACTGGGGCAACATCGTAGGCTCAAAGGCCGATGCGGAGCGTTTCGCGCAGCTTTGCCAAGTTCCGGTGCGCATCCTGGAGCGGGAGGAGGATTAGAGCCCTTCCCCTCCATGGTTGGGTGATCGTCCTGTAGGCTGGCGGCCACGGCCGGCTGCGCGCGCAAGAGGAGAACATCGGCCTAGCCATCTCATCTTAGCAGGGGGACATGGATGCCCTGATACGCTGGGGGACCGACATTATCCTGGCCTTGCAAAATGTCCCTTGGCTAAGTGGCCTCATGCGCCTGTTCACCTTCCTGGGCCAGGAAGAGTTCTTCCTTTTTGTCATGCCCGCGCTCTATTGGTGCATCGCTCCGGCCCTGGGAGCGCGCCTGGCCGTGCTGTTGATCCTATCTAACGGGCTGAACGGCCTGCTCAAGCTCGCCTTTCACCTGCCGCGCCCCTATTGGGTTGATCCACGCATCAGGGCGTTGAGCAGCGAGATCAGCTACGGCCTCCCCTCAGGGCATGCCATGAATGCCACCTCGGTGTGGGGCTTTCTGGCCGCCCAGGTGAAGAGGCCCTGGGCTTGGGCGGCGGCGCTGGCGCTCATCTTCTTGATCTCGCTCTCGCGCCTTTACCTGGGGGTGCACTTTCCCCTGGATGTCTTGGCCGGGTGGATCTTTGGCGCGCTCGTATTGGGAGCGTTTCTGGCTTGGGAGCGCCCCGTCGTCGCCTGGCTCAAGCGGCTAAAGCTGTGGCAACAGCTTGCCTTGGCTTCGGCCCTCTCGCTCGTTTTCTTAGCGCTTTCCGGCGGCATCTTGGCAGCCATTGCCCCCTTGCCCGACCCGGTTCTCTGGGAGCGAAACGCCGCCCTGGTCATGGCAACCAAATCCGGCAAGCCGGCCATCGCCCCGCGTGATCTCGCAGGAGGCGTCACGGTGGCCGGGATGATCTTGGGCCTGGGGCTGGCCTTCGTCCTATCCTTGCATCACCCGGCGCGTTTCGAGGTCAAAGGGCCATGGGCCAAGCGTGCCCTGCGCTTCATCATCGGCCTGGCGGGCGTGCTGATCCTCTGGTTGGGGCTAAAGCTCCTCACCCCGGCCAAGCCGGTCGCGCTGGCGCTGTTCGGCCGTTACATCCGCTATGGATTGGTCGTCTTCTGGGCGCTATACCTCGCGCCGTGGGCTTTTGCGCGGCTAAACCTCTGAGTCGATCAGCTGGAATCGCTCAAGACCAGGGGCAGCCAAATCCAGTTTTGCGGCCTATCGGTTGGCGTGGGCGTCTCCACGGGCAAGGTACTCTCCGGGGTCGGGGTCACTGTAAGAAGCGTCCCCTCCGGCGTTGGCGTCGTCGTCTCGGTGGGGGAGGGCGTCGGGGTTACTGTGGGCGTGCTCGTCAAAGTGGGTGTTGAGGTGGCCGTCGCCGTAGCCGTGGGGGTCAGGGGGAGCGGCTGCGGCTCGCTCTGGCTCAGGTTGCCGGCCATGTCGCGCACGCGGAAGCGTAGATGGGTGCCGCTCACCTCAGGGGCGGTGAGCGTCTGAGGGGTGGTAATGCCCGGGCTGGCGGCCAAGGTGATCGGCTGCCAAGCACCCCAGGTAACGCCTCCATCCTGCGAGACCGACCAGGCGGCGCTGGTGGTATCCAGGCCGGAGAGGACATCCTGGACGAGAGCCGTACGTGGGCCAAAGCTGAGCCAGCGCGGGGCCGTCCAATCCAACCTTACCGTCACCACCTGATCCTTGGCGTTGCCCGCAGCGTCCAAGAAGCGCACCGTGACTGCCTGCGGACCCTCGCGCGAGGCGACAGTCCAATATAACGTTCCGGTACTCAACGACTGCGGCGCGCCAAAGACGATCACCCGATCCAGGTAAAGGTCACCCGTGGAGCGAAAGGCGGTGCGAAACTCCAGTCCGTCGCTGATATTCGGGTCAGCACAGGTGGGTGAACGGCCTTTGTAAGCCAGATCCAGGCGAAACTCCTCATAGACGTTATCCCGCTGAAAGTCCGCGCCGCTGAGGAGGCGCTGATCATAGGTTCGCCGCCCCTGATTGTCTACTACGTCCAGAAGGGCCAGCTCCGCGTTCGCCGAGCGGCTCGGCGTCCTGAGCCGGAAATAGACCTGATAATCCCTCCAGGTGGGTAGATCGCACGTATAAGGCCCGAACCAGGCCCCGGCACGATCCACGCCGGCCCGCCCATCCCAGGCCTGGCCGTTTAGCGCCGCCGTATCGCTCACCAGGCGGCCGGTATTGGCCTCGTGATAGAGTGCCTCGCCTTCCCAGGCCCAGGCGTTGCTAAATTGCACCCTGGTCGCATCGGGGCTAGAGAGGGTAAAGCCCACTCGCGTGGAGTTCACCCATGGCGGCACCGTCGCCGAGCCAGTAGGTGGGGTATTATCTACAGTGACTTGCACGGCGGCCTCGCTCGTCCCGGCGGCATTAGAAGCCACGACGCGCAGCCGATGTTGGCCCTCGGCCTCGTCCGAGGTGTTCCACTTCCAGAGGAACGGCTCGCTGGTGTCGCTGGCCCGCAGGACATCGTCCACATAGTAATCCACGCGAGCGGTGGCCGCGCTGGTCCGCGTAGTCAGGTCCACCACGGCGCGCACCGCCTGGCCTTGAACGGGCGCAGAGAAGGCGATAT
>DAOTVR010000119.1:0-24868 GCA_034436315.1 Anaerolineae bacterium
TCCCTCCCTCCGGGAAGCCGCCTCCTCCAGGCCATAGAGGCGGCAGGTGGCCTGGCCGCAGATGCCGATCAGGAAAGAATCAACTTGGCTGCCTATGTGCAAGACGCCCAGCAGATCGTGATTCCCGGGAAAGGGGCCACGTTGTCTCCAAGCCACACCCCTCCTGCTATCAGCCACAGCGGCGGAGAGAGCGATGGCATGGTGAACCTCAACACCGCAACTGCGGAGGAGTTGGAAGCCTTGCCGGGGATCGGGCCCGTCTATGCTCAGCGGATCATTGCTTACCGCAATGAACACGGACCTTTCACAGACCCCGCCCAGATCATGGAAGTGCAAGGGATTGGCCCAGCTCGTTACGAACAGATTAAATCGCGCATCACAGTTCGCTAAGGGAGCAACGTGAGAACAGAGATCGTGCTGACCGTTGCAGAGAGCAAGCGCCTGATTGCCAAAGGAGTAGTCGCTCTGGATATCGTCCAAGAGAAACTGCACAAAGGTATCATCGTCTTGGCTCCGGGCAGCACCAATGCCTACATCTATGAGGAGCTCACAGGGCAAGCGATTGACAAGCGGGCTTATGTAACTGGATGCACGCAGCCGGCTAAAAGAGTCCACCATCGGGAGATACAAGCACTGCCAGATTTGGTGCTTGTTGATGGCAAACCAGACCCTAGCCTGAACCGCGTGAGCGCCTTAAGGGTGATGCAGGCGGGCGACCTGTTCATCAAAGGCGCTAACGCGCTGAACTATGAGCGAAGACTGGCTGGGATCACGGTGGGAAGTCCTACCGGCGGCACGATAGGCGAAGTGCTCCGGGCACTCCAGACCAAAGAGTTGCGTTTGCTTATTCCCGTTGGCCTAGAAAAAGAGGTGCCCTTTAATATTGAGAAAGCAAGCGAGATCCTGGCCGCTCCGGATGGAACGCTAGGGACGGTGCACGCGCTCTGGCCGGTACGCGGGATCATCTTTACCGAGATCGAGGCCCTCAGGACGCTTTGCGCTGTAGAGGCTTACCCTGTCGCTGCCGGAGGGATCGCGGGGGCTGAGGGCGCCCTGCGCCTGCTGCTTGTCGGCACAGCCGAGGCCATCCACCGAGCGGCCGCTCTGGTGCAAAGCTTTCAGGGAGAACCTCCGCTATCATAGGGGTCTATGGCGGTCAGCTCAGATCTGGCCACTACCCCTCCTTCGGTAAGGAGAAAGGCAAGTGGGTTGCGTAATGCCTCAGGACAACGGTTTATCAGCCCCGGGAGAGCCGGTACGTCAGGGAAGCCTCCGGGACTATGTCAGCTTGTTGTGGCTTTTAGAGAGCTCGCGATGGATTTACCAATTCCGAGAACAAGAGAACCTATTCGAATTGTTAGCTCATCAACCTAGTGCCCTATGTGTGCACAAGGGGATTCTCCGCGCAGCTTTGCTCTCCAGCCTCTATCGCAGCCCCGTGGCTGCGGCGCACATTCTAGCCCTGCGAGACGAGAGCGACCTACAGCTCGTGCTCAACGAACTCCTACCGTACGCTGAAGGTCGCTTGGCTGAACGAGGGGCACGTTGGATGAGCTTCACAAACGCCCCGAATTGGCTGCTCAATGGCCTCGCCATCCAAGGATATCGGCTCTACGACAAAGTGATCGTCTATATCAAGCAAGATTGGCAGATAACCAAAAAAGGCAATCTGAAGATCAACGTGCGCCGAGCTTCCCCTGACGACCATGTAGCCCTCGTAGCCCTTGACGCCGAAGCCTTTGAGCCCTTCTGGCAACTCAACCCGACCATTCTGCAAGACGCGATCCGCAGTGCGGCTTACCTGCTCGTAGCTGAATTGAACCGACGCCTTGTGGGTTACTTACTGGCCGAGCGCCAAGGCGATGAGGCGCACATCGGGCGCGTCGCGGTAGCGCCCGATCATCAACGCCAGGGCATCGGCACTCGTTTAATGGTAGAAGCACTGTCTTTGTTGAGAGAGGCTGACCTCAAGGTAGTATATCTAAACACCCAAGAGGATAACGCTTCGGCCAGGGCCCTTTACGAAGGACTCGGCTTTCGACCCACAGGAGAATATGACCTCATCTGGGCCAAGCAGCTTCCTGCCTCCAAGTGAGAACGTTAACCAAATCGTTACCCCCTAGTAACCTGCTAGAAACCTGAGTGCGCTATACTATAGAAGACGCGAAATAATGCCCCGGATAGGGTGGAGGCCCATCCGGCACCAGGCAAAGTTCACTCGGGAGTGGGGAGATGGTTCAGGATTTGCGCACAACTTTGGGGGTAACCTTAGCGACCTCTCTTCTGATGATTTTTCTCTCAGGATTTATCGTTCGCTCAAGTCGTGAGGCACTATTCATTTTTTTAGGCTTTGGATTCGGGGTGATCACGGTATTCTTGATCGAGCGTCTGAAACTTTCTCGCGCTCACTAGCCCTTCCGTCCCTCAGCAGGCGTCTTAGAAAGCGAAAGAGCCTGCGCGCGCGAGGCTTTTCTGTCTCTTAACGCTTGCAGGTAACATTGAGCTCGGGCAAGAGGATGTAAGGCATCTTGATCTGCCCATAGACCCAGTGGCTCTCTTGGCTTACGGCCGCCACTTCACGCAAGTGCTCATAGATGTTGCCGGCAATAGAGACATCTTTTACACGTCCAACGATCTCCCCTCGCTCCACCACATAAGCCAATCCCAAGGTATTGGAAAACGCTCCGCTGATCGTGTTTCCTTGCCCCAAACCCAAGGCAAATTCAACCAAAAGCCCATGTCGCATGGTGGCAAGGATATCCGCCAGTGAACGATCACCGGGTTCCATGACCAAATTGGATGGCGAGGGTTGGGGCGGGGAAAAAAGGCTTCGTGCTCCGTTGCCGGTGCTCTCCGTACCCATCAGCGCCGCCGTCTTGAGGTCATACAAGAAGCCACTGCAGCTCCCTTCCTGGATTAAGGCCTTGCGTCGGCAAGGAACCCCCTCGCCATCATGACTTCCGCTGCCAGGCCGATCGGGAAGTGTCGGATCATCCCAAAGCGTTATCTTGCGGTCGAAAATCACCTGCCCCAACTTGTCAGACATGGGCGAGACGCCGCGCTGGACGTTCTTGCCATTAACAGCCTGCATGATGGGTAGTGCAAGGACTAACCCCCCAACAGGCGAAAACAGGACGGGCATACGCCCTGAGACGAGGCTTGCGCTCCTTTTCGCCAACTCCATCTTAACTCCCAAACGCTGTGCCACTTCACGATACGCATCGGTCAATGAGATACCACTGACCCAGTCATAGATGAGCAGGACGTCATCACCTCGTACGCGTTCCACGCTAATGCTAACAGAGAAATTGGATGTCTGACGGCTTATCTGTGCGCCCGCACTATTGCCAAGCGACCAACGAGTCAGACCACGCTCTATATCTACCCCGATCTTGGCATCAGGATCAGCCTCAAGCAATAAGGCGATAATCTCTCGCCCGATCTCTACCAGGCGTGAAAAGGGCACTTCAGCCAGGGTGGGATCATACGTTACCACATCAGGGCCTGGCATGGCCGGAGGAAAAGAGATCGGTACCTCGTCTCCATATTGCGCCGAAGCCAATAAATTGTCAATGAGCTCTTCCTTAGTCGCTCTGCCACCCGCAGCCGCAAAACCCATCCGCCCTTTACAGACAGCTCGTAAGGCAACTCCCTGTCTCTGCTCCACCCGAGCTGACTTCATAACATTAGCCTCAAAACTGATCAAGGTAGACTCTTCTTCCAGAGAGTACACCTCTGCCTGCTCGGCCTTATCACGCAAAGCCGTCAATATATCCTCCATCGTCGTCGCAGCCTCCTTCGCTAGCGTCCACCGATGACAACGCCCTGAATGCGAATATGGGGCGCCCCAATACCCACAGGCAGCCCACCGCCTTGGCCCTTACCACACATCCCAAACTGGCTAAAAGTCAGATCGTTGCCAATAGCATCTATCTGCTGCAAGGTACTGAATAAATTGCCACTGAGAACGACGTCCCGAACCATCTCGGCAATGCGACCATCGCGGATCATGTAGCCGTATCCGGCACTGAAAGAAAAATTTTCCAACATGGTCTGGCCACCAGCCGTATCGCAGGCGTAAACACCCAGCTTGATCTCGGAAATCATCTCCTCAAACGAGGCTTCACCCTGCTCGATGAACGTGTTCGTCATGCGCACGATGGGCGGATAACGATAGCTGGTGGCCCGGGCATTGCCCGTAACGGCCTCGCCCATGCGCGCCGCTGTCTCACGGGAGTGAAGGCGTCCTGTCAGGATCCCTTGCTTCACCAACTCGGTGCGCCTCGTAGGAGTACCCTCATCATCGTAACGGTGAGTACCCCGCATCCCGGGTAAGGTTCCATCGTCCACGATGGTCAAGATATCGCGCCCAAAGCGACGTCCTAAAACCATCATCTCTTGCGCCTGGGGATTAGCATAGACAAAATCGGCCTCTGACAGATGTCCAAAAGCCTCGTGGATGAAGACGCCGGCCAGCTTGGGATCGCAAATCACGGGATACACACCCCCAACCACAGTCTCTGCCGCGAGTAGATCAACAGCGCGCTGAGCCACCTTGCGAGCCATCTCCTCCAAACCCAAGACTCGCTCATAGCCTGCAGGGACCGAGACCCCATCGGCTGCCCGTTGGACGTTACTCCCCTCCCTAGCCGTAGCCGCTAGATAGACGGTAACCATTGGACGCTCCTCAATGATAAAAGCGCCCTCAGAGTTCATGTACGTGACGGTGACGAACTCATCCATATAAACGGCCTGAGTATCTACAATGCGCCCGAACGAGAGCAAAATATCATTATAACCTTCAATCAGCTCCTTTTTCCGGACGAGCGGGACATGGCGGAAGTCGGTGCCCAATGTAGCCCTTATCTCATCGTGTGCAAAGGCTACCGGCGCCAAGCTAATGGGCTCCGCCTGCACCAACCGAGCGCTCTGGTAGGCTTGATCGAAACGATGCTCCAGGTTGTCCAGGCTGTTGAACGTGGAGATGCCCCATCCCCCATTGCGGACCAACACCCGCACGATGCCCCCTTCGTCCAGGGTCGTATCAACCGTCTCCAAGCGACGCCCTAGATAGACGATCCTTGTAACCCGCCGCCTTTCTGACCGGAACTCTGCATAATCGGCACGACATGAGCGCAGCGCTGACTCGATACACTCGTAATCCATCGCCCATCTCCTTTAGGCTTCGGGAAGTTGCCTAACCTTCTTTGGCCCTGCCCTGTCCCTCAGACTCCGCCGAATGATCCGGAGCCGGCGGTTCCGCATCCTTGCTCAGAACAGCCGCATTGCCCTGTTCTTTGATCTCAGGAGGCCGCCAGGGCGTCCCGGGAACATAGATCATATTGGGCCGACGCAACTTGTGTCGGACAAACAACACCGTGGTAGAAAGAGCTATCGCAGCCAATGAGATCCACTGGGCTGTGGGAACGTCGCCGATTTTCCAGGCATCGGGGCGGAAGAACTCGATGAAAAAGCGAATCACCGGATAGATGAGGCAATAAAGGAAAAAGATATCCCCATAAAGCCTGCCCTTGCGCCAGTTTCGTGCCAAATAAAAGAGGATGAGAAAACCCCCGAAGTCAAGCACGGACTCATATAAAAAGGTCGGATGAAAATAATCAAAGGCCTCAAAACCCGCCAAGCGATTCTCAGGAGCAATATAGATGCCCCAGGGCAGCTTCGTCGGAGGGCCGTAAAGCTCTTGGTTGAAAAAGTTGCCCCAGCGCCCAATGGCTTGAGCTAGAAGCAACCCCGGTGCAGCATAGTCAGCCCACTCCAGGAAACGCAGTTTGCTGAACTTGGTGAAGAGCCACAGGCCGATCGTTCCCCCTATCATAGCCCCATAGATGCCAAAGCCACTCATCTGCAAACCAAAGACCTCGTTCAGATGGGCGCGATAATACTCCCAAGCGGAGATCACATGGTAAATCCGTGCCCCGATGACGCCGGATATCAGGCAAACAAGCAAAAGGTTCCAAGAGATCTCGGGATCGTGCCCATTGCGGCTTGATAGCTTGCTAGCAATATGAGCAGCCAGCATCGCACCAGTGACGATCAGCACCCCATACCAGTGGATGGCAATGGGGCCTATTCGCACTAGGACAGGACTTGGTTGCATCATGGCCTCCTCATAGTCACACTTTTCAGGCGCTCCTGCTAAGAGCTGATCTATTATACCGCAAATGCTGCCTAAGCCAAGATAGTGTTGCTTGACAAGGACGTATAGGGTGACTATAAGAAGCCCGATCACAGGCTGGAGGCATCTCGCCCAAGTGGAGAAACAACCTAACTCACGTTACTGTTTCCTATGCGGCCTAGAGAACCCCATTGGCCTCAAATTGGCCTTCTACGCTGATGAGGCAAATCGGGTTATAACACGCTACGTGCCCGATGCCCCACACCAAGGATATCCCGGCATCCTCCACGGGGGCATTATCTGCGCCCTCTTAGATGAGACAATCGGACGCACATTATTACGAGAGAACATCTGGGCCATGACCGTAGAGCTGAACGTCCGCTTTTGTAAGCCGGTGCCTTTGGGCCAGCCCATCACGGTTGTCGGCGAGATAGTTCGGCTGCGGAGCAGGACCATGGAAGGCCGCGGCCAAGTCCTCCTGGCCGATGGGAGCGTCGCCGCTTCAGCGGAAGCCAAGTACATACGCCTCTCAGAAGCTCAAACACAACGCTTTCGCGAGGAACTTGGCTTTTGGCAGGTCGTACCGGATGCCAATCCCGAACGAGCCGATTCGTCTGAAGTGGAACCCAACAGCCCTGTCTTGCGTAATGGAGAATGAGCCTTATCTCTGCACAAGGAGGTAGAAAGCCCTTATGGAAGAGAAAAAGCGTCATCAAAGGCTTTGGATTATCATTATTGCCGTTATCCTAGGATCGCTATTCGTCTGTGCAGTGGGCGCCGTAGCAGGTGGAGTAGCTGGTTACATCGCCGGCCGAAGGGCGGCACGCCAATACGTACGTGCTCCACAGGTCATCCCCATGACGCCCACGCCCATACCGCGAGTAGTCCCCAAGCCCCAGAAGCCGGAGGAATTGCCCGAGACGCCCTTCGCTTTTGGGGCCGGCGCTCTGGTCACAGACGTAGTTGACGATAGCCCGGCAGACAAAGCCGGCATACGTCGGGGAGACATCATCGTTGAGATCGATGGCCGCCCCCTGAAGGAAGGCGACAACCTCTCGGAGATCATCCAAGACCACGAACCTGGCGATAACGTGGAGCTGCGCGTGATCCGGGGCGGGCGCTCCCGAATCGTCACGGTGAGGTTAGAGCGCAACCCCAACAAGCCCGGCAATGTTCCTTGGCTCGGCCTATATTATCGCCTGTTGCCTTGGCCGGAGTTAGAAATCCCCGAGTCAGACAATTGACCCTCCGTCGTCCTCGCTCTGGCCACCATCTCGGATCCTGGCTTACGCTGAGATGGTGGCCTTTTTTGCAGCCAATAACTTACGCAATATACTCTTTTTAACCCTTTCCCGCTTTGTGAAAGCAACAACCCCATCTGGTCTCCGGGCGTGCTTTCAATCCGAGACGATAGCAGCTTCGCGCCAAAGGAGGAGGAAGATGTCGCAAGGTATACGTGAGGTCTTCTTAGACAATGGCCTGAAGGTCATCCTTAAAGAAGTCCACACGGCGCCGCTCGTCAGCGTATGGACATGGTACCGCGTAGGTAGTCGCAACGAAGCAGAAGGGCGTACAGGGATCTCGCATTGGGTTGAGCATATGATCTTCAAGGGCACAAAACAATTCCCAAAGGGCTCAATCATGCATCTCGTCGACCGGCATGGCGGGCACGTAAACGCTATGACCAGTCATGATTTCACCGCTTACTACATTACCTTGCCCAGTGACCAGATAGAGCTCGCCTTACGCATTGAGGCGGACCAAATGCACGCGGCACTTTTCGACCCTCAGGAGGTCGAGGCAGAACGCTCAGTGGTCATTGCCGAGCGAGAGGAAGCAGAGAACGACCCAGATTATATCCTCGCTGAAGAGGTGGCAGCTGCAGCGTTTCGCGTGCATCCTTATCACCACCAAACAATCGGTTGGAAAACGGATCTGACTCGTATCACGCGCGACGAGTTGTATAACCACTACCGACAATACTATGTCCCTAATAACGCCGTCTTGGTCATCGTCGGAGATATAGAGTCTGATTTATGTCTAGCTCTCGTCGAGCGCTTATTCGGTCACATCCCCACGAACACCCGTCCCCCTCAGGGGGTGCCCGAGGAGCCGCCTCAGCTCGGCGAACGACGTGTGATTGTGCACATGCCGGGCTCTGCTCCTTCCCTACGCATCGGCTACCACACGCCTCCTGCCAGCCATCCTGATTACTTGCCTCTGGCAGTGCTTGATGGGATACTCTCTGGCGGTAAGGCCGTATTCTCTTTTGGCGACTCGCAGGCACGCAGTGCGCGTCTCTATCGCGCCCTTGTAGAGACCCAATTGGCCTCCTCTGTGGGCAGTCACTATTCCCCCAGCCTGGACCCTTTTCTCCTTTTCCTTGGGGCTACGGTAAGGGAAGGACGGGAACCTGGCGCAGTAGAGGAAGCGCTGCTGGCCGAGATAGACAAGCTTTGCCAAGAGCCCGTGACCGAGCGTGAGCTGGCTGTGGCCATACGCCAAATACAGGCTCAAAGCGCTTATGCAAGCGAAAGTGTCAGCGGTCAGGCACTAACCATCGGGCTTTTGGAGATGGTTGATAGTTATACGAAGATGGACCGCTTGCCCCAGGAATTGGCAGCTGTGACCCCCGACGACGTCTTACGAGTAGCTCGTAAGTACCTGGTTGAAGATAACCGCGTTGTAGGTTGGTTCCTGCCGAGTAACGGCAACGGTGGGGAAGCCCGCCAAGAAGCTCGCCCAGAGAGTGCCCGAAACGCTCCTGGACAAGGGATGCTCGCCTTCTTCTCCAAGCCCCGAAGCCTTCCGGTGACCCCAGAGACGGTAGCCCGACACCAACTGGATAACGGCGCTATAATCCTGGTAAAAGAAAATCCCGCCAGCGCTTCGGTCAGTATTGCCGGCCGGCTCAAGGCCGGCAGCGCCTGTGAAAGCGACGCCACCGCAGGCTTGGCGCATCTAACAGCCTCAATGCTCCGACGAGGCACGCGAAAACACACCTTTCAAGAGATCAACGTCGCCCTAGATGAAGTGGGGGCATCCTTGAGCTTCTCGGCTGAGGCGGATGGCGTATCCTTTGGCGGCCGGGCGTTGGCCAGCGATTTCGAGCTACTTGTCAACCTGCTCGGCGAGATCCTTATGGAGCCGACCTTCCCGGAGATTGAACTGGAAAAACTACGTGGCCAGATCCTGACCCACTTAGGAGTTCTGGATACGGATACCACATACCGCGCCGAATGCGCCCTCATGGCCTCCCTATATCCCCCAGGACACCCTTATGCGCGGCCTATTATGGGGACAAGGGAGACGGTACAAGCCCTCACAAGGAGGGACTTGGCCGAATTCTATAGCACTCATTACCATCCCCAGACACTCATCATGGCTGTAGTGGGTGCCATACAACCAGGCCCAGTGATGGACAAACTGGAAGCCGTCCTCGGCCGATGGAACCCTGCCCAGGATTATGAGCCTTGCCCTATTCCCCATGCCGAAACGCCACCGACGATCGTGACCCAGCGCGTTGAGCTGCCAGCCAAAGCGCAGGTTGACCTTATTTGGGGTGTAGTGAGCATGTCCCGTACCTCGCCAGACTACTACCCAGCGATGATGGCCAATCTCATCCTTGGGCGTCTGGGACTTATGGGACGGCTAGGAGAGAAAGTGAGGGATCAACTAGGGCTGGCCTATTACGTGGGCAGCAGCCTTGACGTAGGCCTCGGCCCGCAACCATGGAGTATTATGGCCGGCATTCATCCGACGAACATTGAGCGCACACTATCTGCACTTCTAGAAGAGGTACAGCGATTGCGCGAAACCCTTGTCCGCGATGAGGAACTAGAGGAAGCTCAGGCCTACCTCATTGGTTCACTCCCCTTACACTTGGAGACCAACGAGGGGATCGCTCACGTCCTTTTGGATATTGAGGATTATGGCCTAGGACTGGACTATTTGCAGCGTTATCCCAACATTGTGACTGGGATCAGCAAGGAGGAACTCCAACGAGTGGCCCGCAAATACCTCACCCTAGACCGATATGCTCTGGCTATGGCCGGAACTTTCGCCTAAGTCATATGACACGTCAAGGCATCCACAAACTCATCTACTC
The DNA here is from genome assembly GCA_034436315.1 of Anaerolineae bacterium. GTDB lineage: Bacteria > Chloroflexota > Anaerolineae > UBA1429 > UBA1429 > DAOTVR01. The sequence goes on from DAOTVR010000119.1 coordinate 10,245, forward strand.
CTTGGCATGGTCTTTTGATTGTAGTACACTATAAATTTGACAATGCGGAGGAGATCACGTGACATGGGAGCGGATAAATGTGCCAATTTCGCGGATATCTTGCGCATCTTCAGCGGAAGCTCTCATCCAGAGCTAGCCCGCGAAATCGCGAACTATTTGGATTGTCAGTTGTGCCCTAGCCAAACGGAACGCTTCAGCAACGATAACCTCTTTGTGCGCTTGGGTGAAAGCGTCCGCGGCAAAGAAGTCGTGATCATCCAATCCTTCACGCCCGACGTAAGCGACCACCTCCTCGAGCTCCTCATGATGCTGGACGCTGCGCGCAGCGCTTCCGCGAGGACAGTCCACGCCGTGATCCCTTATTTTTCCTACGCTCGCTCAGATAAAAAAGATGAACCGCGCATCTCTATCGCCGGTCGCCTCATCGCCGACCTCCTGGCAACGGCAGGAGCCAATCACGTCATGACCATGGAGCTGCATTCCCCCCAGGTACACGGCTTCTTCAAGGTGCCCACCGATCACTTGACGGCACACGGGGAGTTCGTTCGCTATTTCCGCACTCGGGACTTGAGCAATACCGTCATCGTTGCGCCAGACATCGGCCACGCCAAGCGCGCTGCCAAACTGGCCAGGGCCCTTGGAGTGAGCGTGGCCGCGGGCGATAAAGAAAGGCTCTCAGATCAGACCGTGCGTATTAACGGGATCATCGGCAATGTAACCGGGAAAGAGGTGATCATCTTTGATGATGAGATAGCTACCGGCGGATCCATAGAGGCTATCGTCTCTCTCCTGCGCAAGAGGCGGGTCAAGAGGATCACCTTGGCCTGCACGCACGGCGTCTTTAGCGGTTCATCCATAGAGCGCTTGCGCAAAATCCCCGAGATCGCAGAGATCGTAACAACGAACACCGTCCCTATCGCCCCGGAGAAGCGCCTGCCGAACATGACCATCCTTTCGGTCGCTCCAATCTTCGGGGAGGCGATTCGCCGCAACCTGATGGGACAATCAGTGGGAGCACTCTTTGCCTTCTGGCCAGACCCTGAGGAATGGAGGCCCTCTTAGAACCCGGCCTGTTCCGCGGTCGCTTCGCGGTCTACATCCCCACTTCAGCGATTCCCAATTGCTTCTTCATCTTTTCTTCATCAAATCTTGACAACTTCCCGTTATAACTAAAGGTAAAAGTTCAAAGAGGAGTAGCATCTTGTGAGCTACAAGATCCTTGTCATCGACGACGATAAAAAGATCGTCGAGCTGATACGCCTTTACCTCCAAAAAGACGGCTACGACGTGCTAGTAGCCTATGATGGCCGCGAGGCCCTGGATATAGCGCGTCAGAAGAAGCCGGATCTCGTCGTCTTAGACTTGATGCTGCCCGTAATAGACGGTTTGGATGTATGCCGCATTTTGCGCGCCGAATCCAAAGTGCCGATCATCATGCTTACTGCCCGCACCACAGAGAGCGATAAACTTCTCGGATTAGACTTGGGCGCGGACGACTATGTTACCAAGCCCTTCAGCCCACGCGAGCTTCTCGCGCGTATACGCGCCGTGCTCCGGCGTGTGCGCGAAATGGAAGACGAGGGACCGGCTGAAATTCGCGTCGGCGATCTGGTGGTGGACCTCTTTCGTCACCAGGTGCGGGTCCGAGGAGTGCCGGTGAACCTCACACCTAAAGAGTTCAAGCTCCTGGAAACCATGATCAAAGCCCGGGGAAGGGCCTTCAGCCGCTTGGAACTTCTGGAACGCGCTTTCGGCCCCGATTATGAGGGCCTAGAACGCACCATCGACGTTCACGTGATGAATTTACGCAAAAAGATCGAGCCAGATCCCGCGAAACCGATCTATATTGAGACCGTTTACGGCTATGGCTACAAGTTTGCCGAGGAGGGTGATGTTGCATAGTTTGCGAGTGCGCCTTTTCTTGGTCATGGTCTTGGTGGTGTTAGCCTCTACGATCACCGTTGTTTTTTTCGTCCGGCAAGCCACCGTAAAGGAATTCCGCCGCTTCGCCGCTTCGGGCGGGATGATTCGCGAGCGACGGCTGGAATGGGTGCTGACGACATACTATGCCCGGCGTGAGAACTGGGAAGGCATACAGCCACTTTTGGGGCATCTCACCCAACTCACGGGCGAAGAGATCGTCCTGGCCGATACCAAAGGACGCGTGATCGCAGATTCCTCTGGCAGATTCCGGGAAGGCCAAACCCTAGGAAACAGCTTCTCCAAACAGCCGGCGATCGTTATCCTTCATTGGGGACAGCCTGTTGGTGTGGCCTTTATCAGTCGGAGCGGTGAGGCGATCCCTGGCCTTAGCTCTGGGGTCTTTTTCTCGGGCATGAATCGCTCCCTGCTCCTTGCGGCAGCAGCGACTACGTCGTTGGCTTTGCTCCTAGCCCTGGCCCTGTCACGCCGTATCCTGGGGCCGGTGGAAGCTCTCACCGCTGCGGCCCGTAAACTGGAGATGGGCGACCTGAGTCAACGGGTAGAGGTCTCTACCGATGACGAGATCGGTCAACTGGCACATGCCTTTAATGCCATGGCCTCGGGCCTGCAACGCCTAGAGCAACTCCGCAAAAACATGGTCAGCGATATCGCTCACGAGTTGCGGACCCCCCTATCCAATATCAGGGGCTACCTTGAAGCGATGCGCGATGGAGTCGTAGAGCCTACCCCAAACCTTATCACTTCGCTTTACGAGGAGACGATGTTGCTCAATCGCATGGTAGACGACCTCCAGGAGCTTTCTCTCGCTGACGCCGGGCAGTTGAGACTGGAACGTCAGCCCACTGATCTAGCTGAGGTGGTCCACAAATCGGTGATCGCTTTACAACCCCAGGCCCTCGCCAAGGGCCTAAAGCTAAAGGCCGAGCTCCCCCTTGGCTTGCCTCTCGTGAACGCCGATCCTGAACGAATCGCACAGGTCATTCGCAACCTGCTTAGTAACGCCATTACGTACACTCCTGCGGGCGGGGAGATCACCATCTCGGCAAAGGTACAAGATGCCCAAGTCGCTGTGAGCGTGCGCGATACCGGGATCGGCATTGCTCCGGAAGATTTACCCCTGATTTTTGAGCGTTTCTACCGCGCAGACCGCTCCCGCGCACGCGCTACTGGCGGAGCAGGCCTGGGCCTGGCGATCGCTAAACAACTGGTGGAAGCCCACGGCGGCCAGATCACAGCGGAAAGCCGGCTTGGCGCCGGAAGCACCTTCACGTTCACCCTCCCCATAGACAACGAGGCCCAAACGATCCTAGGGACATCGCTGACCCCAAAAACCTGACTTTCTCTTGATCGCTTCTTCACAAGATCTTGATAGCGAGGGTTTATACTGAGCGCTGTCCAGGCTCATAGGAAAGATCGGAGAGGGAACGACCATGAAGCGAATAATCATCATCGTAGTCGCGCTCGTTGTTGTACTGGGCGTCGGCGCAGGAGTTTATGCCGGCCTATCCTCGCGAAAGGCATCCACAGCCAACCTCGCCACGGCCAGGGTCGAGACCGGCACCCTAGTAGCCAGAGTATTCTCTGCCGGTAACATTACGCCTCATCAACAGGCTACCCTAAGCTTTGCTCAGAATGGCGTGGTGGCCAAAATCCACGTCCAGGTGGGAGACCGGGTTACGAAAGGTCAAGTGCTCGCCGAATTGGATACCTCTGATCTCGCCTTGCAGGTCAAGAACGCGGAGGTGAACCTTACGGTGGCCGAGCATAAACTCGCCCAGACGGCCGCCGGCCCCACAGAACAAGCTATCGCTAGCGCCAGAGCGCGACTTGCCGCAGCCCAGGCGAATTACGATAAGTTGGCTGCCGGGCCCACGCAGGCGGAACTCGCCGCGGCCAAGGCCGCCGTAGAGAGCGCTCAGGCCGCTTATGACGCCGCTATCAAGGCTGCCAGCGCTACCAACAGCCAGATCGCTGCAGCCCAAGCGGCATTGGAAAAGGCTCAACTAACCCTTGAACAAGCTCAGGCAGCTTACGAGCGCGTCGCTTGGCGCCCCGATATCTCTGCGCGCCCTGAATCAAAGAACCTTCAGACGGCCACCATTGACTACCGCCAAGCCAAAGCTAATCTGGACGCCCTCTTAGCCACTGCCAGCAGCGATGCTCAAGTCAAGGTGCTCCAGGCTAAGAGCCAGCTTGAGCAGGCCAAAAGCGCCTTGGCCAAGCTTCAGGCCAGTAACTACGATTTGATCTCTGCCCAAGCACAGGTGACCCAGGCTCAAAGCGACCTAGAAACTCTTCTTGCCGGCCCAGACGCGAATGCCGTGGCCATCGCCAAAGACCAAGTAGAACAGGCTCGCATCGCCCTAGAACAGGCCAAACTCAATCTTCAGAAGGCTCAAATCATCGCCCCCTTTGACGGCACGGTTACCGCCGTTAACTTGACCGTAGGACAGAGCGCAAGCGGCGGAAGCATCCAGATCGCCGATCTGAGAAACCTGGAGATCGTCGTCAATTTAGCCGAGGTAGATGTGCCGCGCGTCAAGCTAGGGCAAGAGGCTGAGATCACCCTTGATGCCCTGCCCGACCTGACCCTCGCTGGGAAGGTGACCGGTATTTGGCCTGCGGGCATCCAGAGCCAAGGCGTGGTTAACTATCCTGTCGTCGTCTCCGTGATTGATCCGCCTGAAGACGTTAAAGCAGGCATGACGGCCAGCGTCAATATCATCGTGGATAAGCGGGAAAATGTCCTCCTTGTCCCTAACCGTGCCCTGCGCAGCCAGGGGAAGCAGCGTTTCGTGACCGTCTTAGTGGAGGGCCAGAGCATCACGATCCCTGTGACTACCGGCTTGAGCAATGAGACGATGACCGAGATCATCGCCGGCCTGCGCGAAGGGGATGAGGTGCTCCTTGCGACCACCACGACCACTCAGCCTGGCGCGGGCACTAGGGGCATGGGGATGCCCGGCTTCGGTGTGTTGGTCCGGTAAGAAAGGAGCAAGGTGACGTGCGTAGCGTGATTGAAATCCAAGATGTTGTCAAGACCTATCGCATGGGTGGGACCGATGTGCATGCCCTACGAGGGATTAACCTAAGGGTCAATCAAGGGGAATGGGTAGCCATTATGGGTCCCTCGGGTTCGGGCAAATCCACCCTGTTGAACGTCATCGGCTGTCTGGACAAGCCCACCTCCGGCTCCTATCGGCTTGATGGCCTTGAGGTAGCGGAGATGAATGACGATCAACTGGCAGAGATTCGCCGCACCAAGATCGGCTTTGTCTTTCAGAACTATAACCTCTTGCCCCGTTCCACAGCTTTAGACAATGTGGAACTGCCGCTCATCTACGCCGGAGGGACTCGTCGCCGTGAGCGAGCGCGCGCGGCCCTAGAGCGGGTGGGCCTGGGTGAGCGTGTAAACCACCGTCCCACCGAACTCTCCGGCGGAGAACAACAACGCGTGGCGATTGCCCGTGCACTGATTAACAACCCCTCCATTATCCTCGCCGACGAGCCGACCGGAAACCTGGACTCAAAAGCGGGGGCCGAGATCCTCGGCCTCTTACACGAGTTGCATCGGCAAGGGATGACCATCGTCATGGTGACCCATGATCCTGAAGTTGCCGGCCATAGCCAGCGCATCGTGCGCCTCCGCGATGGGGAAGTGGTCCGCGATGAGCAAGTGGCGGTGAGGAGTGAGCCATGAGGATACAGGAAAGTATCAAAGTCGCCATGCGTAGCTTGCTGGCCAATAAGCTGCGTTCTGGTCTAACCATGCTGGGCATCATCATCGGCGTTGCTGCTGTGGTCTCCCTCATGGGCATTGGCCGTGGCGCTCAGCGAGCCATTGATGCCCAGATCGGCTCAATGGGCACGAACCTGCTCTTCGTGAGCCCAGGAGCAGCTAGCTTACAAGGTGTACGCCAGGCCGCCGGCACCGCCCAGACGTTGACCTACGAGGACGCCTTGGCACTGATGGATCCGCAACGGGCCCCGGCGGTCGTGGCCGTCGCGCCCGAGCTGCGCTCTTTTGGCCAGGCCGTGTACCTAGGAAACAACATCAACACCCAAATCGTCGGCGTCACCCCTGACTATGAGCATGTACGCAACTTCCAGGTGCAAGAAGGGGAGTTTATCACCCAGCAAGAGTTGGTTGCCCGCTCCTCGGTCGCCGTCCTGGGGGTAAACGTCGTCAATAGCCTCTTCGCCGGAGAGAACCCCATCGGGCAGACGATCCGCATCAACAATGTCCCCTTCCGCGTAGTCGGCGTATTACAGCCCAAAGGTGGTGGAGGCTTTGGCAACCAGGATGACGTCATCGTCGTGCCACTTACGACGATGCTGGCCCGTCTACAACGCCAGCGCAGCCTGGGCGGCGGGGGCAGCTTCGGTGGCAGCGGCGGAAACCGCGTCTCTCAGATCAGTGTACAGGTAGCCAGTCCTGCACAGATGGACGAGGCGATCCAGCAGATCAGCGCCATCCTGCGCGAGCGGCATCACATCCGTTATGAGGACGACTTTACCATCCACAGCCAGCAGGAGCTACTGCAGACGGCCTCGCAGGTCACCGGTTTGCTCACCATCTTCTTGGGCGGGATCGCGGGAATCTCGCTTGTGGTCGGCGGAATCGGGATCATGAATATCATGTTGGTCTCTGTCACCGAGCGCACGCGCGAGATCGGCATTCGCAAAGCGGTAGGAGCCAGACGGCGCGACATCCTATTACAATTCCTGGTTGAGGCTGCGGTCATCAGCGTGCTGGGCGGCATCATTGGCAACGTCGTTGGCGCCGGAGTGGCCGCACTGATCGGGCGCATCCCAACCGGAGGCCTACAACTCCGCTCAGTCGTCACGGTGGATTCCATCCTCTTGGCCACCCTTTTCTCTATCGCTGTGGGCCTGTTCTTCGGCATCTACCCGGCGACGCGCGCTGCGGCGCTTAACCCGATTGAAGCCCTAAGGTATGAATAAAAGCCTCGTGTACTGAACCTCGCTCTGAACGGCACGATCGCCCATGAGGCACGATGGCTGTGTTGATAACGGGCTTCAATATAGAGTATTGGCGAAACGCCCATTACAAAACTACTGAAAAAGGGGTATGGCGATGACAACCGGCAAATGGATCGGACTGGGGATTTTAGCCTTGGTGCTCATCATCGCTGCTGGCCTAGGCGGGTACTTTTATGGCGTTCAAGTAGGCCAAACCCGTGCGAACCAAATACGCGCGCGTTTTCTCCAAGAGCGCGGGCTGACGGGACAAGGAGGCCAGGGCACAACAGGCAGGCCTAGCACCGGCAGCTTCCTTTTCGGGCAAGTCAAGTCGGTAAGTAAAGATACTATTGAATTGAGCACAGCGACCGCTGCCGTCAAAGTCAAGATCACCGCCCAAACCCAAATACAGAAGATGACCGCCGGCACAATGAGCGACATTAAAGAAGGCGAGCGCATCTCCGTTCAAGGCGACCGCCAGGCTGATGGCACCATTGTAGCACGCACCATTCAGGTAGGATCATTCCCTGGCGGCATGGGTAGACAATAGCCAAGTTGGAATTCCTTGCGCGCTGCTCTTGGCTCGTGTAAGGAGTATCACCCTGAGCACATATGTTACATGGGTAGAAGCTTTTGAGCTGCCGCTAGGAGCGCTTGCGCCTTCTGGGGTGAATCGCCCTCGGCAAAAACGCGTAAAAGTGGCTCTGTGCCCGAGAAGCGCAACAATACCCACTGATCGTTATCCAGGAAGAACTTGAATCCGTCCTCAGTTGCAATCCTCTGCACAGGGCTGCCGGCGATTTCGGTCACCGTAATCTGGCGCAAGTGTCTAGGGAAGAGCACTTTCATCTCGGGCGTTGCGGGCAGGTTCAGCTCGCCCATGTACAGGCGCCCCACCAAGCCAAAGACCCTTTCCAAAAGGCGCGAGACCTTCTCGCCTGTCTTGGCCAGCATCTCTACCACCAGAGCCGCTGCTAGAATGCCGTCTTTGCCTAGGATATGCCCTCGGATGGTCAGACCACCACTGGATTCTCCGCCCAAGATGGCCCCGCTCCGTTTCATCGCCTCGGCGATATGCTTGAAACCCACCGGAACCTCAATGCATTCCTCGCCAAAGACCCGGGCCAGGCGGTCGAGCATGTGTGTGGTGGCCAAGTTACGGACTACTGGCCCCCTCTCGCCACGAACCTCGTGAAGATACCAATAAGTGAGCACGAGCAGATCGTTGACCGAGATGTATTCCCCCCGCTCGTCAATGATGGCAATGCGATCTGCATCACCGTCTGTGGCTAGGCCAAGATCATAGCCGCCCTCCTTCATATAATGAATGAGCAGCCCTAGCGCCTCTAGATTCGGGGCCGGAGAGCGTCCTCCAAATAGGGGATCACGGCGGTTGTGAATAGTCGTCACACGACAACGCGCTTCTGTCAAGACAATCTCTATGGTCGCCTGTCCTACACCGAACATGGGATCAACCAAAACGCTCAAACCGGCCTTGCGAATTGCGGACAGGTCCACCCTAGACTCGACCGCATCCACATACTCGTTGGTATAATCACGATACCTCACAAGGCCTGACGCTACGGCGAGAGGCAGCTCAACCTTAACGATATCCTCCGCGGTCAGACTGTTGGCCTCCTTCTCGATCTCCCGCGTCTCTTCATCTAAAAGGAGCGCACCGTCCTCCTTGAAAACTTTCAGGCCATTCCATTGGGGAGGATTATGGCTGGCAGTGAAAGCTAAACCGTAGGCCGCGCGACATTGAACTGTGGCGAACGTGATAAGCGGCGTAGGGGCAGCTTCTTTCAACAGGACGACGCGTACGTTATTGCCGGCAAACACCTCTGCAGCAGCTTCGGCCGCTGCATCGGAGAGAAAGCGTCTATCATAGCCGATGAGCACCCCCTGCCCTTCTAGGTTATGACGTATCAACCTATTGGCCAGAGCCTGAGTCAAACGTCTGACATTATGCAATGTAAACCCCTCGCCGATAACAGCTCGCCACCCTCCCGTGCCAAAGCTAATAAGGTTATCCTCCTCCACTCGCCGTGGGTTCAAAACGCGCTTTTGCAGGATCAACTCGGCAGCTTCAAGATCCTGCGGGGTATTGATTCCCAGCACCTCGTCTTGATCGGCAGTTTGGTAACACTCTACTCGGCAACCCCTCCTAACAAGATGACGAACGGCACGGGTTAAAGGATAGCTTTGCAAAGACGCATCGCCTTTGATCTCCTCTAGCACGCGGAACAGGGGTTGCGCTTTGGCGACATAGGCGCCCAAGTTGAGCTCGCGAATGCGACGAACCTGGTCACTGGCATCCGCTTCCTCTATCACATCCACAACCCGCCCTCCATCATCGCGCACAACGCGCCCGTAAGGGAGCATGGCCTCCGTCACACAAGAGAACAGCGTAAACTCAGCGTCCTTGAGCCAATGACGCAATACCATACCTCGCAAGGAGGAAGGGCGAAAGAGCGGTGTATCACCATATAGAATCAACAAATCCCCCTCGTAACCCTGAAGGCTAGGCTGCACTTGAAGCACCGCGTCGCCAGTACCCAGAGGTTCTCTCTGCATCACGTAATTGAAAGCAGGGCCAAGATATTCTTCTATCGCCTTATACTGATAGCCAACGATGATGTAAATATCGCTGGGTTCTGCGAAACGGCGCGCCAGAGCCAAGACGTAATCAATGATCGCTTTATCGCCAAGCCGCTGCAACGCCCTGGGGTACTCCACATTTGACTGCGCTCGCTGCGCAGCAGCCAGGATGATCACGCGCAGATCTCTCTTCATGGCCTGGGCAAAGGCTTGACCCCCCATCCCATCGCTCCTTCCCTTTAGGTGCAAGTGTCCAAGCGCCAACGCAAGGCTTACCGGTAACCATGGAGTTCCCGTTCATCCTAGTGCGAATTAAGCACATGTCAAATGGTCGCTCGCGTACAAGTTTGACGCTATTACTTTCGCAGGGTATAATAGGATAACTCAAAAGAGTTGCTTTCCTTTCTGAGCGGGTTTCTCGCCCTTGATCTTTTGAGGCTCCCACAAGGAGCCTGTCTACCCCAGACGACGCTTTAGGCCGGTCCGTTTCTCGACCACCCCGGAGCCACAAGAAGAGGCCATGGCAACCAAGCAGCGATGCCCAAAATGTAACGCTCCGAACAGTCTAGACGCCCTGCGTTGCTTCGCGTGCAAGGCCCCCTTGCGCCAGGTGTGCCCTCTTTGTGGCGCGTCACGTCCCTGGTATGTAGAACAATGCCCCCACTGTTCAAGCCAGCCGGAAGAGACAGAAGTTTTTGCCGATCTATTCCGCTCGCTTCCCAGTCAACGCGTTCATGGCTATTACGTCATCCAGGAGGTATTGGCTACAAGCCGTATTAGCACAGTCTACCGTGTCACCGATTCTCGCTCTCCAGATAGCAGGTATGCCCTGAAAGAGTTTGCTACCACAGCCCTTTTCCGCTCCGATGAGCGGCGTGAAGCGGAGGCTACATTCTATCAGGTCGTTGAGCGCTGGGCGTCCCTCCAGCACCCCCTGTTGCCCCGTATCTTTGAGGCATTCGCCGAACACGAACGCTATTACCTCCTCATGGAGTTCATAGAGGGTTGGAGTCTGAAGCGCATCCTTACCTCGGCGCATTTTAAAGTACCCCCTGATCTGGTGCGAAATTGGGGAGCGCAGCTCTGCACACTCCTAACCTATCTGCATTCGCTCCAACCTCCCTTGTATGTGCCCTTCTTGGCCCCAAGCCATGTGATGGTCACCATTCGGGGGGAGGTGAAGCTCGTAGACTTTGGGCTCACGCATCTCTTCTCGCCGCATACCTATGGCCCCTTTGGAAGCATTCGCGGATATGCAGCCCCAGAGCTCGGCCAAGAGGGCCTCTGCTCTATTCAAAGCGACGTCTTTGCTGTGGGGCGGCTCCTCTACGCCCTGCTCATCGGCCAACCGTTGGAAAAACGTCTAGTACAACCACTGCCGCTGGCCCAAGCTATCCCGGGGATCTCCCCACAGCTCGTTAAAGCCATCGCCCGCGCTACACACCGCGATCCTGCCCGTCGCTTCGCCTCGGCACGAGAGTTTCAGCAAGCCCTTTGGGGGGATCTGTCCGGCCCTTTAGAGCCTATAGCCGATTGGGTTCAGCATGCCATCGTCTCTCCGTCCACTGCGCATGCCCTTAGCCAAGTTGGCCCTCGCGCGGACGAGGCTATGAGTCAGGCGGGCTTTGAGCGCGACTTGCATTTTGCACCATCAGCCACAGCGGCCGAGGGCGCGCCAAGCGTAGCGGGCCAGCCCAAGCTATCCGTATACCCGCACTCTTTCGATCTCCGAGACTTGGGGGCTAAAGAGGTTAAGCGTTTGGTGCTTAACCTACGCAACGCCGGCAAAGGAGAGCTGGTGGGGCACATGACCAGCCACGTGAGCTGGCTCACGGCCCCTAGCAAGGTGTGGCGACTGCCTCCTGGAAAGCAGGCCAAAGTGATCCTCTCTGTTCAAGCCGCGCTCTTACCGCCTGGTAGAACCCATGAGCCTCAAGCGGTTTATATTGAAAGCAACGGGGGGCAACAGTGGCTTGCCGTGAGCGCAGAGGTTGTCGCGGGCCCCTCTCTGGGAGTGGAACAGCCGATCCTAGATTACGGTGCTTTTCAAGATGATGAAGAGCGCTCTCTGCCTTTAATCCTGGTCAACAAAGGGCGACAGCCCCTTACCGGTCATGTGCTCAGTAGAGTACCCTGGCTGCGTGTGCCACAAGCCTCTTTTCGGTGCCCACCCGGCCAATCGGCCAGAGTCATGGTGATCCTTCAACCCGCCCGCTTGCCCCGAGGTTCGCAAGAGGTAAAGGGCGCCCTGGCGATTGACAGCGATGGCGGCCAGGCAGAGGTTGAGGTGCGCGCTTGGCGCAAGAGGCCAGAGCTAGACCTTGGGACCACGCATATAGATTTCGGGATCATCTCCCATGGTGAGGTAGCCGAGCGCTACCTGTATATCGGCAATACCGGCGATGCGCCGCTTGAGGGCGCCGTGCGGAGCTTGATCCCCTGGCTACAAGCTTCCCCCCAATCAATCGTCTGTGACCCCGGGGAATTGTTCCAGGTCACCCTGAGTGTGGATTCGGTGGGCCTGCCGGATGGCCCCATCGACCTGCCTCAAGCGTTGCGCGTGCAGACCAACGGTGGTACGCGCACTCTTTCCCTGCATCTACAAGTCCGCGCCCCTAGGCTGGAGCTGGGTACGCCGGAGCTCAGTTTTGGCGAGGTCCCTCTAGGCGAGATACGCGAACGCCTTCTCATCGTCCGCAACGTGGGGACCGCGCCCCTTGAGCTCACCATCCAATCCCTGTTAGATTGGCTTGTCCCTGCCCAAGAGCATCTCACCTGTGAGCCGGGAAGCGAACTCTCACTCAGCGTGCATGCTGAGACCTCCCGTTTCCCACGCGGTCAGGAAGTCGTTCGTCAACCGGGATTGCGCCTCATCTCGGGAGCAAATCTGATAGACATCCCGGTTAGCATCACCGTGCTACAGCCCATCCTGCGCGTGGAGCCGGCCCGAGTGGATTTCGGCTACATTGACCGAGCACAGCCCGAGACGGCCACCCTGACCATCATCAATGATGGCACCGGTACCCTGGCCTGGAACGCTCAGACAGACGTTCAATGGCTGGAATTCACCCCCCGGGCGGGAGTCTGCGAAGCCGGAGAATCCTGTACCCTCACGCTGACCGCCTATGGCCTGGCCCTGGAAGCCGGCCTTGAGGCCGCTCAAGGCATGCTTGTCATCCACAGTGACGGTGGCCGGGCCAAGATCCCTCTGAGCCTCGCTTTGGCTGCACCTCGGCTAGAGGTTGATACGACCCTACTTGACTTGGGCACAAGCGTTAACAAAACGAACGTGAACGGCTCTCTGCGCCTTTTTAATCGCGGCCTAGGGTTATTGCGTGGCTCGATCAGCGTGGACAAGACTTGGCTGACAGTTGACCGCGCCTCATTTGAGCTGCCTACCGGGCATTCTATAGAGGTTCACATCGGCACGGACATGGAAGAGTTCCCTCCAGAGATGCCTTTGGCCAGCGGCTTGGTGACGATAGAGAGCAACGGGGGCACTTGCGAGATTGAAGTCCGGGTCAAGGCCATTCTGGCTCCACATCTCGCCATCGTGGACGAAACCCTCCTTCTAGCACGCCAGGAGCCCGAAGGGCCTTTGCAAGGGCGTCTTATCATCAAGAACGTGGGCCAGGCAGTGGCCCATACGCAGTTGGTGACAAGCTCTTCAGCCCTCGTGCTGTCACGCGAGTTATGTGATATCAAGCCCAACAAGAGTGTACGCATTGCCGTCCGTTGGGAAGGCCCCCGACTGGCCGAGCCGATAGAGAGTTACGTAGACATTATGTCAGGAGACCAGCAACTGCGCGTGCCGGTCAGGTTTGAGGTTCCTCCAGAAATGGAAACGGCGGCCCACATAACCGATCCATCGTCACAGGAAAGCTCACAGCCTATGATTCGCACCACAAAGGAGGTCGGGGGATGAAACTGCTATTGGCTATCGTGCGCAGCGATTTCGCCGGGGATGTGATCTCAGCCCTCAACGAACACGATTTCAGGGTAACTCGCATCAGCACCACCGGAGGATTCTGGCGACGGGGCAATGTAACCCTCCTGATCGGCGTAGAGGACGAGCAAGTAGAGGAGGCCTTGAAGATCATTGATGCCAATGCCGGTCCCAGCATCGAGCCGGAAGTTGCTGCCACTGCTCACCCGCCACACCGGGCCACAGTCTTCGTGCTCGGCGTAAGTGCTTTTGAACATTATTAGCGAGGGCCTCTATCACCTAGTGGGCACGTTTGGATTCTCATGGACGAGAGGGTGGATCAAAACGTGTCCGGAGGGAAAGGCGATATCCAGTTTCCCTGGGCGTCAAAGGGCAAGGGCATTGGCCCCTTGATGATTTCAAGTTCTCCTTGACCACCTGCGCCGGCTTCTTTAAGGAGGGCCGCAGAGACGAGCAGATAGCGCAGGTGTAACGTGTCGCGTAGGCAAACCACGCGCAGGGCCTCCAGTGGCCTGGCTCGCTCCCGAAAGGCCGCCGCTTCCAGGGCCTCTTGATCCGTGTCGTACACTAAAGGCAATTTCCCTCGCTCCAAATTGCCAGAAGTCAGGATGTTTGCCCGCGTGACACCCCAATCTATCTTGTTCACCAGCCGCTTCGTGGTAAAGTCGGCCAAGCCCACCCCCAAAGCATTGCCGTGACTGGCATCCGTCAGATCCAAAACAACCAACGAGCTGATACGCGGCGCTTCGGGCCATTCTGGTTCACCGATGATCCGCTTGCGCCCGATCACATAGCAATCCATCCCCGTGCCGCTGATCTCCTTGCCCATGCGCTCCACCAGGGCGAGGTCTAGCTCAGGAAAAGGTATTTTGGGCGCCAAATCTTTGGCACGCTTCAGCAATTCCGGTTCGCGGGCGATGATTTCCTCCGGACGTAGGCCCACTAACTCCGCCACCTGCCCTGCCGCGCCCTCCAGGATGCCTAACCCTGCCAAAACCTTGGCTCGGGAGAAAACCACCTCGGCAATCGGCAGAATATACTCCCGCAAGCCCCGATTACCGTACTGGTGCACGGCCAATGCCTGGACATGCTTGCCCATACCGATGACAGCCATCTTACATAGACCGCTCTCCACAGGCCCGTCAAAATT
>DAOTVR010000120.1:0-7066 GCA_034436315.1 Anaerolineae bacterium
CATAAGATCTTGAAGCACGCTAGTAGACATCTTACTGCTCCTTTCAGACCAAGGATACACCACAATCCCCAAATCAGCAAGTGGACATCTCCAGCCGCGTCACATACCTTCCCCGCGCCGCGTCGTATTCCTCGGCGATCCCCACCACCCGCCGCAAGCAGTCGCTCGGCGGGATGATCTCGGGGTTGACGGTGAGCCGGGCGATATCCCAGAGCTCCACCTCCGGCCGCAGGGGGACGGTGATCATCTCCCTGCGCCCGCTGATGCGCCCGCGCGTCCAAAGGTAATTCTGGAGCGCCTGGGCGCTCGCGGCCGTCGTCAGGCGATAGTCCTCGTGGCTGCGCACCAGCCGCAGGCCCAGCTCCATGCTCTCCGCGCCCAATTCGCCCGCCGAGGCCACCCCCTGGCCATAGACCCGAAAGCTCGTGCCCCCGTAGGCGCGCAGGCCGTAAGCGCCGTGCAAGACCTCCCCTGCGGCCCCGATCTCGGCTCGCTCCAAGGGGTCGTCGCCGTAAAGCTCCAGGGCGTACAGGGCCCCGTCCTCCCGAAACCGGCCCACTCCCCCGGCGAGCTTCAAGAGCTCCCGCGCCGCCTCCGCCCCGCTTTGGGTGGGCAGGATGGTCAAGGCCGCCGGGGCGTAGCCGAAAGAGTCGGCCCCGCTATCGGCGTAACCCAGCCCCACGCGGGCGCACACCTCCTTGAGGAGCCATCCCACAGAGCGGCCCGTCCAGGTGAGCGGCTCGCCGGGCCGCCACAGCGCCAAAAGGCCCCAGCCGTCCACCGCCTCCAGGATGAGCCGCCCGCCCTCGCGCCCCTCGGTGAGGGTGGCCGCGAGGAGGTAGTGCGGGTCCAGGGCAATTCGCTCCTCCCCCGCCTCGGTCACGTAGCCGCGTTCCAGGATGAGCGTGGCCAGCGGGCGGATGCACGGATGTAGCGGGGCATAGGCATCGCCGGCATTCAACACCTCCACGCGCAGCCGCGAGCCGCCCTCATCCGTCCGCCGCTCGTAGGCCAACACGGGCAGCTCGCCCAGGTTCTGGGCCTCATCCTCGGCGTCGTAGGTCGTCGCCCGGCAGACGCACGCCTCGTTCGCCGCGTAGAGGGCGCGGGTGGCGGGGATATAGGCCAGGGCCGCGCGGCGCTCCGTATCCGCCCAGATGTTCAGGGCCACCTCCTCGCCGAAATGGACCCAATCGGCGCTGCGCGCCGCCACGGGCTGCACCCACGTCGCGCCGGAGCCGGCGAACTCGTCCACCCAGGTGAGGATGAAACCCTCTCCGGCCTGAAGCACGCTCGGCCCGCGCAGGGCGCTCGCGCCGGCCGCGGCCCCCGTGCCTCCGGGGGCGATCTGCAGGGGGCTATCCCAGGCATAGGTGCTCGCCTCGCAGGCGGCGACGTAGAGCCGCCCATCCCCGGCGATGGCCACCCGATACGCGCCCGCGGCCGCGTCGTAGCAGGCCGCCACCCCTTGGGGAGAGCCGAGCGTCAGCCCGCTCAGCGTGGAGCGCAGCCCCCAGCTCCCCGATAGTTTGGTGTAAAGGCGCACCTGCCCGCCCGTGAGCACGAAAACCGCCCCGCCCGTCGTGGCGACGTAAGGCGCTCCCCCCAGCCCGCCGACGACCGTCTCCGGCGCCGACCAACCGGCCCCCGCGTTGTCGGAGGTCATGGTGCGCACCTCGTAGCCGCTCTTGACGTAAACGAGGCGCAGCGTGTCCCCACTGAGGCCGATCCCCACGTCCGAGTTGGCTATCCCTTCGCTCGTGCGCGTCGTCCAGCTCGTCCACTGCGCTTGGACCGCCGGGTCGCTGACCAGGGCCGTCTGGATGTGGCCGCTGGAGTCGGAGCGCACGCGGTGGATGGTCGTCCCTTGGGCTACCATGTCCGTCCAGCGCGAGGCGCCATCCCCCCAGTGGAGGAGCTCCCAGCGCAGACGGTGATCGTGGAGGCGCGCCTTTACGCTCGGTTTGCCCCGCAGGCTTCGTGCGGCGGCGAGGAGGGTTTCGCTGATGTTTCGCATGGTCGTTGTCACTTGGCTATCGGCCATCAGCGATCAGCTATCAGCCTCCCGCTGGCTGCTGACCGCTGACGGCTAATCGCTCAACACGGCGGCGGATATGGCCTGGCTAGCGTGCATGGAGCCTCGGCCGGCGATGAAGGTGTAGAAGAGGCTGCCGCTGGAGAAGTCGGTGCAGCTGACGGCGGCCTCTATGACCAGGTTTTGGGCTGTGGCCCCCGCCTTCTCGCGCACGGTCAGGGTGGTGGCCCTGATGCTCCACTCCAGGACGTTATCCGTGCCCAGCTGCTGGATGACGGATTGCATGGCGTTGGTGGTCATCTTGCGCAGGCTGACGAATAACAGCCGAGAGCGCATCTGGTAATAGCCGCCGGTGACATAGACCAGGGCGGTGACGGTGAGGAGGCCGCTGACGGTGGCCACTTTGCCGCTGACGCCGCTTCCGGCGGTGAACTGCAGGATGTCATAGAAGGTGCCGTTGGAGGCGGTGCGGATGCCGGCCTGATGGAACTCGTGGGCGCGGGTTTCGGGGGTATAGGGGCTTCTCAGGCGGCCTCCGATGGCCCAGTGGTCGGCGGGGGCCCCATACGGCCCCAACACCACCCCGCCGACGTCATCCCAAAGGAGCACGGCCACCTCGCGCCCCGCCGTCAGGAACCCCGCCGGACAGTGCGCCACCACCGGCAGCCCGCCGAGCAGCGCCGCCGGCCCGCGCACCGCCTCCACGTCGGCCGTGTGGGTCGCGCTATAATAGGCCCGCACCCGCGCACGCACGATCTCCATGTCACCCCCCCCGTAAGCCTTCAGCTATCGGCCGTCAGCTTTCAGCAAGGCCGTCGGCTTGTGGCTGAAAGCTGATTGCTGATCGCTGATATCTGATCACTGACAGCTGATTACTGACAGCCTAGTCCTTCCAACTTACCCGGCTATCCTGGGCCATGGTCGCCCGACGGCGCACCTGCTCCAGGCTGACCTCAAAGGCTTTGGCCCGAGCCATGGCCCAATCCTGAAATTGCCTCGGCGTCCAGCCGCTCACCGTCACCGTGCCCATCAGGCTCTGGGCGAGCTGCATGGCCGCGTAGGCGCTGGCCCCCAGGATGACCACTTGCTCCCCCTGGGCGTCCAGGGTGGTCGCGCCGGCCCCGTCTAGCCCTTGGATGGTGTGCGGCGCGGTGTAAAAGACGCGCAGGTCGTCCGTCCCATCCCCCCTGGGCGGGGCCTCCACCTCCAGGTAGAGCAGCCCGTCCCCGATGAGGCTCCATTGGGGCCGTGGCGGGGGATAGGCGGGGTTATCCTCGTCCCAGGGGTACCAGAGGTCGGTCACCTCCATCAGCCCCGCGAGGCCGGCCAAGGAATACTCCCGCTGGCCCTCGGCGGAGGGGAGCGTCGCCACCAGGCGCTGCGGGTCCACGCGGTTATAGGCGCGCAAGGCGCGGCGGATGTGCGCGGTCAGCTCCGCATCGCTCCAGCGGGCGTTGCCCGTGTCCTTCAGCTCCAGCTTCACCTGGGCGATCAGCTCGGTCAAGGTGGACATGTACCCCCCTTTGGCTTTCGGCTATCAGCCATCAGCTTGCCTCCGTAATAGTCAGTCATCAGTTGTCAGTGCTCAGTAGCCGCGCCATTCGGATTCACCGCCGAGGCGCAGAGAACGCAGAGGCTTTCCCTCATTCTGCCCTGCTTCTCTCCGCGCCCTCTGCGTCTCTGCGGTGGAAAGCCCTGTTTCCCATGCGCGCCGATTCGCGTTTTTCGCGGATGGTTCGTAGTGGCGCCGTGAGGCGCTGATGCCCTGACGGGCACACTACCAACGTTTGGCCACGGCCTGGTCGTAGCCCAACACGCTCAAGAGGGCCAACAGGAGCGCGATGGCCACCTGCCGCAACACCTCCCGCAACCGCGGATCATCCCAAAAGCCCATGTGTACCTCCTCTCTTGGCTCTCAGCTTTCAGCGATCAGTCGGGATCTTTTGGCTGAGGGCTGAAAGCTGATCGCTGATGACCGACCGCCTACGCCACGTTGTTCTTGTACAGCGCCCGGAAGTTGCCGATCCCCACGGCGTAGATGAAGCGCACCTTGATGCGCATCTCGTCGTTGGTGAACATGCTTCCGGCCACGTCGCTATCGGCGACGAAAATCTCCGGCGCGCGCCCGAAGCGGTAGCCGATGCATACCCCCTCCAGGTCCCCCGGATCGGCGGCCGCCGCCCAGTCGGAGGCGTCGGTCCATTCGGGCACGGTGATCACGCTGGAGGAGTTGCGCCGCACGTTGGCGTCGTTGGTATCCGTCCCCGGCTCCAGGTCGCTCTCAAAGATCGTCAGGGCGGTCTTTTCCAATTCAATGGGCACTAGGCAGTAGCGCGGGCGGATGCCCAGGCGCCTGGAGGAGTTCAGCTCCGTCTGCTTCCACATCGCCTGGATCACCGCGTCCCAGCTATCCGCATCCAGCGCCGCCGTGCCCAGGTTGCCGTGATCGGCGTGGAAGAGGGCCTTGCCGTCGGAGAGGGTCGGCCCCACGCCGCCGTTGGCCGTGAAGAGCGCCGCCACCGCCGCGCTCAAGGTGCGATAGGCGGCCAACCCCAGCCGCCGGGGGATGGAGCGCACCGCGGCCACGTCGTCGCGGTCGATCATCTCCAGGGTGATGCCGATATAGTTGCCCTTCTTGACGAAATCCGCCGTCTCCGCCGCATCGTCCCAGGATTTCTCAGTATAGCTGCCCCCCTCGGCGACGGTATCCAGATCGCCAAAGCCGCCCAGGGTGATCCAGCGCACGGTGTTCAGCGTCTGGAAATCCTCCTCATAGGCGATGGGCCGCCACCATTGCGGGCGGGATTCAAAGGCGCGCAGCAGCACCTTGTTCAGGACGTTGGCCACCACGCTGGTCATGGTCGTCGTGGTCACGTTGGCCAGGGTCACCCGTTCGGGGCGAAAGAGCCCGTGGCGCTCCCAATCGCCGGTGAGCAGGTCGTAGAGCTCGCGGATCCCCGTGAGCCGGGCCACCGCCCGGTGGGCCGCCGTCTCCGGCAGGCCCATCAGCCGCTCAAAGGCCAGGGTCACCTTCTCCAGCGGGGTGACCATCCCCTGCACCTCGCCCAGGCCCTTGATCGTGGCGCCCGTCAGGGCTTGCGCCCAGGCGCTGCGGAAGCGGGCGATCTCCTCGTCCAACTCCGCCGAGCTGGGCGTGTGCCCCCGAAATTGCGCTCGCACCGCCTCGACCAGCGGCGCGGGCAAGCCCGAATGGGCCAGCTTGGTCTCCATCAGCTCTGTGCGGAGCGCCTGCACCTCCTGGCTCAAGCGCTCGGCCCCGGGGCCGAGGTCGGCCGCCCCTTGGCCACTCGGCTCGCAGTCGTCGCACCGCGGCGTATACTCCTCTGCTACCTGAACCCTTTGGACCTCACCCTCGGTCCTCATCTCACTCGCCTCCTTTCTGTGTTCGCTGGAACTGCCCAAGAAGCGGCCACCGGCCGCAGGGTTCACCACCACGTCCACCGAGTGGACGCTCTCTATCGCCCGCACCTCCTTTCCCTCGCGGCGAACCCACATATCCGCGCTCAAGCCGAAGAACGGCTCATCCCCTAGCTCGCGGGCCAAGGCCCCCACCCAAGCGGCCTGGCTCACCAGCCGCAGCCGCCCCAAGATGGCCTGCCGGCCCTCGTCCCAACGCACCCCCCTGAGGTACCCGGCGAGGTCGCGCACGCTGCGCCCCCCGGCGCGGCCCGCGTCCAGCGGCCCGGCGTGATCCACGAAACAGGGCGCACCCTCAAAGGCCGCCGCGCTCCGCGCCAGGACCCCCGCCGGGAAGAGCAGCCCGTTGGCCGCCCCCGCGCGGATCACCACCACCCCCAGTTCCCCATCCACCTCCCCGGCGGAGAGGCGGATGTGTTCACGGATCTCGCTCATCGTGCCTCCCCTAGCCTTCAGCAGTCAGCCATCAGCTTTCAGCCGGAACCTTCCGGCTGAAAGCTGACCGCTGATGGCTGACCACTACCAAACACACTCTCAAACGCCACCTCCACTTCTATCTCTCCCAGCCCGGCGCGGCGCGCGGCCACGCGGATGATGTCCTCCACGATGGTGGCAAAGACATGCTGCCGATGGGCGAAATGGCGATAGGTGGCCGTGCCCATCTCCCGCGCCGTGGCCCGCGTGGCGCTCTCCCCCTCGGCCAAAAAGTGCAGCGGCACCCCCGACCCAGCGGCGATCATCAGGCGGATGGCCTTGCCGTCGGCCTCCACGTCGTCGGCGGCGATGGAGGGCTGCACCGCCGTCCAGGTCTCGTGGCCGTCGGTGACGATGATGGAGCCCGGCGCGGGGATGCGGCTATACTGCGCCCGCTTGGCCTCCAACTGCCCCGGCAGCGCCCCCTCTATCTTCACCTGCCAGAGATAGGCCCCCTTATAGCGGTTGATGCGCACCCGATCCTCCAGCCAGGTGTCGTAGCGCTCCAGCCAGGTGAGGATGGGGGCCAGGTCCGAGCGCCCGCGCACCTCCCCCACGCGCCGGTTGATGGCGTAATGGAGCATGATCTGAGCGTCGCCCTCAACCCAATCCTCTCCCGATTCCGGGCGAGGGAGAGCCGTCCCGGCTGACGGCTGAAAGCTGATCGCTGACCGCTCCCTTTCATCCTTCATCCTTCCGCCTTCATCCTTTCCTGGCCACCACCTTCCCTCCGGGTCGGCGGTGAGCTGGTGGTAGCGCAGCTCGCGCTCTAGGTCGTCGGGGTCGGTTTCAATCTGGTCTATCTGGATGGCGGGGATCTCGCGGCAATAGCTCATCCCCGAGGCCGGGTTGCGCGAGAGGACGATAAAGAGCTCCCCGCTGCGGGTCAGCTCGTCGCACCAGCGATAGACGCGCATATCCAGGCGGTTGAGGGGCTCGTCCCAGAACGCCTGCGCCCAGGGGTGCCCGCGCACGACCGCCCCCGCGCCGATGACGAAATCGGTGGTCATGCTCACCAGCCGCGCCGCCAGGGGGTTGGTGCGCACCACCTCCCCGATGCGCTCCAACTCCGCTCGCTGCTCGTGCCAGGGGCGCGAGATCCCCTGGGCGTCCGTGACG
>DAOTVR010000121.1:0-9769 GCA_034436315.1 Anaerolineae bacterium
GGTAAGCCCTCGTCCCCGCTACAGCTACGTCCACGATGGGGACATAATGCCCGGAGAAGAATTGACCCAGCGCGCGAGGGTGGGCGGGGTCGGAGACATCTATCACTTCCAGGAATCCCATCTCCGCTGTGGGTTCTTCCTGAATTTCGGCGAGATAAACGAACGCTCCCGAGGCGGCAATGCTCTGGGTAAACCCCGGCGTGTTGTAGGCGCCCAGCTCGCGAGGGTGGGCGGGGTCGGAGGCGTCTATCACCCGCAGGCCCCCATCCCTATCGGCGACGTAAACGAGGGTCCCCGAGACGGCCACATCTAGTACCACGTCCGGCAGCATGGCGCTCTGCCCCACCAAGGCGGGTTGGGCGGGGTTGGAGATATCCACCACCGCCAGGCGCGGCCCGAGACCGATGTAGGCGTAACGCCCCTGCACGGCCACGGCCTGGCACGTGCCCCCGATCTGCCCCACCAGCTCCACGTTGCGGGCATCGGCCTGGAGATGGGGGAGGCCCTCACCCCCTACCCCTCTCCCGATGCCGGGCGAGGGGAGGCCCTCACCCCCTACCCCTCTCCCGATACCGGGCGAGGGGAGGCCCTCGTCCTGCTCCCCTCTCCCAGGATTGGGAGAGGGGCCAGGGGTGAGGGCTTGCCCCGCTGACGGCGCGACCGGCCCTTGCAGCAGCAACCAACCGACCAGGAAACAGATGACCAGACGTTTCGCGCCCATGTTGATCTCCCTAGGCGATGAATAACTCCCGCTTCTGCATCAGCGCCACCACCGCCGGGCTAGGCGGATGGCCTGCCTGCGGAAGGCGGGTTTCAAACCCGCCCCACTCAGACCCTCCTTCGCCCCTCCAGCAGGCGCAGGGCGTTCTCGCGCAGGATGGCCCGGCGGGCGCTTTCGCTGATGTGCGCCATGACCACACAGCCGATGGCGTAGTGGGGGTCAAACCAGGGCAGGTCGTAGCCCAGGACGATCTTGTGCGCCCCGGCCACCTCTACCATGCGCTCGATCAGCCCGCGCACGGCGTAGGCCGCGGTCAGCTCCAGGTACACGTTGGCCCGCTCGCGCGCCAGGGCCATGCACTCCTCAAATTGCCCGTAGCCGGAATGCCCGGCGAGGAAGGTGACCTCCGGGTAGCGCTCGGCCACCTGGGCCAGGTGTGCCGGGCTATCGTAGGCCGAGCCGCCCCAGGTGTGGCTGAGCACGATCAGCCGCCGCGCGGCGGCGAACTCCAGCGCCGGGCGGTAGCCCTCGCCCGTCAGGGGATGTTGGTGGAAGGAGGGATGCAACTTGAGCCCCACGAAAGTGCGCCGGGCGTCGTAAAGCTCCAGCTCCGCGCGCCCCAGGTCGGGGTAGTTGGGGTTATAGACCAGGTAGGCGTACCAGCGGCCGGGGTAACGCGCGGTGATCTCGGCCATCTCCGCGTTGCCGCGGACCATGTCGCAGAGCGCGGTGTGCCCGCTGGAGACCATCAGCTCCACCCCGCAGCGCTCCATGGTGGCGATCATCTGCTGGGGGTCGTGGTTGGGCATGTAGATGCCCATGAAATGCCCGTAAGGGGCGTGCATATCGATCACCGGGCAGCTGGCCGAGCGGCCCGTCTCCAGGAATTCTCGGGCGATGGCTGAGGGGTTCATGGGAGCTGCACCTCCGCAAGCAGTTTGCGCAAATTATCCCCGGCGATGGCCCTCTTGGCCTCGGCGCCGATCTCCGCCTGGGCCAACATCAGCCGCGGGCCGCCCATGGCGAAGCGCGGGAAGCCGCTGCCGTAGAGGAGCCTCTCCGGGCCATACGTGGCCACCAGCTCGCGCAGCCCGCAATCCAGCTCGTAGCGCGAGATCTCCAGGTAAAAGCGCGGGTAGCGCTCCAGGAGGGGGCGAAAGTAGCGATCCTCTCCCCAGGGGCCATGCCCGGTGAGGATGAGGGTCAACTGGGGATATTGCCCCAGCAGGCGATAGACCAGGTTCCAGGTATCGGGCGGGCGCGGGCCGCCGGCCTCGCGCGGCAAGAGCAGGGGGATGCGCCGCTCGCTGACTTCGTCCAGGAAGGAGCCGAAGGTGAGCCGATCCAGGATGTAGCGGTGCTCCTCGGGGAAGGCCCACAGCGCGCGAATGTTGGCCCGGGCCATGGCCTTGAAGAACTCCCCCGCCGGGGGCAGCTCGCCCGTCTGCGGGGGCAGGATGGCCCAGGTGCCGGCCAGGCGGGGCTGGCCAGCGATGCTCTCCGCGAGGACGGCGTTGCCCACCACCGGCGATTGCTCGCGCATCAGGGCGTGGTACACCAAGGCCCGCTCCACGCCCACCCAATCCATCTCCGCCAAAAGCTCCTCCACCGAGAGGCAAGGCCGGAACACCCCGGCGCCGTTGGCCCCGAAGCTGACGTTACAATCGTAATACGCTGGCGATGTGTCCATAAGCCCTCCCAAAATGCGTGTGTATCCGTCTGCGGACGGCCGAATCCCCGCTGGCCCCTCTCGGGGCGCTAGGAACGGCTGCGGCGCTCCAGGTGCACGAGGAGCACGGCGATATCCGCCGGGTTGACCCCTTGGATGCGCGCCGCCTGGCCCACCGTCGCCGGGCGATGGTGCGCCAGCCGCTCGCGGGCCTCGTTGCGCAGGCCGATCACCTGGGCGTAATCCAGATCCTCGGGGATGCGCCGGCCCTCCAGGCGCCGGGCCTGCTCCACCTGGCGCTGCTGCTTGGCGATATAGCCCTCGTATTGTACGTCGATGGTCACCCCCTCGGCCACCTCCGGGGGCAGTTCGGCCTCGGCCGGGGCGAGCGCCCGGATGAGCGCGTAGGAGGCCCCCGGCCGCTTGAGGAGCTGGTAGGCCGAGAGGGGGGCCTCCAGGGGGGCGAGGCCGTATTGGGCTAAAAGGGCGTTGACCTCGGGGCCGGGGCGCAGGATCGTGGCGGCGAGGCGGGCCTTCTCCGCGGCGATGGCCTGCCGCTTGGCCTCGGTGGCCCGATAACGCTCCTCGGAGACCAGCCCCAGGCGGTAGCCTATGGCCGTCAGGCGCAGGTCGGCGTTATCGTGGCGCAGGAGGAGGCGATACTCCGCCCGCGAGGTCATCATGCGATAGGGCTCGCTGATCTCCTTGGTGACCAGGTCGTCCACCAGCACGCCGAGGTAAGCCTGATCGCGCCCCAGCACCAGGGGCTGCTCATCCTTGACATAAAGCGCGGCGTTGATCCCCGCCAGCAGGCCCTGGGCGGCGGCCTCCTCGTAGCCGCTCGTGCCGTTGATCTGCCCGGCGAGGAAGAGGCCGTGGATGCGCCGCGTCTCCAGGGTGGGCTGGATCTGGAACGAGGGCACATAATCGTACTCCACGGCGTAGCCCGGGCGCATAATGCGCGCCTCGGCCAGGGCGGGGATGCTATGGAGGATCTCCAACTGCACCTCGGCGGGCAGGCCGGTGAAGCAGCCCTGCACATAAACCTCCCCCGTGGCCCAGCCCTCCGGCTCCAGGAAGAGCTGATGGGCCTCCTTATCGGGGAAGCGGACGACCTTTTCCTCAATGGAGGGGCAATAGCGCGGGCCGGCGGCCTCCAACTTCCCCGGGGCGATGGGCGAACGGTGCAGGTTCTCGCGGATGATGCGGTGGGTCTGGGCGTTGGTGTAGACCAGGTAGCAGGGAAGCTGCTGACGCCAGGCGGTTTGATGGCCGAGGGGATAGACCGGGTTGATGGGCAGGGCGAGGACCTCCTCCGGCGCGCCGGCGAAGGAGAAGTAGAGGGGGGTGTCGCTGCCGTATTGGGGGGTGGTCAGCTCAAAGCGGATGGTGCGCGCATCCACGCGGGGCGGGGTGTTGGTCTGCAGGCGCCCCAGGGTAAAGCCCAGCTCGCGCAGGGAGCGCGCCAGGCCCGTGGCGGGGAACTCGCCCGCCCGGCCCGCGGGGGCGGTATAATCCCCGCGCAGGATGCGCCCGTTGAGGAACGTGCCGCTGGCGAGGACCACCGCCCGGGCGCTGAAGGTCTCTCCGTCGGCCAGGCGCACGCCGCCGACCCGGTCCCCTTGGACGAGGAGCGCCTCGGCGTGTCCCTGGACGAGGGTGAGGTTGGGGGTGCGCTCCAGGACGTGCTTCATGGCCAGGGAGTAGAGGCGCTTATCGGCCTGGGCGCGCAGGGCCTGCACGGCGGGGCCTTTGGAGGCGTTCAGCAGGCGGATCTGGATGAAGGTGCGGTCGGTGTGGCGGCCCATCTCCCCGCCGAGGGCATCTATCTCGCGCACCAGGTGGCCCTTGGCCGGGCCGCCGATGGAGGGGTTACAGGGCATCTGGGCGATGAGGTCCAGGTTCATGGTCACGAGCAGGGTGCGCCGGCCCATGCGCGCCGCGGCCAGGGCCGCCTCGCAGCCGGCGTGTCCGCCGCCGATGACGATGACCTCGTAATCGTTCCAGGAGGACTTACTGCCGGGGAGAGTCGTCATGGTTTGGGCTCAGGATCTCCAGGATCACGCGATGGGCGATGGCCCGGAAGCGGCCCCAATCGCTCCATTCGGGGGGCAGGGCCTCCAACTGCGCGGCCAGGGCGCCGAGCTCCGCCAGATCCACCTCGCGGTAGCCGCTGATGGCCTCGCCGGGGTCGTTCAGCGCCAGGGTGCCGCCGAGCTCGGCGACGGCGAAGAGGTAGGAGGTGAAGGGCAGGCTCTCCTCCCTGTAGCAGAAGCGATAGCGCAGGATCGCCAGGAAGCGCTCCACGCGCACGGCCAGGCCGGTCTCCTCGTGGATCTCGCGCTCCAGGCCCGCCAGCAGGTCCTCGCCGGGCTTGAGGGCCCCGGAGATCAGGCGGTAGACGCCCGGCGGGTAGAACCCCTTGGTGTGCACCAGGTAGCGGCCATTTAGGCGCCGCAGGAGGATGACCACCTCGGCGCGTTTGCGGCGCATCCTCCAATAGCGCAGCGTCTCCGCGCGCACCTCCAGGGTGAAGGAGCGCTCCAGGGGCCGGCCGTAGCGGGCGATGGCCTCGGCGAGGCCGGGGACGGGCTGGATCTCGGTGGGTATCTCGCTCATGCTCCCTCCAGGGACTCGGCTCACGCGGGGGGCCGACCTTATTGTATGGGGGAGGGGGGCAACCGTCAAAGGGCGCACCCCGCGTTTGGCCCCTTCCTCGCGGGCGTGCTATAATAGGGGGGCGATAAGCCCCGCGCCCCAGTAGCTCAGCGGACAGAGCAACTGCCTTCTAAGTAGTGGGCCGCAGGTTCGAGTCCTGCCTGGGGCGCTTTCAGGGCCGAACTGTATTCCCTTCCATGAAGACGACGCGTTACTTTGAAGAGCAGGTCCTGCGCAAGCGTCCTTATCTGCGCCGTGAGTGGTGCGAAAGGACCTTGCGCAACCCGTTGCGACGGGAAGTACAGCCGGACGGGCGCGTCCGTTTCTGGGC
This sequence comes from Anaerolineae bacterium, assembly GCA_034436315.1. Lineage (GTDB taxonomy): Bacteria > Chloroflexota > Anaerolineae > UBA1429 > UBA1429 > DAOTVR01. The sequence goes on from DAOTVR010000121.1 coordinate 5,380, forward strand.
CTTTATCCCTGAGATGGGCAGATACCTGCGGGTGGTCACGTTGGAAGATGGAGAGACCGTGCACAATGCCTTTCCCGACCGGGGTTTTACGGAGGGATGAAATGAAGTTTCACTATTACCCCGAGACCGATTCGCTCTACATCGACTTGAGCGAGAGGCCCAGCGCCGAATCTCAGGAGGTGGCCCCTGGGGTTGTGTTGGATTTCGACGCCGAGGGCAACCTGGTCGGCATTGACATAGACCATGCCAGCAAGATCGTCGATCTCTCGCGCCTGGAGGCTCAGGCGCTGCCCACGAACTCGGTGCTTTTGGCGCGAAGCTGAGCCGCCGCTCCCCCCGACGAGCGCTACGCTGAAGACTTGGCCAACCAGCGCGGATCGGCGATGGCCGCATCCAGCTCGCTGAAGGCGAGGCGTGCCGTGCGCTCTGTGGGCGTGAGCCGGGCATAGAACGCCTCGGCATCCTCGGCGACCTCTGCAGGCCATTGAGGATAGCCTCCCAGGAGCTGAAGGGCGCGATGCCAGCGCCCATCCAGGCGCGATTCCTGCTCCACGTAGCGGCGGAACGTGGCGTTCAGGTCGCGAGAGCCGAGGCAGCGCAAGGTGCGGGCCAGCTCGCGCAGCAAGCGCCAGCGTGCCGCCTCCCGTTGGGCCTGTAGGGCTGCTTCCTCCACTTCCTGGGCGCGCCTGGCCAGCTCTTGGGCCCGGCTCCGCGCGGCCTCTCGCGCCTCTTCCTCCGCCTGGCGAAGTAGCCTGGGCGGGGGAAGCCGGCCATCCCAGGCTCCCAGCCGCTGCCTTAATTCGGCCACGCTGCCCAGGGGCGAGATCTGCTCCCCCTGCACCCAGCGCGCCTCCACGCAGCGGTAGGCGCCCGCAGCGAACTCGCCCAGGACCAGGGGCGTGCCGTTGCCCGCCGGGAGCCTCTCGGCGATCTGGGCGACGAGCGGCGATAGGGCGCTAAGCGGCAGGACCTCTGCGTCCTGCTCCAAAACCTCCCGCTCCATGGTGACGCGGACGGCGCTTTTCCCCAGGCCGCTCAATTGCCAGGTCTTGGCCCCCTTCAACCGCCTGGCACGAACCTTGCCGGGGAATCGCTCAAGCCGCTCCAGGGCGGCAACGAGCTCCTCGCGCGTCAGCGGCGCGGACGGTTCGGCGGGGCGCCGGGCCTCGGAGGAGATAAAGATCTCTTTCGCCATGGCCTCGGCCTCCAGCTTGGCCGCCAGCTCGTCCAGTTGTCGGAGCAGGCCCTCCACCTGGCCCGGCTTCACGCCGCTCCGCAGGGCCTTCCAGGCGGAGGACAGGACCGGCTGCATGTGGCCCACAAAGCGGCGAAACAGCCCGCAGCGTTTCTGTAAGATCTCGTACACCCTCAAGTCCACGCTGCGATCCAAGAACAGGTTGCGGATGAGCAGTTGCCCCTGGCGCTGCCCGATGCGGTCGATGCGCCCGATGCGCTGTTCCACCTTGCTGGGGTTCCACGGCAGGTCGTAGTTGATCAGGGCGCTCGCCGCTTGCAAGTTCAGGCCCTCGCTGGCCGCGTCGGTGCACACCAGGACCTTGAGCTTGCCCTGTTCCAGTTGCTCGCTGATCGTGGCCTTGCTCACCTTGACCCACGAACGCCCATCCCAGAGCTGCCCGCCCTCGCCGCTATAGCAGCCCAGCGAGGCAAGGTACATCGGGCGCAACCGGTCGCGCAGGTACTCCATCGTATCGGCATACTCGCTAAAGACCAGCGCCGCCCGCCCATCGGCGGTCACCTCGCGCAGGACCTCCCAGAACTTGGCCAGCTTGCTATCCGTGTTGCCCAGGGCGTCCAGCCGGCCGAGCAGCTTACGCACCTCCTCGGCCTCTTGGGCGGCCACCTCCGGCTCGGCAGGCACGCCGAGGTCGATCCGCTCCTCCTGATCGGCGTCCGCGAGGTCGCCGGGATCTATTTGCTCCTCGTTGGGGCGCAGCCAGAGATCGGCCCATTGCCTGCGGATGACGCGCTCCAGCCTCTCCAGGCGCCGCTCCAAGCTACGCCTCAGGGCCAGCGGAGAGCTGGCCGCCCGTCGGCGGTAGATGGTCATGATGAACCCTTTGCCGGGCCTTTCCCTCTCCAACTGGTCAAAGCGGCGATCGATATAATCCGCAACGGCCTCATAACAGGCGCGCTCCTCCGGATGGGCAAAGTCGAAAACGATGTCTCGCACCTCGCGCACGGGTGGGGGCAGGGGCAGCAGGCCCTGGCGATGATAGGCGCGCAGGGTCTCGCGGGTGTTGCGGTGCATGCGCCGGCCGAGGGGGGCGCCCCGCCGCAGCCATTCGGCATAGGCCGCCCTCTCCCCGGGCATGCAGAAGAGCAGCGCATCGGCCACCGCCCGCGCCTCCCGAAGGTTGATGCCTCCATCGCGGGGCGGAAAGTCGGGGTCGCCGGCCACCAGCAGCCCCACCTTCTGCGCCATAGTCGCGTCCAGGCTGCCGACCCGCAGGGCGGCGATGGCCTCGTAATAGGCGCGAATGTCGGCGAAATCCGCCATCCAGCGCCCGCCCACCCCCAGGACGGCGAGCAGGTCCCAGGGCTCCCAAGGCTGGGTCTGCATCGGGGTGGCGCTCAAAAGCAGGATGCCCCGCGCCCGCCGCCGCAACTGCAACTCGCGCAGGAGCTGCAGGAGCAGGTTGGCGGAGTTGAACTCGCCCTCCTCGGGCGCCCGGCGCCGCGCGGCATGGGCCTCGTCCACCAACACCAGGTCCCAGACGGGGGCGCTGAGGACCAGGGCGCGGTTGGCCTCCAGCCGGGCCCATTCGCGGCTGAGCAGGAGCAGGTCGTTCTCGGCCAGGGCCTGCGCGGCCTCCACCCGCTCGCGGTTGCCGTCGGGGGCGTGGAGGTAGCCGTCCTCCCAGCGCTTTACCCACAGGGCGCCCTTCTCGCGCAGCTCTTCCTGCCATTGCTTGAGCAGCCCGGCGGGCACCAGGAGGAGCGCCCGCCGGACGCCGCGCCCGGCCAATAACCGGCGCAGGATGGCGATGGCCTCGACGGTCTTGCCCAGCCCCACCTCGTCGCAGAGGAGCCGCCCGGCGGGAAAGGCCCGCGCCGTATCCTCCACCACGCGCCGCTGATGGGGCCAGAGGGTCACCGGGGCGGTGGCATCGCAGGCGTATTCGCCCTGGGGCAGGTAGGGCGCGGCGGCGATCATCCGCCAGAGCATCGCCGTCGCCAGCGCCTCCCGGTCGGCGGCCGGCTCGCCCTGGGGAGCGCGCGCCGGGGCCAGCTTGATCAGCTTGAGGCGCACCGCCTCCGGCAAGGGCAAGGTCCTCACCTGCTCGTCTTCGTCCGCCCAGAGGGCCTCAAAGCGCCTCCGATAGTGGTCTACGAATTCCGCGTCCTCCCACGAGGCGCGCAGTATCAGCTCCTCATAGTTCTCCAGCAGGGCCTCGCCGGTCTCGTTGTCGCTGCCCATGAAGGCCAAACAATCGCCCCGGCGGTCGGCGATCAGCCCGAACTTGGCGTGCAGCACCCCTTGCGTCCGGCGCATCAGCCCCACGCGCACCTCTAGCCAGCCGCTGGCGGCGAGCCAGGCGAGCATCTCCAGGCGGTGGCGTTCCAGGGCCTCTTGGGGGGTATAGAGGCGCTTGAGGAGCTTTTCCGCCAGGGGGCTCTCGTCGCCGCGCGCCAGCAGGGCTTGCAGGTCGTCCGGGTCCAGTTGCTCGTTGACCAGCAGGCGCACCGCCGGCTTGGGCAGGGCCTCGCCCAGCTCCAAGAGGTTGCGGATCAGCCCGCCAAAGCCCCGCGCGGCCACGGCCAACACATGGCTGGAGAAGTAGGCGCAGCAGCGGTCGTAGCGCACAGCGCAGCTCAGGGCCGGGCCGTAGAGCGTCTCCAGCAAGCCGGCATCCGGCGCGCGCAGGAAGCGCGGCCAGCGCAGCTCCCTGAGCGCCCCGCCCGCCTCCTCGCCGATAACGGTCGTTCGCCTTCGGCTCATGGTGCCCTTATGCCTCCTCTTCCTCTTCCTCCTCCTCTTCTTCCTCTTCCGCCCAGAAGGAGGGCTGTCGCTCCACCGGCTCCTCCCAGGGGGGCGGCTCCAGGCCGAAGAGGGGCTTGAACATCTCCCGCCAGGCGCGGAACTCGGGAAAGGCCTCCGCCGCCGAGGCCTTCTTCCCCCGCCCCTTGGCCGGGAAGCGCACCGCCGGGGGCGCGGCCCGCAAGAGGGCCTCCATCAGCCGCGCGCAGGGGCTGGACGCGTCCCAGCCCTGCTGCAGGGCCAGCGAGCGCGCCGCGCCGATCCCCGCCTGGCCGCCGCCCGCCTCGGCGTAGCGCAGGGCCAGGGCGTGGCAGGCGTCTATGGCGCTGGCGAAGGAGGGGTCGGCGGGGTGGATCTGGCGCGCCCAGCCGCGCGGCTTCTTCTCCCCCA
>DAOTVR010000122.1:0-10110 GCA_034436315.1 Anaerolineae bacterium
GGGCTATCACATCAAAGGGCATCGCCTTGAAGTCTTTGGCGTATGCCCGAACTGCCAAAAATAGCCGGTGACCTTTAGACAAAGGAGGGGGCGTATGATAAGAAAGTTTGCCTTGACGATCATCCTAGCGGGGATTTGCGCCCTTGCCGCCTGCTCGGGGGCAAGCAAACCCGGCCCGGCAACGCGCGGTAGCCCAGAGGCGCTCAAGCCCGTCTCGCTCGCCGCCGGCGAGAAGCTCCAAGTGGTCGCCACGACGAGCATCGTCGCCGATTTAGTGGCAAACGTCGGCGGAGAGAAGATCGCCCTCAAGACACTGCTGCCTCTTGGGACCGACCCTCATGCCTTTGAGCCCGCCCCACGCGACGCGGTCACGCTGGCCGGCGCTCACGTGATCTTTGCCAACGGCGCCGGTTTGGAGGAATTCCTAGCCCCGCTCCTCCAAAGCGCCAAGACCAAGGCCCCGCTCGTCGAGCTCTCCGAGGGGGTGGCCCTGCGCACTCTTCCCGAGGAGGAGGGCGAGGAACACGAGCACGGCGGCGTTGACCCCCACACCTGGACTACGCCGGCCAACGCGGTCATCTTTGTAGCCAACATTGAACGCGCCTTGAGCGCCTTGGATCCGGCCAATGCCCCCACCTACAAGGCCAACGCTGCCGCGTACACAGCCAAGCTACAGGAGCTGGACGCCTGGGTGCGCGCCCAGATCGAAACCATCCCCCCTGAGCACCGCAAGCTGGTAACCGACCATGAGGCCTTCGGTTACTATGCGGAGCGCTATGGGCTTGAGAACGTCGGCGCGGTGATCCCCAGCTTCAGCACGCTGGCCGAGCCTTCCGCCCAGCAGATGGCCGCGCTCCAAGAGACCATCCGCCGCGAGGGGGTGAAGGCCATCTTCGTGGACGCTTCCGCCAATCCGACCCTGGCCCAACGGGTGGCAAACGATATGGGCATCAAGGTCGTCCGCTTGTACTCGGGCTCGTTGGGGGCCAAGGGCAGCGGGGCCGAGACGTATCTGGACTATATCCGCTTCAATACCACCGCCATCGTCGAGGCCTTGCGCTAGGCGACAGCGGAGCTCGTATAGGGGCACAATGCCCGGCGCATACGTCCCGGCGGACAGACGGCGAGTGAGCGATGAGTAGTAAGGAGCAAAAGCTTGTGAGAGTAATACTGAACGAGAAATACGTTCACGAGGCCCAGGGGCCGAGCATCGCGGTGAAGGGGGTGACCGTCCAATACAACGGCACGCCGGCCCTGGACGACGTCAGCTTCGAACTGGAACGGGGAGAGCGCGTCGCCGTCGTGGGGCCCAACGGCGCGGGCAAAAGCACCCTGTTCAAGGTCATCGCCGGCGTGCTCCAACCCACTCGCGGCCAGGTGACCCTCTTCGGCAGCGAGCCCCAGAAACATATCTGCGTGGGCTATGTGCCCCAACGCAGCCAGGTGGATCTGAATTTCCCCGTCAACGTGTATGACGTGGTCATGATGGGCCGCATCGGCCGCTTGGGCCTCCTCCGTTGGCCCACGCGCCGCGACCGACAGATCGTGCAAGAGAGCCTGGAACTGGTCGGTATGGCTGAGCTGGCCTCGCGACAGATCGGCGAGCTCTCCGGAGGCCAGCAACAGCGCGTCTTTATCGCCAGAGCGCTGGCCCAAGGGGCAGAGATCATGCTCATGGACGAGCCGCTGACCGGGCTGGACGTCAACTCGCAAGAGGACATCCTCCGTATATTGAACGAGCTTCACCGCCGCGGCGTGACGATCCTCGTGGCCACACACGACCTCAACCAGGCCGCGCGCTGCTTTGACCGGGTGATGTTATTGAATCGCCGGCTGATCGCCTTGGGCTATCCGGATCAAGTGCTCACCTCCGAGCTGCTCTGGCATGCCTATGGCGAACAGTTGCGGCTCGTGGAAACCAAGGGGGGCGTACTGGTCTTTAACGATACCGCCTGCTCAGGCGAGTTGGAGTAACGAGATGATAGAGTTCATCAACGGATTGTTAGGGCCCCTCGCCCATCCGTTCATGGTGCGAGGGCTGCTCGCGGCGCTGATCGTGGGGATCGTATGCGCCGTCCTGGGGACCTACGTGGTCTTGCGGGGCATGGCCTTCTTGGGGGATGCCCTGGCCCACACCATCCTCCCCGGCGTGGCCGTCGGCTACCTGCTCCATGGAGGGGCGCGGGAGCCGCTTTTTTGGTGGGGGCTGGCCACAGGCGTGCTGACCTCCATCGGCATCGGAGCGGTCAGCCTGCAGGGTCAAATAAAGGAGGATACGGCGATCGGGGTGATCTTTGCGGGGATGTTCGCCCTGGGCATCGCCCTGATCTCCACGGTGCGCAGCTATTCCGTGGATTTAGCCCATTTCCTCTTCGGCAACGTCTTGGCCGTCGGGCCTAACGACCTCATCCTGACGGCGGCCTTTGGGGGATTGGTGCTGCTCTTGATCTTGGCCTTTTACAAAGAGCTCCTGGTTGTCTCCTTTGACCCCATCCTAGCAGCGACGCTGCGCATCCCCAGCAAGTTCTTTCATTACTTGCTGTTGGTAATGCTGGCGGTGACCATCGTCATCTCCCTGCAGACGGTGGGGGTGGGGCTGATGGTGGCCATGCTGGTCACGCCGGCGGCCACCGGCTTCCTCCTCACCCGCCGCCTGCCGGCGATGATGGCCGTCAGCATGGCCATCGGCGGGTTTTCGGCGGTAGCGGGATTGTACATCTCCTACTACGCCAACGTCGCCTCGGGGGCGGCCATCGTGCTGGTGTGCACGGGGCTATTCGTCCTGGCCTTTATCTTTGCGCCCCGCAAGGGGGCCTTGTGGCGTGCCCTGCGCTCAAGGTAACCGGCCCACGGGCATGATGTAAAGGGGCACCTCTTCCTTAGAGAGGTTCATCACCTGCTTGACGCGCTCATCGGTGAAGGCACCGATCATCACCGTGCCCAGGCCCAAGGACACCGCCTGCAAGTGCACGTTCTGCCCCACATGGCCCGCTTCCATGTGCACGTACTGGATGCCCCGGTAGCCGTAGCGCTTGGTCGTTCGTTCGGGGATGGCGGAGAGCACCAGATCAACGGGCGCATCGCGCACGTAGGCCTGCCCCAACGCCGCCGCAGCCAATTCCGCCCGCCTATCGCCGCCGGCGACCGGCAGCAGATAGTGGCCATCGGGGATATAGTGATAGATCCCGGCGCTTAGCCCCTCCACCCGCCCCACGACCAAATAGAGCTCCAGAGGATAAAGCGCCCCTGCGGAGGGAGCCGTCCGGTACCCGCGCGGGTCGGTGATCCCCTGGGCCGCCCACAAAAGTTGCGAGACCTCGGCCAGGGTGAGCGGCTCATCCTTATATTCCCTGACCGACCTCCGCCGCAGGAGCGCTTCCTCTACGGAGACCGGCCCCTTGAGCCGTGGCTCGGGCAATTGGATGGCCCCGGCCGGCTCGCCGGCCATGGGCGAAACGGGCCTTTTGCCGCGCATGGTCATCGTAAAAGTAACTCCCAAAGCGACGACGAGACACAGGACGACAACGAATAGGATAAGCCTCTTACGCATCCGCTCACCCTCCTCCATCCCGACGGGTGAGCGCCGCCCTCAAGGAACCCTACCAAGGCCCCACGCTTCGCTCTCCCCTAACCGTTAGACTCCTCCGTAGGCTCAGGCTCCTCCGTGGGTTCCGGCTCCTCTGTCGGTTCGGGCTCCTCCGTCGGCTCGGGCTCCAGAGTGGGTTCCGGCTCACGGGTGCCGGTGATCTCCGGCCTGGGAGTAGGTTGCAGCGTGGGCGTCGCACTGGGCGGGATCTTGATCTCCGTCACCGTCCCCTTCCGGGCTTCAAACTCGGAATGATACGACTCGGCAACCTCCTGACCAGAGGCCTTGGCCTTCCAATCCACCTGGGCCCGCACCAAAGCCTTGGCTTGCTTCTCAATCCACCCCACGCCCTTGTAATCCCACTCGGCACCCTGGATCTTGGCCGCCGCGCCCGGCACACCGGCGTTCAGCAGGTCGATCTTGAACTCGTATTTGTCTGTGGAGAAGCCGTTGACCGTCTCACTGCCGACATGGCGTGCCTCTTTGAGGTCGTTAAAGGCGAGGAGATACGCGCCCCCGTAGACCCCCAGAAAAGCAAAGGTCTCACCCGAGGGCACATCGCCAAGCGGGACGAAAGCGCCGTTCTCGTCCTTGAGGTATAATTTGAGGTCTACGATGTAAAGCTCGGTCTTCTGGTCATCCTGGCCGTAGAGGGTGATGTGCTGGTTCCCTTTAGCGTCCAGGTCGGCCTCAAAGCGGGAGGACCATTCCACCTGCTCGCCCCTCTTGGAAACAAAGCTGGAAGTGATATGCAGCGGCGCCAGCTTGACGAGGTTGTCCAGCGTGCTCTCCAGCTCCGTCTTCTCCTCGCCGGCCGCGGCCGTCGGCGCAGCCTCAGTCGCTTTGGATGAAAGCTGCTTTGTGGGCGCGCTCTTGGTCACCGGCGTGCTCTGAGCACCCGATTGGGGGCGGGCCTGCTTGCCGCCACATCCCATCAAGGTGACGCTGGCCACGATGAGCACCATCAGACACAATCGGCATCCCACCCCCATAATTATGCGCATGTTTACCGCCTTTCCTGGTATCTGACCAAATTTACCTAAAAAGAAATCGAAATATATTCTATCCTCAGAAAGGATATCATGCAAATATAAAAGATGGGCCAGACGCCTCAACGCATTCCGCACAAGAGCCGACAGGCCCCTCAGGCGCCTCAACACCGTTGATGCGTTCAGAGCGCATGAGGGATCAGCCTAAGCCTGCCCTCGGCCTCGCGTTCAACATCGGCACGCTCCCAAAGCATGGGGTGATACGCCCCCTTGAGCCACATCTCGGTCAGGTCGTCGTAGTGAGGGCTGCCCAAGTGCCCTGATTGCCCTGGGGCATGGATGGAGAGGGAACGCTTTAGGTCGCCCAGATCCACGATTTGCCGATAGGTGGGAGCTACCTCCTTGGCGGCGAAAGGCTCGCCGGGGGAGATCGCCGTCTGGCAGAGCGTATCCGCATCGCCGCCGAGGGGGTACGGCCCCCGGTTGAACGCCTGGGCCAAGAGAGGATGCCGGCCCAAGATGTGGGCAAACGTGAGGGCATGCAGCCGTCCCCAGCTCCAGGAGTTCGGATCCGGCCCAAGCTCCTGCTTGAGCCACCTCACGGCCTGCTTCAGGCTACGCACTAGGACCGCTTCCCGCCCTCCGGCCTGAGCGATCCACTTTTCCTCGGGATCATCCAACAAGCGCAACAGGATGGTGCTATCGTGTCCATGGCTCGCCAGTTGGTTCGTCAGCTCTTTGCCCAAGCGCGGCTCAAGCAAATCGTGCACGAGGATGTATTTGGCGAGCTGGTAAAGGGCGCCCCCGATGCTCCCGACATGCAAGCGTCCGTCCCAAGCAGTCAGGATATTTAGAGCCAGCCGCACATCGGGATCGCCCTCGGGCAGGCCGCTCAGACGTTCCACGAAGGCGCGACCCGGAATACAGACGACATCTTGATGTATGGTCGCAAAATCGGCGACCCCCAGCCTCTCTTTCTCCGTAAGGAGATCGTGGAGGCGCCGGGCGCGATAGCCGTTAGACCAGAGGTTGCCCAGGAAATAGGGGTAATCCTCGGGAATGATGCGGTTATTACAGTTCAGGATATAGCCCTGCGCGGGATTAAGGGCGTGAGGCATCTCGGCAAAGGGGATCTCGCCCACCCATTCGTATTCTCCATCCCAGCCGGGCACGGGGAAGATCCCCTGCCCTTTGGCCCGCAAGGGGATCCGGCCCGTAAGTCGGTAGCCGATGTTGCCCTCCACATCCGCGTACAAGACGTTCAGCGCGGGGGCATCCACGTATCGCAGGGCCTCTGTGAACTCCTCCCAGTTGCCGGCACGGTCAAGCAGGAACCAGCCCCACAACGAGCGCAAAGGCTGCAAGGCCATCGAGCGGAGGGCCAGGCGTTGGTTGGGTGAGCCGACGACGTCGGATACGATCGGCCCGTGGTGGGTCAGGAGCACTCGCTCCACATGGGGCTGAGCGCGGCCTCGGATGTGGATCGTCTCGGAGAGGATCTCGGCATCAAGCCATTCACCCCGGAACCGGTAACGGGCCGGCTCTTGCGGGTGGAACCTCTCTATATAAAGGTCATCGCCATCGGTCATGGCCATGGTAAAGCCCCAAGCGATCCGAGCGTTATGGCCCACGGTCACCATGGGCATCCCCGGGATGGAGGCTCCGATGACGTTCAGGCGCTCTCCGACCAGGTGCACCTCATACCAGAGCGAAGGGAGGGCCGGGGGGACGTGGGGGTCATTGCAGAGCACGGGGCTTCCCGAATCCGTCCTTTGTCCGCTGAGCACCCAGCTATTGCTGCCCATGTTTTGGGCCGTTTGAAGGCCTCCACACATAAAGGAGCGCGCCGCGTGATTCCATTCAATCCCCCGTGGCAAGGTAAGGGGGAAATCGGGCGGGTAGTATGCGTCTAATTGGGCTAGACCCTCTGCTCCGACCCGCTCCTGGATGCGCGCGCGCAAGAGCTTACCGTTCCAGCCAAAGGTGAATTGCCAGGCTATCAACTGCAAGATGGCCATCGTATCTTCAGGGCGCCAGGGTTCGGGGCGGTGTCCTAGCAGGATGAACTCAAGGGGCCTGCGCGCCGAATCGCCGGCGAGGCAGGCGTTGACCCCCTCCGAATAGGCCGAGACCAACGCCCGCAGGTCTTGCGCGGCTCCGGCCCAAGCGGCCTTGGCCAGGCGATGAAAGCCGAACGTGCGCGCGGCGCGATCCGTCTCCAGGCAGGCGGGGCCCAGTAGCTCGCTCAGCCGGCCGGTAGCCGCGCGGCGGCTGAGCTCCATCTGCCAGAAGCGATCCTGAGCGTGCACATAGCCTTGGGCGAAAAAGAGGTCGTGGAGGTTGGCCGCATAGATATGCGGCACGCCCCAACGGTCGCGAATGACCTCCACCTCCTGCAAAAGCCCATCCACTTTCAACGAGCCGTTGATCCGGGGCAGGCTTCTACGCCCCAGCCAGGTGAGTAGGGCACGTAATACGGACGCCGGGATTTGGAGTAGCTTGCCCATCTCCACAACTCCATCTCATCTGGAGTCCGGCGAAACCCCCGGAGGAGATTTTCCCTTCTTGCGTTTCTCGGTGAGCTCCTTCCAACGCTCATAGAGCCAAGGCACGCTGAAGACAGAACCGACCAGGCCCTCCACGAAGGAAAAGATCTGCAGTTGGCCTCTGGCGATCAAGGGCTTGGTCACGCCAATGGTGAGCTGGGCGCGCCAGATTTGGCGCCGGATTTCTTTGCCCTCTCCCTTGATGGGCGTCCAAACAGCCTCAATATTCGCGTTGACCACTTGAGGGCCATCTACCTTGGCCATCAAGTTCCACTCCCAGGTGATGCGGGGCATATCCAGCGATTGACATCCTGCGTTGATGGCCTGGATCTCAAAGGCGCTCCCCACCAGATTGGCTACGGCGCAACCCTCATATTCTGTGCCAAAGGCCTGTTGGAGAGGAGCCTCCGGCGTGCCGACGGGAACGACGGTGGCACTGCGCGCAGTATGCCCCGCCCCTTCAACGGTCGGTTCCCAATCGCCACTGGCAGTGCGCATCAGCGAGACCCTGATGGCGTCCGAGCGGCCAAACTCTATCTTTTCGGGCCATTCGGCCTCCACAATCGTGGTCATCTGCGGCATCGGCACGGGGGCAGCGGAAGACGACGTTTGCGTAGGCTCTAGCACCGGCGGCTGGGGAACCGAAGCTTGCGTGGATTCCGGTTCTCTCGGCTTGGACCCCGCTGGCGGGGACGGCGCGGCTTGAGGGCCGGATAGCTTCCGCGTGGGGGTGCGCGCAGGTACCAAAACGGTTGGGCTCGGCCCGGTTATTGCCGAAGCCAGGGCTTCCGCGCGGAGCTCAGACCTCACAACCCGCCGGGCAACCTTCGGCGAACGCGAGAGCACCAGGCTGCCTAGGGCTAGCAGGAAAAAGGCCAGGCCAATGTAAAGGAACCTGCGCGAGCGCATCAATCCCCTTTTCCTAGTCGTCCGCTTCCATCTGCTCCGTGCGCATCTTGATGGCCTTGTTGATGCCCGCCGACAAGAGCTTCCATACCTGGGGGCGGGCGCTTTGACATTCGGCGAGCATCTGTTGTACCAGCTCTACGGGCTGCCTCAGGAGCATGGCCGCAGTGCTCTCGGGCAACTCGTAGTGCGCGAAGGTCAGGATCTTGAGTTTGCGTTCCTCAACCTTGCGTAACAGCCCGCGCGCCGCCAGCCCCGCCTTGACCATCTCCACGGCCTCCTGGCAGGGGTCGGCGCTATCTTGCCCCAGGAGGCTATAGAGGACATTAGAGACCTCGTTCTGGCCCTTGGCGCGCTGCCACCACTCAGCCCATCCTCTCAGGCGGCCTTCCAGGCTCTGCTCCGGCCAGGCGACGGCCGGGTCGCCGGGGTCGGCAAAGAGGGCATCAGCCTTGCCCAGGCCCAGGAGCACCTTCTTCGGGCGCACCTCCAAGCGAATGGAGCCGGCCCGCTCGGCGGCCAAGAAGGCTGCGGCGAACATGGCCTGCCCCAATTGCTTGGCCGAGACCTTGGCCTCCGTATGGAGCAGGTTCACGTTGCCCACCCAGGCCTTTTCGGCAAAGAGCTGGCCGTTTAGCAAGACGAGCTCGCTAGGGGTCAGAGGCGACATTGCAAGTGAAGACATTCCGGAATCCTTTCTCTATCATTTGGCCGCCAGTTACCAAGGTAGCCACACCATCCTGGCGCGGGCGGTCTATCGCGGTATGACGCCGCGTTTACTCATATACCCCCTCATTGACGTAGGCGGTCAATTCGCTTACGCTGAGTTGCTCGATGCCCAGCTTGTTCAGCGTACGCCCGCGCCGCCAGTAATCCGTCTGATGGATGACGCAAGCCAGGCGAATGATGCTGTCAATGGCCTGCACCGAGACGCCGTAGCGCTGGCCCAAGGCGGCGATGGGCACCAAGCTCATGGGCACGTCCTCAAAGATATAACGATGGTTCAATGTGGAGGGGGCTTTGATGCCCCGATAGCCGGGTTGGTTGTGGATCGCCTCGTACAACGTTGTACCGGTGGCATCATAGGCCATCTTGAGCCACTCCAGCCCCGTCCGCGCACGAATGCCCAGTGCCGCGGCTACGGTCACCCTCTCCCGGTCCAGCGCCTCCAAGACGCGGGCCACGGAAGGGGTCACGCCCTCAATGTAGAATTGGAACTCGCCTCCCGTGGATTCAATGCGCCCCGCATTGAGCAGCGTCAAGGCGGGGTGAAAGATGGCCCCCATGTTGTTCAGGCCGGTATGCAGTACGCTCAGGCCATCAATGAACTGCGGATAGGCCTCGTGAATGGCCTCTAGTACCTGGGGGGTACGCGTAGCGGGCAAGGCCGCCAGGGGCACGGCCTCCTTGATACTAAAGATGCGCACCTGCGCGGGGCCGTCGGAGCGGCTGGCATAGATCAGCGTCTCGGCCTCGGCCAAGAGGATCTCGGCCCGGCAACCGTGATCCCTCAAGACCTTGCTGAACTCCAAACAGCCCCCCGTCCGGCCGGGATGTAGGATGACGATCTGTCCATCGCGGAGGTGCGGCGCAGCGCAGCGGGCGATATCGGCATGGGCCGAGGAGGGCACGACCACCATAACGACCTCCGCCTGCTCCAGGGCCTCGCCCATGTCTGAGGTGACCAAGGTCAGCCGGCCGAAGCCACGCGGCCCGCCCTCAAAGCTCTCTAGCTCAATGCCCCCTCGCCTCTTTATGGCAATGACGTTCTCCAAGGTACGGTTGTAGAGCGTCACAGGATAGCCCATCAACGCCAAGTGCGCAGCCATCGCTTTTCCGCCGTGGCCGGCACCGATCACCGTATAACGCGTCTTTCTCTGCACAGCCCACCTCCTTGCCAAACCATCGGTAGGAGCGTTCGGGGGGGGGGTTCGGGGGGTGTTCGGGGGGTGTTCGGTAGGGGCGTTCAATTGAACGCCCCTACCATGAATGCCCCCGCCGGGCCGCATGCCCATGAACGCCCCTACCATGGATGCCCCCGCCGGGCCGCATGCCCATGAACGCCCCTACCATGGATGCCCCC
>DAOTVR010000123.1:0-20200 GCA_034436315.1 Anaerolineae bacterium
GACCAACGTGAGGGCGTTGTCGCTATCGGGCTGCCAGGGAGGATCGGCGACGCTGGGCTTTGCAGTGAGCAACCTGAGTTCGGGAGCGATCCAGCACCTCAAGGGACGCATGACTCAGTCGCTCTCCGACGGCATCCATACGCTGTTGAATAGCTATGTCTCCTTCACCCCTCAGGATTTCTCCCTGGACCCGCTAGAGTCTGGGCACCCGGTTACTCTAACGATCTCCATCCCCGTCGGACAGGCGCTTGGCACGTACACGGGCACGCTCACGCTGTGGGCCGACGAGGACACCGATGACGCCATTGACGATTGCCTGAGCACGGCTGTCAGCGTCACCCTGATGATCGGAGCTTGCGGGACAGCGGGTGCCCTTGAGCCGCCGAGCCTGAATGCTGCTGTCGCCATGCCTTGCCCTTGTGTGGACGGCTTGGCCGTGTACCACGTCTATACCGCCACGAACTTGGCAGAGACGGCGGATCGCGGGAACATCTCGTTGATCCCCGCCGGAAACCAGCTCTGGCCCGTGACGGTACTGCGAGACGTGGCCGGCGACGACGTGGTCGGAACTTATGTGGTGACGGACACGACGCTGGCCGATGATGTGGTGCTCGCCTATGCCGCCAATGGGCGCGGGGGCAGTGGCGGATGGACCTGGGTGAATCCGGCTGCCGATACGGGTAGCGACGGCATCCCGGATACGGGAGACCTTGATCCGGGGGAAGGGGTGCACATCGTCGTCAAGATGGGGATCCCCTGCGGCACGTTGGCGGATATCTCCAATTTCGCGGGCCTCTCCATCTACTCTCACAACGATTGGCAGCGGCCGAACCATTCTGGGAAGCCATATGATGATGAGGCCATCTACCATGGCACCTCCATGAACGTCACCACGGTCGCCCCTACGCCCTGTGGCATGATCAGCCCGCACGGGGGAGCAGTCAGCGTGGCACCGTGTCAGAAAGCCTATTTTGTACAGCGTTGGGAGCAGGCGGGCGCCATGCCCGACCGCGGCAATATCTCCCTGTCGGGCAACGCGCGCGGCCTGCTCGTGCGCGCCTACCGGGATCTAGGATTGGACGACCTCCCCGGCGAGTATACCGGCGCGACCTTTGCCCCGGACCCGAACGATCGGCTGATCGCCGCCGATGAGGATGGAGACGGCGTGTGGGATGTCGTCGTCTCCGCCTACGACACCGATGAGGATGGCATCCCCGACACGGGGGATCTCACCCCCTACGGTGGCTACACCCATATCATCTGGGAGATAGAGCTGCCCTGCGAGTGCGATCCCTCCCTTTTCCCCGGCGTGGTGACCACGACGGTACGCGGCTCATCGCATTGGGATTGGCAGACGAACCATCCTACGCTGCCCTTTAACGATGAGGTCATCTTTCATGATGAGGTGCCTTTGGCTATCACCATCACCGCTCGGCCGGGGGTCTATCTGGGTGCCGAGACGAGCTCCTCAGTGACCTGGCCGGGGCAGCAGCAATACTACAAGATCACGCTGAACAACTCCGGCAACATAACGGACACCTACGAGTTCGCCCTGCACTCCTCACAGGGCTATACGGTGACCCTTTACGCGGAAGATTGCCTGAGCCCCATCGCCGATTCCGGCGGCGGGCCGGGACCCGATGTGGAGTTGCCGCCATGTAGCGAGATCACTCTCTGTGTGGGCATCTCCATCCCCATGGATACGTCGGCCGAGACGCTGGATAGGACCATGATAACGGCTGCTTCCTCCGTCAGCAGCGCTATCTCCAGCACGGTGGTGTTGGAAACCCTCGTCCGGACGGTCGTCGCCGGGTTGATCGGGCCACGCGATCTGAGCGGAGCGGCTTATCCGGGCCATAGCGCCTATTATTGTCAGGAATGGCGCAATAGCGGGAATAACACGGATCGCGGCAACATCGCCCTCGTGCCCGACCGGAGGTGGCCCGTGCGCATCTGGCGCGACGTGAACGGGGATAGCCCGCTGGGAGTGTTATCCGCTTTACAGCCCGACGACGTCCTGATAGCCGAAGATAGCAATGGCGACGGCCTCTTTGATTACATCAATCCAACGTGGGACACCGACCATGATGGCATCCCCGATACGGGGGACCTGGCTGCCGATCCGGACGGCCCCGGGCCGCTCCTAGGTGGTGCGGTGAGGTTGATCGTCGGGGTCACAGTGCCGCCAGGAACCCCGAAGAACGCCTTGGAAACGCTGCTCGTCCAGGGATTCTCGCACCGTGATTGGCGGACGCGAGCGCCCGGCGGCCCCTATAACGATCCCGACCTCTTTCACGATCAGGTCACCCTCTATACTCTGGCCTTGGGCGCGGATTTCCAGATCAGCAAGACGCCTTGGCAGCCTTGGGCCTGCCCGGGTTGGAACGAGTCGTTCACCATCGTGGTGACCAATAGCTCGGACTCCACGCTTACCCAGATAGCCATCACCGATGTACTGCCCTCGTTGACCTATCTGGTCCCCGAACGCACTACCGGCGGCTATACCCTCGCCCCTGGCGCAGTGGTGTGGACGATTCCCGAGCTGCGCCCCGGTGCCAGCCGGAGCTACGATATCACCCTGCGCCTTGGGAGCAACGTGCGGGTGCGTTCCACGCTGACGAATACGGTGTGGGTGAGCGCGCTGGAGGCCGGCCAGGTTTATTCGGCCACCGCGGCGGTGAGCGTCATCCCATGTCCTGGGGGTACGCCGACGGCGACCGCAACTCCCGGCACGCCGACAACCACGCCAACGCCCACCGAGCCGACGCCGACCGCGACGCCGCAGCCCACGGTCATCGGTTGGCGTTGTTACATCCCGCTTGTCTTGAAGTGAGTCACGCGGTTTACGCGAGTTAGGCTAGGATCGCGGAGGGAAGGAGCGCGCCGAGGGCAGGCCCCCGGCGTCCTCGGCCGCCCAGACGGCGTTGAGGATGGCCAGGGCCACGGCCTCGGCAGCCATATCGGCCACCACCGCCAAATGGGCGCGAACCTTGCCCGTGGCCAGGGCGAAAAGGGTATCCCCGTCGTAGAGGGTATGCGCGGGGCGCACGGCCCGTGCCAGGCCGTCGTGCGCTGCTGCGGCGACCTCGTTCGCCTGGGCCACGTCCAGCCGCGCGTTGGTGGCCACCACGCCGATCACCGTGTTCTGAAGGGCCAGGACGTTGCGCGCCGCCGCGCTACGCAGGGCAAGCGCAGTATTCAGGAAGCCATCGTTGCGGGCGTTGCGCGTGCCGGCGATGATCTGGTCGTTTGTTGGATCTACGATGTCACCGAAGGCGTTCACGGCGACGAGCGCCCCCACGATTAAGCGCCCGGCGCGCAGGCTGGCCGTGCCCAAACCGGCCTTCATCGCTCGGGCCATGCCCAAGAGCTTGCCCACCGTGGCCCCCGTGCCCGCGCCGATATTTCCCTGGCGCTTTTCTTCCGCCGAGGCCGCTTGGCAGGCGGCGTAGCCCATGGTCGCATCGGGCCTTACCTTCGGATCCCCCAGGCCAAGGTCAAAGAGTACTGCGCCGGGCACGATGGGCACCTTGGCCACGCCCGTCTCAAAGCCGATGCCCTGTTCCTCCAAATAGCGCATCACCCCGTCAGCGGCGGCCAGGCCGAAGGCGCTCCCCCCGGTGAGCAAGATCGCGTGGGCCTTTTTCACCAGCGTCCCAGGGCGCAGGAGATCCGTCTCCCGCGTGCCCGGGGCTAACCCGCGCACCGCCCCGCCAGCGATGGCCCCTTTGCGGCATAAGACCACCGTGCAGCCGGTCAGAGCGGAAACGTCTGTGGCATGTCCCACCTCAATGCCCTCTACGTCGGTGATAGAGCCGGGAGCTAATCTATCCATGGCGCGCCCTCCATAGCGCGGCCACGCGCCTGAGGATTTGCTCGGCCACCTCGAACTTGGTCATCAGGGGCAGCTCCTCCACCTGGCCATCGGCCCCGATCAGGGTAACGCGGTTGGTATCCACGCCGAAACCGCTATCTGCGGCGGAGACGTCGTTGGCCACGATGAGATCCAGCTTCTTGCGCCGCAGCTTGTCTTGAGCGTTAGCCAGGAGGTCCTCCGTCTCGGCGGCAAAGCCCACCACTATCTTCGGCATCCCCTGCGAGCGCGCCTGGGCCACGGCAGCGAGGATGTCCTCGGTGCGCTCCAGCTCCAAGGTCAGCCCACCGGGGCCTTTTTTGATCTTTTGCTCGGCCACCCGCGCCGGGCGATAATCCGCCACGGCCGCGGCCATGAGCAGTATATCGGTCTGCTCCAGCCGCCCCATGACGGCCTCGTGCATCTCGGCGGCGGTGCGCACGGCGACCATCTCCACGCCGTAAACGGGGCTCAGGGCGGTGGGCGCGCTGATCAGCGTGACCTGGGCGCCCTCGTCGCGCGCGGCCTCCGCCAGGGCATAGCCCATCTTCCCCGAGGAGCGGTTGCCCACGTAGCGCACGGGGTCAAGCGGCTCTTGCGTGCCGCCGGCGGTCACCGTCACCCGCAGGCCGGCTAGAAAGCCCTTGCGCCCCAAGGTTTGACGGATGGCGGCCAGGATCTCCTCGGTGGAGACCAGGCGGCCGGCCCCTATCCGTCCTGAGGCCAGCCGCCCATGCCCCGGCCCCACGATGACGGCGCCCCGCTCGCGCAGCCGACGCACGTTCTCCTGCGTGAGCGGGTTGGCCCACATGTCGGCGTCCATCGCCGGGGCGATGACCAAGGGCGCGGTGGTGGCCAGGGCGGTGCTCGTCAGCAGGTTATCGGCCAGGCCATGGGCCAACTTGGCGATGGTGTTCGCCGTCGCCGGGGCGATGACCAGCACGTCCGCTTTGGCCGCGAGGGAGATGTGGGCCATCTCGGTATCGCGGAGCAGTTGGAACATATCCACCGAGACCGGGCGCGCGCTGATGGTCTGAAAGGGGAGAGGGGTCACGAAGCGCGTGGCCGCCTCGGTCATGATCACGTCCACCGTAGCCCCGGCTTGCACCAGCTTGCTACAGAGGTCCACCGCCTTGTAAGCGGCGATCCCCCCCGTAACCCCCAGGACGACGTTTTTGCCTTGTAGGATCATCTGCCCCCCTCGTTCATCTCGTAGATGAGCCGCAGGCCCTTGAGCGTCAACCAGGGATCCACCACCTCAATCACCCGCGTTTCCTCGGCGATGATCCCCGCCAGGCCGCCGGTGGCGATAACGCGCATCTCCGGACCCAGCTCGCGCCGGAAGCGGGCCACCATCCCTTCAACCAGGCCCACGTAGCCGAAGAGGATCCCCGAGCGCATGGAATCCACGGTGTTCGTGCCGATGGCCTTCTTGGGGCGCTGTAAGTCGATGCGCGGCAATTTGGCCGTGCGCAGGAAGAGGGCCTCGGCGGCCACGCGCACCCCGGGGGCGATGGCCCCACCGAGGTACTCGCCTTTGGCGCTGAGGGCGTCAAAGGTAGTGGCCGTGCCGAAATCCACGATGCAGGCCGGGCCGCCATAAAGGGTGTAGGCCGCGGCGGCGTTGACCACGCGGTCGGCGCCCACCTCGCGGGGATTATCGTAGCGGATGGCCACGCCCGTCTTGACGCCGCTATCCACGATGAACGGCCTGGGGGTCAGGTAGTGGTGCAGCATCTCGGTGAAAGTATCCGTGACGGGCGGGACCACGCTGGCCAGGGCGATGCCGTCGATCTCCTGAGGCTTGAAGCCATGATGGGCCAATAGGGCCATGAGGATCATGCCGTATTCGTCGGGCATCCGCTCATGGTTGGTGCTGATCCGCCAATGGGTGAGCAGTTCCTCGCCGCGATACAGGCCCATGACGATGTTCGTGTTGCCGATATCCACACAGAGTAGCATGATGATCGCCTCCTTTTGGGACAGGCTGTCAGTGGTCAGCTTTCAGCTATCAGCCATCAGTGGTTAGTTCGCTGACTGCTGAAGGCTGACTGCTGATTGCTTCCTAAAGCCTTGCCCCCCGCCGCTTGCCGATCTGCCGCAAGGCGCTCACCACCGCCACGGCTACGATGGCCGAGACGATGGCCTCGGGAATCCCTTGGGTCAGGCCGATCCCCAGAGCCACCTCCGGGCCGATGCCGGCGACCTTGCGCCAGACGGCCGCGGAAAGTACCAGGACGGTATTGGTCAGCGAACCTACTGCTCCGGCGATGGCCAGGGCGATGACGATCGTTTCCTCGCCTCGCGCCCAGTTATAAAGGGCCAGAGACCCCAACCCCGCTAGGAAAGCGATGAGGATGCCCAGCCAAAGGATTTTACCTCCAACTTGGTAACTGTAGTAGAGCACAAGCAGGGTCAAGAGGACAAGCATGGCCGCCAACACGCGTCTATTGGCCCGCCGCAAAAGGGCAAAGGTCCAACCCGCTGTGACGCCGATGAAGAGGCGCGGCAGCCAGATCACCAAGGGGTCGTTGGTGACGGCGGTGACCAGCGGGTTCATGAAGCAGCCGAAGCCGAATCCAAACCCCACGATGAGGCCCACGAGGGGGCCTTCCAGAATGCCCCCGATGATCGCCGGAATATGGCCGATGGTAGCGCTGCCGGCGGGGGTGGGCACGGGGATGAAGGCCACGTTGGTGAAGGTCAATAACAGAGTGATAGCCAGAAGCAGGCCGGCGATGACCACACGGCGAATGGCACGATCGTAAGGTTTCATAAGACCTCCTTCGCAGTTATGGGAGTTTGGAGTATTGCAAGACGCCGGCCAGGACGGCCAGCGAGATGCTCAAGATGACGGCCACGTAATCCGCAGGTCGCGACCGGAAGGGGATCAGATAGGTACGCCCTTTGCCCCCATGGTAGCAGCGGGCCTGCATCGCCAAAATCAGCTCCTCGGCGCGATGGTAGGCGTCCACGAAAAGGGGCACGATCACCTGAGCCATGCGCCGCGCATTGGCCAAGAGGTGCCAGCGGCTTCGGCTCTCGCTCACTCCGCGCGAAGCTTGTGCCTGTAAGATGGCCTCAAGCTGTTCGCCGAGGATGGGCAGGAAGCGCAAGGCGATAGCCCCCACCAGGGCGATCTCGTGTCCGGGGAGATGCAGGCGATCCAGGGGACGCAGGAGGCCCTCCAGCCCCCGCGTGAGTGCGCTCGCCGTCGTCGTGCTGGTGAGTAGGGTGATGAGCAGGAAGAGGGCGACGAAGCGCGCCCAGGTGACGACGATCACCCGCACGCTCTCCGCCGAGATGTGCAGCAGCCCCCACTCCACCAGCAAGCGGTTCGGCCCTGCGGAGCGAGAGGCGCCCCCGTAGAACAAGATCTGTAGGAGGGCCATGACCAAGAGCACGGGCATCACCGGCACCAGGTTGGCCAGCGCCGAGCGTAAGCGGAGGCCGGCCACTTTGACCAGCACGGCGACCAATAGGGCCAGGAAGAGGACATTGCTGTACTTGCTCGCCACCACGCCGGCGATGATGAGGCCCCCCGCGGCGAGCAACTTGGCCCGCGGATCCAGGCGATGGATGGGGGAATCGGCGGGAATATACTGGCCGATCGTCAGATGCCTTAGGGCTTCATGGCTTGCCATATAGCCTCCTCCGCCTCGTAGGGAGTGATCGCTCCGGACGTTACTGCCAGCCCTTTCCGGCGAAGCTCGTGGATGATCTCCACTGCGGTGGGGCTACTTAGCCCATAACGGCGAAGCAGCTCCCCTTGGGCCAAGACCTCGTGCACTTCGCCGGCGAGCACCGTCTGCCCCGCATAAAGCACCGTCACCTGATCGGCCAGCTCGGCCACCTCGTCCATGTCGTTGGACACGAGGAGGATGGTCAGGCCTTCCTCTCGGCGCAGGCGGCGCAGCAGGGCGTGCACCTCGCGACGGCCACGGGGATCCAAACCAACCGTAGACTCGTCCAAGATGAGCAGCTCCGGGCGCATGGCCAAGACGCCGGCCAGCGCTGCGCGGCGCATCTCCCCGCCGCTCAAGGAGAAGGTATGCCGGTCCACAAAGGATTCAAAATCCAGCCCTACGATCTCCATCGCCCAGCGCACACGCTCGCGCAGTTCCTCACCTGCCAGGCCCAACTGGCGTGGCCCGTAGGCCACATCATCGCCCACGTAGCGCTCAAAGAGCTGCTGGTGTGGGTATTGAAAGACGAGGCCCACGCGGCGGCGCAGGGCCACCAAGTCGCAGGAGGGCTCCGCCGTGTCCTGACCGAAGACGACGACCTGCCCCCTCGCCGCCGGGCGCAGTAGGCCGTTGAGGAAATGCGCCAGGGTGGACTTGCCCGCGCCGCTTGGCCCGACGAGGGCCGCAACCTCTCCGCGGCGCACGCAAAGCTCTGCCCCACGTAGCGCAGCGGTCGCCAATGGAGTCCCCGCGAGGTAGGTATGGTCAAGTCCTTGTACCGAAACGATCTCCTCGCTCATGGGCGCACTCCGACGGAAGCTGTTACTGCCTGGACAAGCTCCTCGGCGGTGAGGATATCCTCCGCTATCGGGGCGCCGCGTCGGCGCAGCCCCTGGGCGATGGCCGCAGCGGGAGGCAAATCCAGGCCGAGAGCCCTCAGGCGCTCAGATTGAGCCAAGAGTTGCCGGGGCGTACCCTCCAGGGCGATGCGCCCCTGCTCTAGGACCAACACACGCTCGGCATCCGCAAGCTCATCCATGCGGTGGGTGATCAGCACGATGGTCAACCCTTCAGCGTGGAGCTTGTGCACCAACCTCAGGATCTCGCGGCGCGACAGAGGATCCAGCAACGCCGTGGCTTCGTCCAGCACCAGGCAGGCCGGGCGCATGGCCAGGATGCTGGCGATGGCCAAGCGGGCCTTTTGGCCGGCGGAGAGAGTGTGTGGGTCGCGCTGGCGCAGTTCCCAAAGGCCGGTATCTTGCAGGGCTTGATCCACGCGCCGCCGCAGTTCCTCGCGGGGGAGCCCCAGGTTCTCCGGCCCGAAGGCTACCTCTTCCTCCAGGACGCTAGCGATGATCTGGTTATCGGGGTTTTGAAGAACCAGGCCTACCGTGGCACGAATGCTCAGCAGGGCCTCCGTCTTGGCCGTGCTTCGCCCTTCAACCCACACTTCCCCTTGAGTCGGGAGCAAGAGCCCGTTCAAGCATTTGGCCAGGGTGGACTTGCCCGAACCGTTGTGCCCCACGATGGCCAAGAACTCGCCATGCCCGATCTCCAGGTCGATTCCCCGCAGGGCCTGGATGGGCGTAGCGGAGTTAGGGCCATAGGTATAATGCAATCCGACCACCCGAATGAGCGCGGACATCAGCCCTCAAGAGAACAAAAATCCTCGCGCTGCCACAACGCGAGGCTCATGACGAGTATCGGCCAAAAGCCGAAGCCTTATCTCGTCGTCTCGGTCGCGCAGCGATCCAAGCGACGCTTTGTCCGAATCAAAAGGCGCTGCTCGGTGCCCTCAAGGGTCACCGGCGGGTATCATTATACGACAAGAGACCAACTCTGCAAATTGTAGTGGAAGGTATGCCCACGATGGATTATATTCAATGTAGGTTGAGACGCCAGCCGCCGGCCAGCATAATAGTAGAAGGTAACCTTATGCGTCTTCTCTTTGTCTTTTTTGGGCTGGGGCCGGGCCTCGCCGGTTTCTCGCTGGCCTACCTCTTCCGGCGCCCTGAGGATTGGCCCGCACCGACTGCGATGCTGGCCGTCGGACTGTTGATGACGGTTCTCACCCAAACGCTGGGGATGCGATGGCTTGCCTCCATTGTCATCCCCCGTTACAAGATATTCCTCACCACAACGCGGTGGAGTGGGTTGGCCATGGGGGGCGTCATAGGGTTGCTGGCTTATTTCGTGTTGCTCGCCTAAAGTTGCGTTCGGCTCACCGGAAAAGGGGGGTCGGGCTCACAAGCCCGACCCCCTTTTGTCGTTGCTACTTGTTGCGGATGGCCGCGTGCGCCGCCGCCAGCCGCGCCACGGGGACGCGATAAGGGGAACAGCTTACGTATTTCAGGCCGATGCGGTGGCAAAAGTCAATGGAGGCGGGATCGCCGCCATGCTCGCCGCAGATACCCAGCTCGATATCCGGGCGGGTGGCCTTGCCCGCCTTGACGGCCATCTCCATCAACTTGCCCACGCCCGCTTGATCCAACGTCTGGAAGGGGTTGGCGGGCAGGATCTTGCGCTCGACGTACTTGAGCAGAAACTTGCCCTCGGCGTCGTCGCGGGAGAAACCGAAGGTCATCTGGGTCAGGTCGTTGGTGCCGAAGGAGAAGAACTCGGCGTATTGGGCCAGCTCATCAGCGGTGAGCGCGCCGCGAGGGGTCTCGATCATCGTCCCGAACTTGTAGTCGATCTGGATACCCTCTTCCTCCATAACCTCCTTGGCCACCTTCTCCAGCTTGGTGCGCTCGATCATCAGCTCATTGACATGCGACACCAGAGGGATCATGATCTCGCAGATGACCTTGATCCCCTTCTTGGCCTGGCGACAGCCGGCCTGGAAGATGGCGCGCACCTGCATCTCAGTCACGCCGGGGAGCATCAGCCCCAAGCGACAACCCCGCAGGCCCATCATGGGGTTGGCTTCCCACAGGGATTCCACCAACTGCAGCAGCTTCTCCTTCTCGGCCAACTCCTCGGGGTTCTCGCCCGTACAACGTAGCCGGGTTACCTCCTCGATCAACTCCTCGCGCGCCGGGAGAAATTCGTGCATCGGGGGATCGATCAGGCGGATGATCACCGGCAGGCCGTCCATCACCTCAAAGATCCCCTCAAAGTCCTCGCGCTGGAAGGGCAGCAGCTCTTCAAGGTACTTGGCCCGCTCCTCGTCCGTACGGGCCATGATCATGCCCACCACCGAGGGGCGTCGCTCAGGCTCAAAGAACATGTGCTCGGTGCGGCAAAGGCCAATGCCCTCGGCCCCTAGCTCGCGGGCGCGTCGGGCATCGCGGGGGTAATCGGCGTTAGCATAAACGCCCAGGCGGCGGATCTCGTCGGCCCACTTGAGGAGCGTAGCCAGTTCCACCTCTTTGCTGAAATCCACTTCTCTCAGGGCGAGTGCCCCGGCAAAGACCTCGCCCGTTGTGCCGTCAATGGAAATCACGTCTCCCTCGCGGATCACGCGGTTTCCCTTGGTGAAACAGCGGTTTTCCACGTCTACCATGATCTCTTCACAGCCGGCCACGCAGGGCAGGTTATTCCCCCGCGCGACCACGGCGGCGTGAGAGGTGGCCCCGCCATGCTGGGTGAGCACTCCCTTGGAGAGCAACATCCCGCCCACATCCTCCGGCGAGGTCTCCGGGCGAACCAGGATCACCGCCTCGCCAGCCTCGGCGCGCTGCATAGCCCGCCGCGAGTCAAATACGGCCACGCCGGTGGCTGCGCCAGGCGAGGCATTGAGGCCTTTGGCGATAAAGTCGCCACGCCGGATCGCCTCCTCTTTGGCCTGGGGATCAAACGTGGGGTGCAAGAGGGCGTCCACCTGGTCAGGGGTGATGCGCTCAACGGCCTCCTCTTTGGAGATCAGCCCTTCATTGTGCATGTCCACAGCGATCTTGACCGCCGCGCGCGCGGTGCGCTTGCCCGAGCGGGTCTGCAGCATCCATAGCTTGCCCCGCTCCACGGTGAACTCTAGGTCCTGCATATCGCGGTAGTGCCGCTCAAGCATCTCGGCGACCTGGACGAATTGCTTGTAGATCTCCGGGTGGGCCTTCTCTAGCTCAGAGATCTTGAGCGGGGTGCGAATGCCTGCCACCACGTCCTCGCCCTGGGCGTTCTCCAAGTACTCCCCAAAGAGCACCCGTTCGCCGGTGTTGGGGTCGCGGGTGAAGGCCACGCCGGTGCCCGAGTCGCTGCCCATGTTGCCGAAAACCATGGTGCAAATGTTCACCGCCGTGCCCCAGGTATCGGGCAGCTTGTTGATTCGCCGATAGGTGACGGCTTTCTCGCCGTACCAAGAGTTGAAGACGGCCTCAATGGATTGCGAGAGCTGCTCCCAAACATCCTCGGGGAACTCTACGCCCAATTGTGCCTTGTAAATCTTTTTGTACTCGTCGCAGATCTCTTTGAGCATCTCTACGGTGAGATCCGTATCGCGGCCGCCGGCGGTGCGCTCTTTGTACGCCTCCAAAACGTTATCAAACAGCGCGCCATCGATCCCCTTGACGATGCGCCCGAAGCCAGAGATCAGCCTGCGATAGGAGTCGTAAGCGAAGCGCTCGTCGTTAGCCAGTTTCGCCAAACCCTTGAGCGTCTCTTGGTTTAGGCCCACGTCCAGCACCGTCTCCATCATGCCGGGCATGGAAAGGCGCGAGCCAGAACGCACCGAGACCAACAATGGGTTTTGAGGATCGCCGAACCTCTTCCCGGTTTGCTCTTCAACGACTTTCATGGCTTGCTGGACCTGTTCCCACATCCCCTCGGGGAACTTTTTGCCCGCCTCAAAATAGGCCAAACAAGCCTCTGTGGTGATCGTGAAGCCAGGCGGCACCGGTAACCCCGCGTTCGTCATCTCCGCGAGGCCTGCCCCCTTGCCGCCAAGCAGGTCACGCATGTCTTTGTTCCCCTCCGAAAACAGGAGAACCCATTTTTTCGTCATGAGCATGAACCTCCCCCTAGTGTCTCAAGAAACATGGATTTAAGCTGAAACATTATAGGGTTTAGGGCTCTTTTTGGCAAGTTAATGGGAATAGCGCTCAAGCCGAAGGTCGGTCAATCACCTCTGGAGTAATCCTTTGGGCCGATTGACCTCAAGCCAATCCACGCTCTTTGTACGCTTCCGCGGCCTCGCGGATGAAACGCGCGTTCTCTACAGCTTGGTAGTCGCGCTCCAGTTCCTCGGCCAGGGCCAGGAGCTGCGCATAAGTCAGGCGATAGGGGCGCAGGCCCTCGTAGATGGCCAACACCTTCTCATTAGGCATGGTCGCCAACTCGGCGGCGCGGCGCAGGTTGGCGGCAAGTTGCCGAAAGCCGGCCTCCTCGGCGATCTCCGCCTGGGCGCGAAGCGTATCCGGGTGGATGGAGAAATCCTCTGCCCCTACCTTCCCCGCACGCACGTTCTCCAGGGTCAACTCGCTGAGCGCCCGTCCTGTGCGCGAGATGATCCGTTCTTTCTCATGTTCGCCCAAAGGATAGCGATACGTAGCCACGTTTCTCTTCCCTCCGCGATTTACACAGAGAGTACGCAGAGAGCCGCAAGGGGAAATGCCGGAAAGCCTCGTTTGCTCCGTGTTTCCTTTGTGCCCTCTGTAACTCCCTCTACGGTCAATGCCGTGTCTTCAATAGGGCCATAGGGCGCTAAAACTCTCCCGGCCCGCTACGAACTGAAGACAACCATCTGATAGCCCTGCATCTTGGGCACGGTAACATACGTGTAATCTCCCTCGGCACTAAAGGCCAGGCTCTCTCGCTCTGGGGCAAGGTAAACCCGCTGCACCTTGTGACCGTCATTTCGCAGGGCCAGCTCAAGGCCCTCCACGGTGAGCGGCTCCTCGATGATCTGTAGCTTGGCCCCCCTCAGCTCCGGGACATAGGCGAGGAGATGCACTATCCTCTCCCGGCCCTTCTGGGTCAGCGTGGCCTGAACAAAAGAGGGGGCCTTACCGACCATGACCAGCGGCTTGGGCAGGACGCGCTCCAGGCAGTTGCGCAGGAGCGTCCGGTAGGCGACCACGGCGTGTTCAAAGTAGCCCTTGAAGATCGGGAAGCTGAAGTGGAAGAAGTTGCCGCGCTGCACCAGCGCCGGCCGCCCGGAATCCGCCTCCGGTGGCATGTACATGTTCTCGTGGCGCCAATCCCAGATGCCTTTGTTGAAATAGGGCTTGTAAAGCCGGGCCAGGATAGCTGCTCCCTCGCGGGCGCGCAGGGCCACGCCAGGGGTATAGATGGTGATGGGCATCTGGGGGATATCGCGGGCGACCTCAGGCTCGGCTACGAAGAAAGAGGGATCGTAAGGCTCGGGGCCCTCATAAGTCGCCGGGTGCCCCGGTAGGGCAAAGGCCGAGCGCCCGGCATCCAAGCCGGCGGAGGCCGAGCTGATGAGCGCACCCCCGCGCGCCAGGTGTGCCTCCAGCTTGCCCTTTAGGCGCTCGTCGAGCACCACATCATCGGGCAGGATCAGGACCGCGTAAGCGGAGAGATCCGCCTCATCGTCGCAGACATCAAACTGTTGCTTCAGCTCCATCAACATGCGGCTGGCCCCGGCGACGCTCGCGCGCTCAAAGCCGGATTGCGGATGGCGCTTGATGGTCGGGGCGACGACGGCGATCTCGGCGAGTGATCTGGCCCCCTCTGTCCAAGGGTCAAGTTCTTTGGTGCGGGCGTAAACCTGGCCGATCAGCCGGTAAACCTCGGGTTCCAGCCTCCCCCTGGGGTGCATGTGATCGCCTACGGAGCAAGTGCCGCCGTTGGCGATGGAGTCGTAACAGTCATAGAGCAGGGCCTGATAGGGCCTCAGCCCCCCGAAATCCCCCCAGCTCATATGGAAACGGCCGGTCATGGTGAAGTAGGGCTTGCCTAGGGTGCGAGCATAGCGAATGGCCCAGGGAAGGTAGTCGTAGCCCCAGCCGCCCGTGGGGAGCACCTCCAGCTCAACGTGGGTCGGCTGCATCCGATAGGGCAGGCCGTTGAAATAGACCTTGATGCCGGGCCTTTTGCGCTGTACCAGTTGCTTCACCTTCTCGGTGAAGCGCTCTGTCACGATCCAGCAAAAGGCCTCGGCCTGCTGAGGATCGGCGACATTTAGCCCTAGCTCCTTCATCCCATCCAAGCATTCCACGCCATAGCAAGGGGTCACGGTGAAGCAATCCAGGAAGATGCCGTCCACGGGATATCCATCCAGGACCTCCTCAATCATGGCCAGGAGGTGAGGTCCCCAGCCGGTATTGAGGCACATCTTGCGGAAAAAGTGCCCCATGGTATGGATCTCATAGACCTGGCCGTTAGCGTTCAACCGGCACCAATCCCGATGGCGCAGGGCGTGTTCGTGATCCAGGCCGGTGTTGAAGTAGGCGACGACCTGAATGCCATACTTATGGCAGGCCGCGACCATCGGCCCCAAGAGCTCTTGCTGCAAGCCCGGGTGGATAATGCCCACTTTCGTCGGATAGTAGGCAAAGCCCAGGTTACACTTGGCGAACACGGTGATATAGTCGATGCGCGCTTCGTGCAGGGTCTTGGCGAATAACTCGGGGTCAAAATCGCGGCCCACGTCGTATACGCCGGGCATAGTGTGAAAGTCCAGATGCACGGCTCGTTTAGGGAAGGATGAGTTGGTCATGTTGTCTCCGGCTCCCAGTCAAAATGTAGTTCTATCGGCGGCCGCTTGGGGTCCACCTGTTCGCATTCCCGGCGATGGAGGAGCATGGTCTTGACGATGAGGCGCAACCGCACCCAGTTGTCAACACGCACAGGCACAGGTTGTACCGGCTCCCCCTTGGCGTAGCGCGCGGCATTGCGCCCGATCTGGCGATAGGATTCTAACGTCAGGTTGGGTGATTGGGGGAAGAGCTCCAGGTTATTCAGCGGGGCCAAATCGGCACGGTGGATGACCGTGGTGCCCCGCGATTGCAGGCCGATGGCCACCCCCGAGCCGCTCAGTTGCGCCCCGGCGTAGCCGATGAAGGCACAATCCGCCGAATGATATACCTTGACGAGGCGCGCGCTCAGGCCTTCCTCGGCGATGCCGGTGAGGATCTGCTCCAGCACCTGCTCGTGGGGTAGGCCACCGATCGTCTCGGTAAGCTCCCGGCCAAAGGCCGGGCCCACAGCCACGACCACCTCGCAAGAGGTGCCCTTGGCCGCCGGGCCGAGCTCTCGCAAGCGCGTAGAGGGGTGTTGCCCCTGGCCCTGCAGGTAATCGGCAGGGTCCTTGGCCTGAGGGATATCCTGCACTTTCGCCCAACGCGCGCCCTTGAGGCGATAGCCCGTGCCCGGCCCGGTGTAGTCGTTAGGGTCGTTGAGGCCGCTCAGGACGCGAAAGTTGGCATCAAAAATCGCCGCGGGCTGGAGGTAATCACCCAGGACGCGCTGGCGGCTCATCTCTAAAACTCGCTCGGCAACATCGCTGAAGCCGGCTTCATCCAGGGCGCGGATGACGTCCAGCACGGTGCGGTTACTCTTAAGGAAGGCATCGGCAGCGGCCAGGTCGGCCACCACGTCGCGATCGGGCATGTCGTTGCTATCGTGGGCTGTCGTCGCCGCGGCGACCTCCTCGTCGCTGATGGGCGGGAAGCCCAGGCGGGCATAGACGGCTTGGATGGCCCGGGCGGCTTTCTCGCGGATGGCCAAAGCCTCTTCCTCGCGGATGGGATGCAGGCCGGCGTCGATCTGCATATCGCGCTGGAGCACGTTATAGTCATCCAGCTCGTCGGCATCAAAGCAGCCCCCGCCGAAGAGGTTATCCATGCGCGGCACCGCGCTGTAACCGGAGTGGATGAAATCGGTGCCGGGGATGAACTGGCACATCAGCTTGGCCGTTTTGCGGATATCCGAGTGGCTGGCCAGGGCGTCGTTACCCGAGGCGCACTCCAAGTTAAGCATCGTGGCCAGCAGGTTCTCGGCGAGGATGGCACGCACCCCACCGGGCAGGGACTCGGGCAGGGCCACGCAACTGATAGAGCCGTTTTGCACTCCCTGGCTGCCCGCGCCGCGCGTCACCAGGAGGCAACGCGCCTCTAGATAGAGCATGGAGCGGCCCTCCGAATGGCCCATCAGCGCCTCGGAGCCGGTGCCTGAGGTGAAGCGGATCTTGACTCCCCGCGAGGCGTAGGCCGAGGCCAGGAAGGCCTTGGACCAGGGGGTATCGTCACCATCTATGAAAGCGCCCTCGGTGCCATAGACGGAGAGGGTCTCGGCATACGTCGTCAGCCCCTTGAAGCCCAGGCGCAAATTGACTCCCTCTTCCACGGCGCACTGGGTGAGCACGCCTCCCCGCCCCACCTGCGAGCCGACCAGGATGGCCAAGGCGTTAAATGGCGCATAACGGGCCACGCCGACGGTGGTTTCGTTCTCGGCAAAGCCGCGCAGCGCGGCCTCGGCCGCATCGGCGGCCAAAAGCGCGGGGTGCTCCTTGCGGTTGGTTACATGGGCCTGATTGGCCGGCGTGCGGCGCACGCGCATCTTGGCCAGGGCGACCATCATCTCCAGGACGTTCATCTGGCGGATGATCTCCACCAGCTTGGCCGCCGTACAGCCCCCCACCAGGCGCACGATCTCCTGGCGGGGGATGTTGATGTCCACGAGCATCCGCGCAAAGGTCTCTGAAGGGGTGGACATGGCTTCTGCGGCCACGCTCAGATCCAAGGCGTGGTCGGCGATGAAGCGGTCGATCATGTCCATCTCCTCGCGGGGCACGCCGTCCATCTCCACCACGCGGCCCTTGCTGAGAGAAAGGCTGGGCTTGGGGTCATAGGGGCTATCGGTGACGATCAGCCCCACCTCGGGCCACTCGTGGACGAAGGAGTCCTTGTTGATGGGACGCTCATCAAGGGCTGCAAAGCGTTTGGAAATCCTCATAATCGTCCTCCGCCCCTCAAAGAGATAGAAGAGATAAGGTTCGCCGTAGAGAGGATCATCGTCTCTTCATCCTCTCTGCTACGATGTGTTCCCTTTTGAAAGGGGGATCAATACGCTTTTTCACTCGACGGTTTCCCCTTTGAATCCCCCAAAGAACCAAGAGAAATAATAGAACTCCTGTCTATGCCCGGCGCGATGGGGGTGCCTCTTATCCCAGAGGCGATCCAGGTTGAATAACACGGCGTCGGCATTGAAATCCGTGCCATCATGGAATTTCACCCCTTTGCGTAGGTAAAAGGTCCACTCCAAGCCATCTGCCGAGACCTCCCAGCGCTCGGCCAGGGCGGGCACGACGCGACTGGTGCCCGGCTCAAAGGCCACTAGTCCGTCATATAGCTGGGCACCCACGAAAAGGGATTCAAAATCGGTTTCATCGGCGATATCCAAGCCCTCCACGTCTTGGGCGAGGGCTACAGTCAACGTCTCGGTGACGTAACGGAGCCCATTCCAGTGGTCGTAAAGCGGTGAGGGCTTGAGGTCAAGCCCTGGTCGGCCTGCGGCCAGGGCGCCATTATGCGCGATGGGTACTCCGGGGGCGATGCCGTGGACGATCGCGTTGGCCTCGTAGTAAAGCTGCTCGCGCACCCGAGGATCGATCTCCGACCTGGCGCGCAGAAGGAGCTGGTAAAGGCGCCCATCCGGCGGGCCGGCCTGCGCCCACTGCTTGTCAAAAGAGCCAAAGAGCGGGAAGAGATAGGCGTCAGGATCGGGGTAATCGGCGATCCAGCCCAACAGGGCCAGGGCGTGTTGCCCGGCATCTATCTTGCTCAGATAGGTATCCCAGTCATAAGTGACAAGTTCGGCCTCGATTCCCACAGCTTGGAGATCTCCCTGGATGGCCTTGCCCACCTTAAGCGGGTCTGGAAAGTAACTGCGCCCTATAGGCATGACCCAAAGGGTGGTCTTGAAGCCGCGTGGATAGCCCGCCTCACGCAAGAGTTCACGGGCGCGATCGGGATTGTAGTTATAGTCCTCAAAGTCATCGTTATAGCCCCACACGAGAGGGGGCATAAAGTTCTTGGCGACGATGGCTGTACCGGGGTAAAGGGCTTGGACGATGGCTTCTTTGTTGATGGCGTGCGAGATGGCCTGGCGAACTCGCACATCTTCAAAAATCTTGGCTCCGTTGGCATCGCGCCAATCTTTGTTGATGGCCAAATAGCCGACGTTTGTCGGCGGGATAGAGAAGATGACCACGTTAGGATCTGCCTTAACGGTGGCAAGATCCTCGGCATTTAAAGGATACAGCAAGTCTACGGTGCCCGTCAGCAGCTCGGAGATGCGCGTGGCCGAATCTTCTATAACGCGGTAAACGAGCCGCTTGATCTGGGCTTTGTCTCCCCAGTAATCCGGGTTGGCCTCCAGGACGATTCGGTTTCCCAAGGTCCACTCCCGGAAGAGATAAGGTCCTGTACCCACAGGGTGATAGAGATATTCCCGACCCCAATTGCGCAGGGCAGTGGGGCTGTGCATCCCTAACATGGGCATGGCCAGTTGGCTCAGCAGTCCCTGCGGGTAACGATAGAAGGAGAGCTTGACCGTGTAGTCGTCGAGCTTGTCGATGGATTTGAGGATGCCCTTGGGAGTGGTCCCCGGGGGGATGGTATCGTTGATCTGCTCTGGGGCGACACTGGCCGACAAGGAGGGGAATGGGGCCTGTTCCGGCCCAGGAATGGCCAGTTTCCAGCCGACCTGAATCAAGGCGGGGTCCTCTATCCGCGCGTAGCTAGAGTCTATGGCATGGCGAGCATTGGTGAGTTCGACGATCTCCGGATAGCGGCTGCCATCGCCTAACAGACGAGAGGCGATGCCGATCAGCGTATCGCCCTGGACGACGATATAATCGTTGGGAGCGGCCCAAGCTCCAGGGACAGCCCAAAGAAAAAAGATGCCCAGCACGGCTAGGATCAACGCGAGACGATTCATCACCCGCGTCCTCATCATTGACATTTTTGCCAGCACAAACCCAGCCTATCTAGGCCGTACCCTTTGCAAGGCCTTGTATAGCTTGCTCACCTCTTCTTGTACCCGAGCACAAGCTCTGTGGATATCGTGCCGGCGGTTACCTTGGGATTCCAGGAAGAGCGACCTGCCGACCGAGATCGTCCTATGCCGACTGGAAACGGCCACAGGGTAAACGGGCAGTAGCCTGTTTGTAAGGCGTTGGTACAAGAAGCAGAGCAAGACAAAGCCGCCCATGAAAGGGCGCATCAGGGTCACGGGATCAATCGGTCCCTCGGGATCTTCGGGAAAGATCAGCAGGCTCTTGCCTTCGTCGAGTAAGGGCAGGCTGCGACGGAAGGGTTCCATGTAGCGCTCCTGTTTGCGATCCACCGGGATGCATTCTAGACCGTTGATAAGCCCCACGGCCAGGCGAGAGACAACTGCTGAGACCGCCATGCCCAGCCGGCCGCTCAAGCGCCAGACCGGATGGACGAAATCGTCATAGAGGTAGGAGGGCGCCCGCCGAATATCGGTCATTTCGGCGATGGCCCAAGGATACAACCGCGCTGGCAGCGACAAGATGACCTCTACCGGCCCAATGCTGCCCACATGATTGGCCACGTAGATCGCCGGGCCACTGTGACGGACGTTCTCCAGCCCTAGACAGCGATAGCTGAAAGGGGAACCTAGGAGCCGAATGATCTTGTAAAGGGCATCGCTCATGGTCGTTGGTCGCCTCAAGGCATTTGGTGAGAATGGGATAGACAGCGCTTTGCCCGAATCCGTGGCAACATGGATATCG
>DAOTVR010000124.1:0-3159 GCA_034436315.1 Anaerolineae bacterium
AGAGGTCGTGATGATTACCGCCCCAATAGCCCCCAAAGGGGCCAAGATCAAGGAGTTACGCAATGAGCGCATAAAATCCTTGTGCTGGAACACCCACTTGTAGTTATCAAGTGTCGCCGGATGCGGCAGAAAAGCAGGTACCTTGGCGAACTGCTCGCCGGGCGTTTTGAGGGTGGTGACTACTGTCCAATAGAAAGGAAAAGCAATGAAAATCAGCAAGGCGATCAGCACAAGCTGGCATATCCACCACCAGAGCTTATGCGCTGCCTTACGGCCCAACCGGCGGGAAAAGGGCCTACGCAATGCACTTGCCTTGCCCGCAGCAACCTGCGTCTCCATAGCGCTCTAGACCTCCGATCTAACAGTGCGGATGTAAATAACAGCAAAAGTCATCACTACGGCAGAAAGGAGCACTGCAATGGAGGCAC
Organism: Anaerolineae bacterium; assembly: GCA_034436315.1. Lineage (GTDB taxonomy): Bacteria > Chloroflexota > Anaerolineae > UBA1429 > UBA1429 > DAOTVR01. The sequence continues at coordinate 429 of DAOTVR010000124.1, forward strand.
CGTACCCAACACGGTAGAAGATAAAACTCGTTTGGTAAACCAATGGAGCCAACGTCATCGTGTAATCTGCTGGTCCCCCCTTGGTCAGCATCCAGATAGCGGTAAACTCATTTGCATTCCAGACAGTCTGCAGGAGGAGTAACACGAAGAGCACCGGGCGCAGCATGGGCAACGTAATATAACGGAAAGAAGCCCAGCGGCTAGCGCCATCAATAAGGGCCGCCTCATAGAGGTCATGGGGGATCACCTGCAATCCGGCCAGGATAAAAGCGTAAGAGAAAGGATAACCATGCCAAATGCTTACGAGGAGGATCGCCGGCCAGATGAACTTACGGTCGGCCAGCCAGGTAATATTCTCCCTGATCAGGCCCAGGACCTTAAGTATATGGTTGAAAATGCCCCAATTGGCATTATATATCCACTGCCAGATGATAGCTGAAACTACACCCGGCATGACCCAAGGAATGAGAGCCAAGGCGCGATAAACACCGCGAAAGGGCATGTCACGGTTCAGGAGCAAGGCGAGAATCATGCCCAGAGTTACCCTGCCGACAACCGATCCAAGCACCCAGCGCACCGTGTTGCCGATATACAACCCCAGTTTTGGCTCTTGGGTCAGGAAGCGAACAAAGTTCTGAAAACCGACCCAACGGTTCTTCTCGGGTTCAAGCAGGTACTGGCTCTGAAAGGCCAAGCTCACGCCCGAGATCACGGGGTAAACGACAAAGATAGCCAGTCCTAGCAAACCGGGGAGCAATAGCGCGTAGCCCACAGCCATCTCGCGCTCGCCCATGCTCAAACGCCGCCTGGCAGGAGATCGCTCAGCGCTCACGATGCTTCACCTCCCTCATAATATGGCCCATAAGCGTTTGTCCGGGCTGGTTCAGTACCAGCCCGGACGGAGCGACATCAAGCTCATTCAAACTTCTTGCCGTCGCGGCGTGGACAACTCTTACAGACGGCCTCAATCGCCGGCTTCATCGTCTCGTAAGCCTTCTGCGGAGTGGTCTCCTTGTTGAACAGGCGCACCATCTCATCGTTAAAGATCTTGTTGATCTCCTCGCCCGGAACGACGATTTCACCCCACCAAGGAGCATGCTTCTCCAGCAACATGTTCCACTCATCGAACCACCAGATGGCTCGCTCACCGTACATGCCGGGGAAGAGCTTCTCCAGCTCCTGCACTTGCTGCTTAGCATCCACTCCTTTCAGGGGCGACAGGTTCATCGGGAAGGTGTTCTCCACCTCCGGCTTAGCCAACCAACGCAAAAACTTGGCCGCCGCTTCTTTGTGCTTGCTCTTGCTACACATCCAATAGCCGCAGAAGCCGATGCCGATCAAGTTATCTTGAATAGCCGGACCATGAGGCTCCGGCAGCACGATACACTTCTCGGCGGTCATCAGGTCCGGATTGCGAGGGATGACATCACCGTAGAAATAGGTGCCCTGGCGATTCAATCCCACTGTACCGTTGGAATAGGCCGTGACGTCGTCGCGGTGCACCCAGGTGACGGCATCCTTAGGCATCAGGGCGAAGAGCTCAACCAGATACTCTAGTGCGGCGATGTATTCGTCCTGCCAATCAGGGGAGAAATCCGCTATGCTGTAAAGCCCGTTCTGGAGTATGATCTCGCTTGGCCAGTGATTATAGGGGCCCGACACAGCATAGAAATCGGGAGGATTATGGATCTTTTTGGCGACATCCAGAAAACCCTCCCACGTAGCCATCTTCTCCCAAATCGCATTGTTGTCCGCCAAGCCGGCCTTTTCAACGATCTTGTCCCTTCGGGCCACAACGCCGATAGCATAGTTACAGAAAGGCATACCAATCCAGTATTTCTTGCCATCCTTCTCCACAACATTGGGGCTCAAGGGATCAAAGAGGAAATCCTTAAAGGTATCCTTGAGATCACCGATGTAGTCGTCAAGAGGCTCGACCCAGCCCATGAGCCAGGCTTCCTTGGCTCCTCCACCGCAATACCAAGAGATCTCAAAAGCATCCCCGGCGGCAATATAGGCTCGCTGCTTGGTGCCCAAATCGCTCCAACCGATGAGCTCGATCTTAACCTCAACATCCGGGGTCGCTTTGTTGAATTCCTCGGTCCAGTACTTTTGGTGCTTGCTTTCAACCTCGGAAGTGCCCGCGCAAAGGAAAACCACGGGGGTTTTACCCTGAGCTGCAGGGGCAGACGTGGGGGAAGCCACCTTCTCGGCCTCTTTCTTTTCAGGCACGGCAGTAGGGGTCGGTTTGGGAGCACAAGCAGCTAACGCCAACAAGGTGGTGGCCAAGGCTGATGATTTGAGGAACTGTCGTCTCGTTAGTGCGTACATGGGACCTCCTTCTCCTACCAGCGTACATATTTGAGTGCCAATTATCCCAGTTGACCTTAAAACCTTCGGTGCCCAAAATCACCTAACTAAGAGCGCACATCCGGATGCCCTCGCCCAACCATCTACTTTTCACGAATTAGATTACCTTGATCTCCCCCTCCTTTCGCCAAAAGAAACAAAATACGATACAATCACATGCAGAACCCAAGCGTAAAAGATTGGCAAAGCAAAACCGTGATGCTATAATTTGATTATGGCATATTTGCCTGGCCGAAGGAAGGGGATATATCCGCCTTTAGTTCTTGCCCTGTACGCCATGAGATGCAGCTTTTGTTGCAGATCTAGCTCGCCCGGAGCCCAAGGTGATCCCCAAAGAACTGTTCGCCAGTTACGTAAAGGA
>DAOTVR010000125.1:0-2011 GCA_034436315.1 Anaerolineae bacterium
ATTCGTTGGCACAGATACACTCTCCACTGACACTAGAGAGACTCACTGCGACACTGCAGGGGCAGAGATAGGGAGTGCACGTCGGCCCAAGGAGTACTGTATTGATTGCACAATTCTGCCCTTCCCCAGCGTGTACCTGGAAAGGAACATATGCCGGGTCCCAGACTCCCTTGAAGATAACCTTGAACACCACGTATTTGTTAGCGCTATTCTCTAGGTTTACGCCTATATGCAAATGTCGTACGTTCAGTTCGCAAGCGCCTTGACTCCCGGGATCTATAGAGTAGTAATCTGAGCTTAGCAGCGTCCATCCGCTGGGAGGAGTGGTAGAACAACTCCAAGAGCCGGGCACACCAACCGCGTAGTAAATGGCTTGTACATACTCAGAGGTTGGACCCGTCCATGTCTCACATACTTGCAGGTTTAGCTTGCTGAAGTTTTGATTGCTAACATAGAACCAATAGTAAAACTCGGTCGTGCTGGTTGCGCACTGAGGAAAGTAACAACAGCAAGCGAAACACCCGCTTTGGGGCTCCACATCTCCCCATGCACCCTGTTTAAGTACGGGCAAATACCATCCCGGTACGTTCTCTGCGTCGACGGCAAGAGGCGCTAGAAAAAGACTCGCAAGGAGCAAAACCCCCAACAAAACGATCTTCCATAGCCCTTTCCGACTCATTGTCCTTCCTCCCCGTTGGATTTGAGAGGGTTGACGCTCCGATGCTCCGGATCATCCCCCCGGCGGAATACGACACCTCCGGAGATCACCATCGGGCCGCAAGGCCGGCTTCGCATGATCATCCCCTTTGCTACATCCAGTATACACCCTCAAGGTATACAGGAGGTTACAATCAGGTGTATATTTCGTTAGTATTTTTGGTATAGGAGTTACTTGAAAGGGACGTGCGAGGAGCCTTCAGCCGATCGGGGGGAGAGGGGGAGGGGCGTCATCTTCTCGGCCTGAGGAAGGCCACGACCGCGAGCACCAGCAGGGCGATCCCCGCGATGCCCGCCGCCTGAAGGATGGCTGGCCAATGGTAAACGGGGTGGTCCAGGGCCAGCTCGCGCTGCTGCCCCCAGCCGACAAGCCAGCTCAGGTCTAGGGAGATCTCGGGCGTCGGGGGATAACGCAGGCGGTAGACCCAATAGCTTCCCGAGGGCAGGTTCTCCCAGACGGCCAGTTGCTCGCGCAGGACGAGCTGGCCGAAGCGTTGCTCCCACCGGCCGCGCTCGTCCGTGGGGCCGGCGTTGCGCAGCTCCACCAGCCGCCAGCGGGCGAATTGCGATTCCGTCTCCCAGACCTCTTGGAGCGGACGCAGGTCTAGCGCCTCGTGGTAAACGTAGCGATCGCGCCAATAGCCGCGGTCTATCCCGTGGGCTTGTAGGTCGCCCTCCCAGGGCGCGGAGAGGAGGGCCGAAAGCAGGTCGGGGTCGGTGGCGAGGAGCTCCACCAGGGCCGCCGCACGCGCCCGGTACTCGGCCAACGAGCGGAAGGCCAGGCGCGCCTCCAGCGTGGCCCCGTCGGGCTTGACCTCCAGGCTCGTCCGGCAGCCCTCGGCGGCGCCCAGCCGTGCGGCGAGCTCTTCCAGGCGCGCCTGGGCCTTGGGGGCCGTCGGGGGGTAGAATCGCAGGCTGGAGCGCACCGTGCGCGCGCCGGGCTCCAGCGTGACCTCGGTGCGCGCCGAGGTGAAGGGCGGGGCATAGCGCAAGAGGGCGCTTTCCAGCTCCGGCGAGAGCACTTCGGCCAGCTCGGCCAGGGCCTGGCTCACCTGCCCCTGTTCGGCCAGGTTCAGCGCCCAGCGCAGGATGAGCTCCTCGCCCTTCTTTTCGTCCAGCCCGGCCTGGGCGCCGATGCCGCGGGCCTTCTTGAGGTAGGTCAGCCCTCCCGCCGGGTCGCCGCCAGCACTGGCGGCCAAGGCGGCCTCGTAATAGGCCAAGCTCAACGCCTCGGCCACCTGGCGGTTCTCCGGCTGCTGTTCCAGGGCTGTGGCCAGCTCCTGGGCGGCCAGGA
>DAOTVR010000126.1:0-2928 GCA_034436315.1 Anaerolineae bacterium
GTCATGAGGCAGGCCGTCGCGAACGGTAAAGATCCGCATCTTCCCTTCGTCCCAGAGGGCCAGGCCTTGGTCTGTCCCCACCCACATCCGGCCATCGGGCAGGGCCGCCAAGGCGGTGACGTGCCAACTCGGTAGCCCTTGATCCGGGCCTAAGGTGCGCCAGCTCCCTGTATGAGGATCCAATATGGCCACTCCTCGGCGGGGGCCCACCCAAAGTTGCCGGCCCCGCCAGGCCAAGTCGGTTACCTCCACTTGTTCGGCATCGGGGAGCTCGTAGGCTTGCCAACGCCCTTCCGCGTCTCGGTGAACCAATCCCGAACGCTCGGTGCCTATCCAAATCCCGCCGGCCTTATCCCCTATAAGGCAACTCAGCCAGTCGCTGGGGAGGGCCGAATTCTCTCGGGTGAATGTGGTCCAGAAGTCATCCTTAAGATAGGCCAGGCCATGGCCGTAGGTGGCGATCCACAGCCCTCCTTTGTCGGGCAGGAGGTCGGTGACCCAGTCGCTCGGAAGCGGTGAGTCGGAGGATAAGTAACGCCTCCAGGAGGCGCCTCGCAAGCAGCCAAGCCCTCCTCCCCAGCTGCCCACCCAGATGACGCCCTGATCCTCTGCGACAGCGCTAATGTCGCTTTCAGGCAGGCCGTTGCCTGGGCCATAGCTCACCCAGCGCTGCCCATCCCAGTAACTCAGCCCATAGGAAGTGCCCGCGAATACCCCACCCGACGCCGTAGGGCATAGGGAGTGAATCGTTTGCCCTAATAGCCCGTCTTGGGGGCCTATCAGGATCCACGATTTCTCCCCCCGAGCCGGAGAAGGCCTAAGAAAGCTCAGGATAACGCCAAGCAAGGTCAGGAAGGGCCAGCAGCGCGCCATAAAGGTCATTTAACCGGCGGGGAAGTCGTTTTCGTTGGTAACGGCGAGCGCCACGGCGTAGGCGTGCTGCTCGGTAGCGGCGTTCGGGTGACGGTTGGGGAGGACGTGGGCGTCCGCGAGACCGTCGGCGTGAGCGTCATCGTCGGCGTGGCGCTGGTAGTTGGGGTAAAGGTCACGGTGGGAGTCCGCGTCCAGGTAGGCGTCGCCGTAATGGTACGTGTCGCCGTTGTCGTTAGGGTGGCCGTACCAAGCATAGGCAACGGCGTCCGAGTCGGCCCTGTAGGGCTTGGTATCGGCGTGAGCGTCGGTGTTGGAAGGAACGTGGCCGTTGCCGTCGGAGGCGCCTCAAGGACACTCAACTCGTATGTGTGCGTTGGGCCATACTGGCCTTCGTTGAAGACGGTGACCACCGCCGTGCCATCCTGGGCTACGGTGAAGATGATCTGCGAGGCCAACGTCCCCGGTGCGGCATCCTCATTGATCAGCTTCTGCCCATCCACGAGCACTTCTAGACGCGTATCCACCCCTGGGCTAAGGTTGGACGTGGCCACAAGATAGTAACGGCCCGCTCTGACGCGAAAAGTCACCCGATCCACATCGCCTTGGGGGTCAAAGCTGCGCAACTGGGTCTCGCCGACGGCGATCGGGACGGGCATCGTATCGTCTGGTTCGTAAACGTCCTGAAAGGGAGCAAGGGGCGTCCCCGTGTAGGTTAATCCGGGCGTGGGGCTGCCCTCAGGCTTTGCCCTTTGGGGCGTATGGGTGGCCAGAGGGGTGATCAGAGGTGGAGGCAACGTGCCGGTAAACTCCTGCGAGGCAAGAACAGCGGGCTCGGGTGGCTTGATCCGAAAGAGCCAAGGAGAAAGGAGAAGCAACATGAAAACGCCCACCATAATCGCCACCCGCTTCTGGGGCATCTGCCCGGCCACGATGCGCAGTTGCCCCCAGGTGTCTTGTTTGAGCACGCATTCCAGGTCGCGACGCATCTCTGCCGCGGTCTGGTAACGGTTCTCGGGTTTCTCCTCCAAGGCCTTCATGACGATGGCGTTCAGAGCCTCGGGAATGTCGCGATTATGATAGCGAGGGGATAGGCGACTATGGACGTAAAGATGCCCGGTCAGCATCTCATATAAAACCAGGCCGAGAGAATAAAGGTCGGACCGTTGGTCAAGGTAACCGGTCGTCGTAGCCTGCTCCGGCGACTTGTAGGCTGGCGTGCCGGGGTGCCCGACAGCCTCTTGTGTTCGCCGCGTCTCGTGCCCCACCTGGGCCACACCAAAGTCGGTGAGCTTGGCCCTCCCCTCGCGGGTGAGCAAGATGTTACTGGGCTTGATGTCGCGATGGACGATATCGCGCTGATAGATAGCCTCCACAGCGTTGCATAGATCAATGGCTATCCTGATGGCTTGTTCTATGTCGAGGCGTCCCTTAGCTTCAAGGAGCTGCTTGAGGCTACCCCCATCAACATACTCCAGGACGAGATAGATATTATCCTGGGCGTCGGATTCTAACGCATAGGCGCTCACGACGTTAGGGTGCGAGAACTGACTGACGGCGTGTACCTCTCTTCTGAAGCGCATCTGGTACTTCCGCCATTCCTCCGGGGACGACTTGGAAGCACTGTAAGGCAGTTCTTTGATGGCGACATAGCGCCCCATACCCCGATCATAGCCAAGGTAGACTCTGCCAAAGGTGCCCTTGCCGATGACGGAGATGATCTCGTACTTGTCCGCCAGTATCGCGCCGGGTTCAAGCATGGTGCTGAATCCCATTCATTGTAGCGCCTCAAAAAGGTCTCATGTTAGGGGCAGTATACCACCGTTCAGGAACGGTCGCAACACCAGTGAGGACGCATCGGCGGGGGAATCGCTCGTTGGCAAGGGTTATAACCCCCGATTTATACCTTGATAGCGCGTTGGCCTTTTTCTGTGACCGTCCAGATGCGCCCATGGAGCACAAGTCCACAGTGGTGACGGGAATCGCACGCTTGGCACAGGCCGTCGCAACGGGCTGGGGTCATCTGAACGTAGCCAGCACGCTCCAGATCGGAGAGCA
>DAOTVR010000127.1:0-11259 GCA_034436315.1 Anaerolineae bacterium
GTTCCGGACATCGCCGATTTGCCTTTCTTCCTCGGCTCAAGCATAATACGCCGCGCTCGGCAAAAGCGAGAAGATGTGGGCGGACGAGAGCCTTTTTGATCCTCAGCGCAAAGGCCCCCATCTTTTGCATGCGCACAGGAAGTTCCGGCAAGGCCATCCGTGACTGACGAAGCGATGTCCGCCCAAAAGCGCATTGGATCCTTAATTCAGGTGAGAAACGATGGGCGACAGTCTAACCCACAAAATCATCAAGCGCCATCTGCTTTCGGGGGAGATGATCCCCGGCAATGAGATCGGCTTACGGATCGATCAGACGTTAACCCAAGATGCCACGGGCACGATGACTTATCTGCAATTTGAGGCCATCGGCTTGCCGCGCGTCAGGACTGAGCTTTCGGTCAGCTATGTGGACCACAATATGCTTCAGACCGATTACCGCAATGCAGATGATCACCGCTACCTGCAGACTGTGGCCGCCAAGTACGGGATTTATTTTTCGCGGCCCGGCAACGGCATCTGCCATCAGGTGCATCTGGAGCGCTTCGCCATTCCTGGCAAGACCCTGCTCGGCGCCGACAGCCATACGCCTACCTGTGGGGGGCTGGGAATGCTGGCCATCGGCGCAGGCGGACTGGATGTAGCCGCAGCCATGGGCGGGGCACCCTTCTATTTGCCCATGCCCAAGGTCTTGTTTGTGCGCCTCCTGGGGCAATTGGGGCCTTGGGTGGCGGCCAAGGATATCATCCTGGAGTTGTTACGCCGGCTCACCGTCAAGGGCGGCGTGGGCAAGGTCCTTGAGTATGGCGGCCCGGGCGTGGCTACGCTCAGCGTACCCCAACGCGCAGCTATCGCCAATATGGGCGCCGAATTGGGGGCCACGAGTTCACTCTTTCCCAGCGACGAGCATACTCGCTTGTTCCTGGCCGCCCAAGGCCGTGAGGCGGATTGGATACCCCTTTCCGCCGACCCCGACGCCTCTTACGACGAAGTGTTGGAGCTGGATCTCACCGCCTTGGAACCTCTGATCGCCTGTCCGCCCAGCCCCGATAACGTCGTCGCCGTGCGCGAGGTAGCTGGCTTGGCCGTAGATCAAGTGTGCATCGGCAGTTGCAGCAATTCCTCCGTGCCCGATCTGGAGACGGTTGCGGCCATCCTTAGGGGCAAGACCGTACACCCCAATGTGTCGTTGACCATCAGCCCGGGGAGCAAGCAAGCGCTCACCATGATCTCGCGTAGCGGGGCATTGACAGATTTGATCTCCGCCGGCGCGCGCATCTTGGAGGCGGGTTGTGGGCCTTGTATCGGCATGGGCCAGGCTCCGGCCAGTGGCGCGATCTCCTTGCGCTCCTTTAATCGCAATTTCCAGGGGCGTAGCGGCACAGCCGATGCCCAAGTGTATTTGGCCAGCCCCGAGGTCTGCGCAGCGACGGCCCTTCGCGGCGTCATCACCGACCCGCGCGAGCTGGGCGCCCCGCCGAAGGTTTCCATGCCTCGCTCGTTCATCGTGGAGGACAACCTGATCATTCCCCCTGCCGCCGACCCATCAGCGGTAAAAGTCGTGCGCGGCCCCAACATCAAGCCTCTGCCTACGCGCGGCCCCTTGGAGGAAACCCTTGAGGGTGAGTTGCTCCTCATCACCGGAGATAACGTCACGACGGACCACATCATGCCCGCTGGAGCCAACATCTTGCCCTTGCGCTCCAATATCCCGGCATTGAGCGATTATGCCTTCACCCGCCTAGATCCCACATTCCCCGAACGTGCCAGGAAAGCTGGCGGAGGGTTCGTCGTCGGAGGCGAGAACTATGGCCAGGGCTCTAGCCGTGAGCACGCCGCCCTGGTGCCCATGTATCTGGGGGTTAAAGCCGTGTTGGCCAAGAGTTTCGCCCGCATTCACCAGGCCAACCTGATTAATTTCGGCATTTTGCCCTTGATCTTTATGGAGCCTCAAGATTACGAGCGGCTGAAACAAGGGGATATCTTGCGCCTAGCCAGGGTTCGCGAGATGCTTTGCCAGGGCAAACCGCTGCTGGTAGAGAATCTTAGCCAGGGCTATGCGTTTCCGGTGAGGTACGAGCTCTCGGAACGTCAGGTGCAAATGATCCTGGCCGGCGGCCTGTTGAATATGATCAGAGCTAACGCGGAACGCTAGAGGGTTCGTTTCTTCAACGAGCTTAGCACATCAGCAATCGTTTCGCTCCAGCGTCGAGCGCACGATGGCCACTAGCCGGCCGATGTCAAACGGTTTGGTGAGGATCACAAGGCCCGTGCTTGTTAGCCAGTTGTGGGTCGTATCGGGAGCCAACTCTCCCGTAACAAACACGACGCGTTGCGCCAGCCAAGGGTAGCGCTCCCGAATGAGCTGATAGATCTCGCGTCCTCCCGGCTTGGGCATCTTTAGATCCGCCACGATCACATCGTAGCTTTGTTGAGCGAGCCGCTGTAGCGCTTCCTCGCCGCTGGCCGCGCAGGTGACCTGAAATCCGGCCTTTCGTAACACGCGCTCGGCCAACTCGAGTAGGTCGGGCTCATCATCCACAAGGAGCACCATTGGAGCAGGGTCTTCCACAGCGAGCCTCACCCCTAGGTGCCCCGGTTTCATGGCCTCGTTCATTCAACGCTCCAGTCCTGTAGGAGGTCCTATCCCCTAGGTGGCCATGTGCCCACCAACCTAAAGGTTCGGTGATTGTTTTCATTCTATCAGAGCGCACTGACGAAACGCTCACGGATCGGGCTTAGAGGGCGAGTTGCCCTTGGAGAGCAGCGATGAGTCGCAGGACTTGATGCTTTGCCCGGCTCTCTTGCCCCTCGGCAGGGCCGATGCATGAGGGGCAACCGGCAGAGCAACTGCAATCGCGCACCAACTCGGTGGCCTTGGTGAGGAGCTCTCCGAAAAGGGGCAGGATCTCCTCGCTCAGGCCGGCGCCTCCTGGGACGCTCTCCACGATGAAGAGGGTGGGTAGGCCGGTCTGGGGGGCTTGCACGTCGGAGTGAATGCTTATGTCAGAGGGATCGCACATCAATAGAAGCGCCACCAGGTTGCCGATGACCCGCCCTAGCCTGGACAAGGTGCTTTGCACAGCCACGTTCTGCTCGGCTCGCCGGTGACAGGTGGGACAGAGGGTAATCAGATTGGAGAGGGCGTTGGCCTGCAGGTGGTTTTCGTTCTCGCCGGGTATCCATTTGAACTCGCGGAAGGGCCGGATATGGTGCACCTCATGCTGGCGTCCGGGCCGCTCGGGCGCGCCACACCAGCGGCAGCGATACCCGTCGCGGCGACGCGCCAGATCGCGTTGTTTCGGCCAACTGGGCCCCCGCGAACCAACATGCTCACCCACCCACCAGCCTTCAGCGCGAAGGTGTTCCACCAGCGCTTCAGGGACGGTCATCCAGCAGGCCATAGTGAGCATCTGTTGCTCGGGCGAGTTGACCTCTCCCCAGCCTAGAAATTCCCGCGACCCCAAGCGCAAGCGCCGGTATCCCGTTACCCGCGAGGTGAGCGTGACCTCTCCTCGCGCCAGACTCATCGTCGGCGAATGTGTCTCGGCCAGGATGCGCTCGATGTGGATGCTGGTGCTTCGGCTGGCCTCGGTGTAATAGTCAAGCGCAACCGGCCGCACCAGGGCCGAGTCCCCTGCCCAATCCAGCGATTCCACGAGATATTGCTGCCCCTCGTGGAAATAGATAGCGCCCTCATACAAGAGCAAAGGCGCGCTCCTACGGTCCAACTCGCCGATAACGCGCCGGGCACCGCCCTCGGCTTGTTCGCATATGCTCAAACCGCCCGGTTCAGCCGTCCTGAGGGAGATCTCCTGGGCGGGGGAGGTGCTGGCAACCCAATGCCAGGTCTGGCCCGAGCGGCGCACGAGGCCCGCTTCTTGGAGATAACTGAGGATCTCATTGACTTCCTCGTTGCCATAGCTCTCGCCCGCGGTGAAAGGCAGCTCAAAGGCGGCGCACTGGATGTGACTGAGGAGCACATAGAGGTTATTGGGGTTCGTTAGGGCGCGTTCCGGAGATTGCCCGAAGAAGTAATCGGGGTGGGCGATGATATATTGGTCAAGAGGAGAGGATGAGGCCACCAAGAAGGCCACACTATCCTCACTTCCTCGCCCGGCGCGGCCGGCTTGCTGCCAGGTGCTGGCAATGGTCCCCGGATAACCGATCATGACGCATGCTGAGAGGCCGCCGATATCCACACCTAGCTCCAGGGCGTTGGTAGCTACAACGCCACGCACGCTTCCCTTGCGCAGGCCTTCTTCAATGCGCCGCCTTTCCAAAGGCAGATAGCCTCCCCGATAGCCTTGAAGGCTCTCCGGGGCCCGGCCGGCCTTGAGCGCGTCCTCGCGCAGATAGGTGAGCAGTAACTCAACGGTCAGGCGCGAACGGCCAAAGATCATGGTCTGTACGTCGTGGTCAAGCAAGTAGTTGGCCAAAGAGCGCGCCTCCATTAGACTAGAGCGGCGCAACCCCAGTTGCGCGTCTACGATCGGAGGATTGTAAAAGACCAAATGGCGCCGTCCCGTTGGCGCCCCGTTTCGGGAGATCAAGGCCACCGGGCGTTCCAGCAACTTCTGGGCATGCTCCACAGGGTTGGCAATGGTCGCGGAGGAGCAAATGAATTGTGGTCGGCTGCCATAGAAGCGACAGATGCGCTGCAAGCGCCGCAAGACGTTGGCCACATGGCTGCCAAAGATCCCCCGATAGTAGTGGATCTCGTCGATGACCACGTACTTTAGGTGGGCAAAGAATTCGCTCCAGCGCGTGTGGTAGGGGAGGATGCCGACATGGAGCATGTCGGGGTTGGAAAGCAGGATGCGCGCCGAGCGCCTGATTTGCGCGCGCACGCCGGTGGGCGTATCTCCGTCGTAAGCGGCGACGCGACCGTTTAGCCCCAAGTAGGCGCAGCTCTCTCGCAAATGATCTAGTTGATCGTGGGCCAAGGCCTTCGTGGGAAAGAGATATAGAGCGCAGGCCTCGGCGTCGTTCAGCAGGGCATTGAGCACAGGAAGGTTGTAGCAGAGCGTCTTGCCCGAGGCCGTTGGGGTGACGATCACCACATCGTGCCCCGCCAGAACTTTTTCTATGGCGCACGCCTGGTGCGCATAAAGCCGTTCAATGCCCTGGGCGGCGAGCATATCGGCCAGACGCGCATCAAGCCCGTGAGGCCAGGGGCCATACTCAGGAGGCCGGGCTTCTATGACTCGCCACGAGGTGATGTGAGTGGCTAGCTCGGGCTGAAGGCGAAGCTCTTCCAAAACTTGGTGTAGGTCAACCAACGCGTTTCCTTGAGATCGGCTAACTGCCCAAAGGTCGCCGAGTGGGTTAGAGGCTCATGCTGAGCTGGCTCGGCGTGTTTCCGGGATTTGACCCAGCGTCCGCTTTTCCGCCGGATTCGCCGATGAGCCGGCGCAGGCCGGCCTCATCAAGCATGGGCACGCCCAAGCGTTGGGCCGCAGTGAGCTTGTTGGCTCCGGGCTTGTCTCCCACGACCAAGTAAGTGGTGTTTTTGGAGACGCTGCCCGTCACTTTGCCGCCGTATTGTTGGATCAGGGCCGTTGCCGCCTCGCGACTCATGGAGGGCAGGGTACCGGTGATGACGAAGGTCATCCCTTGCAAGGGCGCCGGCCCCTGGGCCGTCACGGGCTGATCCTCTAGCCTAACTCCGTAGCGGCGCAGCTTTTCTATCAACTGTCGGTGGCGCGGACGACTGAAGTAATCCAATATGTCCTTGGCGGTGCGCGGGCCGATGCCCTCGATCTCCTGGAGCTCCTCGGCCGTGGTGGCCATCAACGCATCTAAGGAGCGATAATGCGTGGCCAACACTTGGGCCGCTTTGGTGCCAACCCCCCGAATGCCCAGGGCCGTGAGCACCCGCCATAGAGGACGATCGCGGCTTGCGTCTATGGCCCTCAAGAGGTTGTCGGCGCGTTTATCCGCAAAGCCCTCCAGCTTCAAAAGGTCCTCCTTGGTGAGCGCGTACAGGTCGGCTACGTCGGTGACCAGACCGTTATTTGCAAGCTGAGCGGCCACTTTGATGCCCAGGCCGTCGATGTCCATGGCATCCCGAGAGGCCCAGTGTTCAATATGGCGCACCAATTGAGCCGGGCAAGCAGCATTCACACAATAGACCGCCACTTCGCCCTCATCGCGCACCACGGGCTCACCGCAGACGGGGCAGGTTTTGGGTGGCTCGAAAGGAACCTGGCTGCCGTCGCGTAGGGCGACTACCGGCTTGACCACCTGAGGGATCACATCTCCCGCGCGTTGGATGACGACGACGTCACCGACGCGAATGTCTTTGCGGGCCAAGTCGTCAAAGTTGTGCAGGGTGGCCTGATGAATGGTAACCCCGCCCAAGCGCACGGGCTCTAGCACGGCGTAGGGGGTCAAGACGCCCGTGCGTCCCACGTTGATCCCGATCTCTAACAGGCGCGTGGTCGCCTCGCGGGAGGGGAATTTGAAGGCTACGGCCCAACGGGGCGCGTTGCCCACAATGCCCAGGCGTTGTTGGATGGCGAAATCGTTGATCTTGATCACTACCCCATCCGCCTCATAGTTGAGCCTGTCGCGCTTGTCCATCCATTCTTCGCAATAGGCGAGCACCTCCTCAAAATCGCGGATCAAGCGGATATCGGGATTGACGGCAAAGCCCAGTTCCTTCAGATAGTTCAGGGTTTCCCATTGAGTGGTGAGCTCTCGCCCCTCAATGTAGCCTATAGCATAGGCGAAAAACCGCAGCGGGCGCGACGCCGTGATGCGCGGATCCAATTGTCTGACAGAGCCGGCCGCCGCGTTGCGTGGGTTGGCAAAGGGGCTTTCTCCTTGGGCCAACCGTTCGGCGTTGAGACGCTCAAAAAGGTCGCGGGGCATATAGACCTCGCCGCGCACCTCAATGAGCCGGGGGGCCACGCCTTCGCTCACAGGGATGCGCAAGGGGACGTTGCGGATGGTGCGCACATTGGCCGTAATATCTTCCCCCACGAAGCCGTCGCCACGGGTTGCTCCGCGCACGAGCAGCCCCTCCTCGTAGGTAATAGCAACTGCCAGGCCGTCGATCTTGGGTTCCACGACGTACTCTAAAGGGGTATCACGTGGAATGAGCCGATAGACTCGTTCTCGCCAGGCCTCCACCTCCTCTCGCGAGAAGGCATCGGCCAGGCTGGTCATGGGATAAGGGTGTCTGACTTTGGTGAACTCGTCTCGCGGCTCAGCGCCCACACGTTGAGTGGGGGAATCGGGGGTGATGAACTCGGGATATTGGGCCTCCAAAGCGCGCAACTCGTGCATCAAGGCGTCGTATTCGGCGTCGCTGATCTCGGGCTGATCCAGAGTATGGTAGAGGTAGCTATGATAACGGAGCAAAGCGCGCAATTTCTCCATCCGCGCGCGCACCTCATCGGACATGGCGAGCCTCCCTTTCGCTGTCTAGAGCTCGTGCGAACAAAAACGACCCGGGACGGAGCATGAATAAACTCGATCCCGGGGCGTTAAGCACCTGCGAGCTTTCGCCGATGACCTTGCACATCCTTTGTGGTATATCAAGCGCAGCTATTGCTGGACCAAGAACTTGGACACCACCCAACCGGTAGTCCCGCTTTCGTCCTTCACCTGCCACCAGGTATAGTTGTTGGCATCCTTGGGACCGCCGATGATCTCCACGATCGCGCCCTCTGGAAGCGTCTTGACCCGAGCATGGCCTGTGCCCGCTCCGGCGCGCATGTTTAGCCCTGAGCCGCCCGTTCCGATCACTTTCGCTTTAGCCCCGATGGCCAACCCTGTTGACACGGTAGGCGCTTCGGTAGGGGTCGTCACGGCCTGTGCCGTCGGCGTGAAGGTGTAGACGATCACGACCGGCCGTGTGGCTGTGGCCTCTGCTGGGGACGGGGTTTCCCCCGGAACCAACGTAGCTTGCAATGTTGGAGCTTGGGTTGCTGGCGGACGCAAGACCCTGGGTGTGGGCGAGGGGGTGGGTGTTACCTTAGGCTCACCGGGCGAAAAGATCGCCCACCAGAGGCCGGCCACCACCACCACTACCAACACGGGAACGGCCACCCACATCCATTTGGGCCAAAGGTCAGTTGATGTACCACGACCAGGCGTTCGTCGACTCGGATCAAGGGACATTGGGACGCCTCCTTTTTCCCTCAAGGATGCTAAAAGCTCTTTCATTATAACCGTAGTTGTGTGCTCTGTCAATGACTTTTCAACTCGGATTTTTGTGGAAGTCCGAGTGACAATTTGGCGTTTAAGATTCTCACCGGCTTCTAGCTTTTTGCAGTCTTTGCTTTGGATCAAGGTCACCATATACTGTCCAAGTGTTTTGTATTTTTAGGCTCTTGACAAAAATTCAAAAGTAATGTATAATAAAATTGCAATAATCTCCAATAAATTGGTACTTTCCCCAAGTCTTTGCGGGTTGTTGTGGTGAACATGTAAAAGGACAAGGGCATGACAGCCCGTGCGCGGCATCAACGTATCTTGGCGCTGCTTAAGGAACGCCTGGCAATCGGAGTGGCGGAGCTAGCCACTGAGCTAGGTGTGAGTCAAAACACGATCCGTAACGACCTTGATACCCTGGCTAAGCAAGGGTTAGTGATCAGGACTCATGGTGGAGCGTCCATCCCCACTGTATCGTTGCCTCCGCAGCTTTGGCCAGGAGGCGACGTCTCCTCGTCGCGTGGAGAGTATATCGTCAAATACGCTGCCTCGCGTGTTGGTGACGGCGATTCACTTATCTTAGGAGATTGCCCCCTCTGCATCCGACTCGCAGAGCGCATTACTCAGCGGCGTAACCTGCGGGTAATCACTCCAAGTCTTCCTATAGCGTATCTCTTGGCCCAGGAGCCGTCCAACAAAGTAGTCCTTGTTGGTGGTGTGCTGGATCGGGCAAGTCTTTCGACAACAGGGAGCCTGACTGAAGCCTTTCTTAAGGATTTTCGAGCCGGCAAAGCTTTTTTCTCCTGTAGTGGTGTTTCAGTCCAGAATGGCTTGACCGATGCCAATCCTGAGTCCGCTCGTCTTAAGCGTGAGATGAGGGTTGTGGCCGATCTGGTCTTTGTGCTTGTGGAATCGGAGAGGGTGGGTAAGATCGATCTCTTTCCGGTAGCCGGCTTAGGCGAAGTCAGCCGGATCGTGACCGATGACGCACTGGATCGCAACAAGATCCAGTCTCTGGTAGAAGCGGGAGCCAAGCTAACCGTTTGCGGGCCGGAGGATCACAAAACCTATCGTGAATCTCCGCAAGACAAGAGGATAAGAATCGGCTTTGCCAACCTTAGCCATGGTGTTTGGTTTGCCCAGAAAGTTCGCCAGGGTCTTGAGGAAGCTGCGCAACGGGCAGGTCGTGTGGAGCTTTTGGTCGTAGATAATGAGACCGATCCGGTGGTTGCTGAGCGTAATGCTGAAATGCTCCTCAAAGAAGGAATTGACCTCTTGATCGAATATGATGGGACGGGAATGGCTACCCGGCCCATCATGCGCTTAATGCGCTCGGCCGATATACCTGTGATTGCCGTGGACATTCCCATCACTGGCGCTCATTATGTAGGCTGTGACCACGATGCAGCGGGAATTGTCGCTGGTCAAATGATTGGACGCTGGATAGCTGAGCAGTGGGGCGGCACAGTAGACAGGGTATGGCTCGTCACTTGTAGTGGCGGTGGGAGTGCTCGGCGGGGCAATGACGTGGTGTTCGAAGACTGGAACGGCAGCGGGGTGTCAAAGAGCCTAGAACCGATCTTGCGCTTGGAGGCAGCCTTTGATGTGTTGAGCTCTCTCGTGGGCTTAGTTCCCGAGGTTCGTCGTATCGTCCTGCCTGGCGACTGGAAATCGTCTTCTGCAGCGATTGCTAGGCTGACGCCACTCTTTGCCGAGATGCTTGAGCCCGTTCCTCATAGTCAGCGTATTGCGGCGATCTGTTTAACTGATGAGGTAGCTCTCGCATTGGCGCAGGCTGTGCGTCAAGCACAACGAAGCGATCAAGTAGTCGCCGTGAGCTTCGGGACGGATAATCCTCCTGTGCGGGCGGAGCTGTCCTTGCCTGATACTTGCTTGTTGGGCACCGTTGTGCTTCGCCCGGAGTGTTACGGCGAAGAGCTTTTGCGAACCGCGCTTCGCATCCTGGACGGTGAAGTTGTTCCCCCAGCAATCTATATCCAGCACGGCTTCGTATCGCGCGAAGACGTGCGTAATGGCCCGGGTCCCTCCTTGGGTACAAAAAGTGCGGAGGGTACTTCTTTTAGGGGGCGATGATGCCTGGTAGCGTCCGAATTTCATGCCGATGCTGCTGGCTTAGTGTGGTAGCGGGCTATGAGAGCCTGAGGGAGACCGATCCTGCGTGGGATAGTGGTTGTTGACGAAAGGAGGTGCGCTTTTTAGGGGCCGTACTCGTGTGCTTGAAGGTAAAGTCTTTGTAATCTTGGAAGGGACGAAAGGAGGGTCCAATGTCCGGAAAGATGTCGCGTCGTCATGTATTGAGGCTGATGGGAATAGGGGTTGCTGTAGCCGCCTTAGCTTCCTGTCAGCCCAAGGTAATCAAGGAGACTGTCGTCGTCGAGAAGCCGGTGGAAAAGGTTGTCGAGAAAGAGAAAGTAGTCACTCCCACGCCGGAGGCGGTGGAACACTGGAAACCAGAGGAAGTCATTGCTGCGACTGGTGCCGACAAGTGTCAGCCTCTAGCTGCGTTGCCCAAGAAGCTCTCCCGGGCTCGGAAGATCGGTTTCGTCGGCTTCAACAACGCTCATCCTTTTCATGGCACATTCCAGAAGGGCGCTAAAGAGGCAGCAGCGTTCTATGGCGTGGAATTCGTTGATATGGACGCGGCCGGCCAGGGTGGTGCAGCCATCGTGGATCTGGCCGAAACCATGATGACCCAGGGCGTACAAGCTATAGGCGTCCTAGGGCAGGGGATGGATGTGGTCGATCCAATTGGCGCTTCGGCCCAGGGAAAGGGCATTATCTTTATCCCGGCCGATAGTGGCAAGACCGAGTATTCTCCCTATACTTACGGCGTTTCGGATGCGCTCTCCGGCAAGCGCGGCGGCGAGTTGCTGGCCGAGGGGGTCAAGAAGAAGATGGAGGCCGAGTGGAAGGGTAAGGAGCTGTTCTTTATCGAGGCGACTCATACCGCCATCCCCGCCTGTGTGGCGCGCACCGGCGGTGCTGTCAAGGCCTTCAAGGAGGCTATGGGCCTGGATGACGCACATGTGCTCAAGATGGATGCCGCGGCGGGCAACGTGAGCGATATGATCAAAGCGA
>DAOTVR010000128.1:0-4480 GCA_034436315.1 Anaerolineae bacterium
ATACATCCTCGTTCTCATAAAGCCCCTCTCAGGCTCACGCTGGACGAAGGCCCCTCAGCCATCGGCCCATAGCCGCGCCATCCCGGCGCGTTCTGTGTTGCCAAGGCCTTTCTCGCAGCTGCAAGCCGCAGCCACCCTAGCCCTTGCCCGGAAAGCCCTGCGGCCACCACACCCCGGGGATCCCTTGGCCGCAGAAGGCGCAGGCCGAACCCTCAAGGTGGTACTCTAACACAGAAAAGCCTTGCCGTAAAATGATCGCTCGCCCACAAGCTGGGCAATAGGTATTGTTCCCCTCGTGGCCCGGCACGTTGCCCAAGTAAACGAAGCGCATCCCCTCCTCTAGGGCGATCCTGCGCGCCTGCTCCAAGGTCTCCAAAGGGGTCGGGGGGAGGTTCAGCAGCTTGTATTGCGGGAAAAAGCGGGTGAAGTGCAAGGGCACGTCCGCGCTCACCTCGCGGGCCAACCAGCGGGCAAGCGCGCGCAATTGCTCCGGATCGTCGTTCAAGGTGGGCACCACCAGGTTGACGACCTCCAGGTGCACGCCCATCTCATGGATGATCTCGATGGAACGGCGCACCGGCCCCAGCTCGGCGCTGCACACGCGCCGATAGAACTCCTCGCTAAAGCCCTTGAGGTCTATCTTAATGGCATCCACCGCGCGGCAAAGCTCTCGCAAGGGCTCGGGGTTTATGAAGCCGGCGGAGACGACCGTATTGCGCAACCCGGCCTCGCGCGCCCTCCGGGCCGTATCCAGCATATACTCGTAAAAGACGGTCGGCTCGGAATAGGTGTAGGAGATGACCGGCGTTTTGCTTTGTTGGGCGGAGCGCACCACCTCCTCCGGGGGCAGGTCAACGTTCTGGGTCTCCTCCGGGGGCACCTGGGAGATGGACCAATTCTGGCAGTAGAGACAGCGCAGGTTACAGCCCGCCGTGGCCAAGGAGAAGGCGGTGGCCCCGGGGAGGAAGTGATAGAAGGGCTTTTTCTCTATGGGGTCCACGCCGAGCGCACAGGGGTTGCCGTAGACCATGGAGTAAAGGCGGCCGTTGCGGTGCTCCCGCACCCGACAGTGGCCGCGTTCCCCCTCGGCAATGATGCAACGATGGGGGCAAAGGGCACATTGCACATAATTGCCCGTGTGGGGGATGTGACAATAGGAGACGTGAAGGGCCTGGGCGCTCGTCCCATGACAGAGGGAGCAATTGATAGTGCCCTCCACCTGTGAGGAACCATAATAGCGGGCCTCAATGGCCCAGCGCCGCGGTGGTCGCGCGGGAGCGGCCTCAGGCATCTCCTCCGGAAGGCGTTCGTACCAGCGGCTGCCGCTCAAGCCGGCGGCGACGCCCAGGCCGCAAGCTGCCAAGGCCCCCAGACCAAACAACAGGCGACGGCGGGTGATCCTCCTCATCTTTCACCCCGATTTCAGAACCCATGCAAGCTCTCCAACTGCGCGCTGCGCACCAGCCAGGGCACGCCGATGAAGCTGAAGAAAACCAAACCCAGGCCGATGATGGCTAGAATGGCCAGCCGCCGGCCGCGCCAGGAGCGGATCGGGCGCAGGTGCAGGATGAGCAGATACCAGAGCCAGATGACCAGCGACCAGGTCTCCTTGGGGTCCCAGCCCCAGTAACGGCCCCAGGCGTTCTGCGCCCAGATTGCCCCGGCGAGGATGGCGAAGGTCAACCAGGGAAAGCCAAAGGTGAGCGACCATTCTATCATGCGTTCTGCGTCTGCAGCGGCGGGGAGCCACTTTCTGCCCTCCGCGTCCGGCGAGGGGGCGGTGGCTTGGGATGGAGCCCTCGCTGGCAAGCGCGCCAGGCCCGCCCCGGCGGCGACGGCAAAGGCCCCGTAGCCGATGACGGCGCTCAAGACGTGTACCTGTAGCCAGGCCGAACGCAACACCGGCAAAAGGGGGCTGGGGTTTTTGTCCCCTGAAGGACGCGACGCGGCATAGCCGGCCACCACCAAGGCGATGACCAACACAAAGGCCCCCGCACGTCGCTCATGCCAGGCCGTTTCCAGGGCCAGATAGATGGTCAGGATAGCCCAGGTGAAGCACAGGGGGAACTCGTAGCGGCCAACCATGGGCCAGTGTCCGGCGGCCAGGCCGCGATCGGCCAGCCCCGCCGTAAGCAGGCCCCAACTAAGCGTGGCAGCCGAGGTGGCCCCCAGCCCCAACCAGTGTCTGCGGAGGGCCGTGTAAGCTATGTAGAGGAGGACCGCGATCCACAATAGGCCATAGGCCCAGCCAATCAGCATACGCGCACCTCAAGACGCATCTTGTTTTTCCATCCTTTGCCTCAGCTCGGCTATCAGACTGGCGAACTCCTCCGCGAAGGCATAGGCCTGTCGGTCGGCATGCCCGGCCAGATGAAGCGCGCCCTCCGGCTCCATGCGCGCTTGGATGCACGCGTGGGGAAGGAAGAAACTGACGCACAAGCTCACCAGGAAAATGCAGCCGGCGATCACAAATAAAGGATAGCCGGGGTCGTATCCGGCCAAGAGGCGGAGGGTATAGGCTCCCTCTTTTCCCTCATACCCTCGGAGATAGAGGCGCACGTATCGGTGGGCTAACGGCATGTTAAGCCGTATGAGGCCCGAGCGCACCGGCTCGCCCTCCTCTATCAAGGTCACGTTGGCCTCATAAGAGGCAGCGGCCCCGCTGGGATAGCGGCGGATAGTGAAGCCGTCGTTGCGCAAGGCCAGGCCTTGACTATGGCTGATCCGGGCGGTTTCACCGGGGGGGATAACCAACTCCTCTCGCCAGGCCCAGAAGCCGCTAAGCAACGCCCCCGCAAGGAGCAGGAGAAGGGCAAAGTGATTGACCAACGTTGCCAGGGGAGATAGGCCGTTGCGCTCGGCGCGAAGGTACAGCACTCCCTCCGAGGTGGCCGAGCGCAGGCGAAAGCCGCGCTCCCTGAGGCTTTCCCGGAGCGTTTGCCAGAGGCGCGTATCCGCCTGGGCCTCGAGGCGCGCGCGATGGGGGGAGGATTCGAAGACAGCCTCCGGACAGACCACGTCGCGGTTTAAAGCCCTGCGGCACACGCCTCGCCAGCGGTTCAGGGTGCAGAGGATCGTGGAGACCACCAGTAGGGCCAGAGGTGCCAGGAAGAGTGCCGAACGGGAAAAGCGAAAAAGCCCCAGAGACCAAAGGAGATCGGCGAAGGGGCCGTATTTGCCGCGCACGGCCTCACGCCAGAAAGCTAGCCGGGAGGCATCCTCGACCACTTCAGGAGGTATTTGAGGCAAAGAGGAACCAAAAGCTGCGAGGAGCAGCACCACGAGGAGGAGCAAGGCGGCGAACTTGAGTTGAGAAAAGAGCCGCCACAGCAGTCTGCTCCCAGTACTAGCCCAGAACCCAATCCGGCTTGCAGGCATCTTGCGTCGCGCCTTAATGCTCACCAGGCCGAATATATTGTACACCAATTCGCTCTGAACCTCAATGTGACCTTTTGCGTGTAGCACTTGCGGAGGAGAGGAGGTTTATGTACCATGAGCGATGCCCCTTGCCCGGGAGGTGGGCGAGAATGGAGGAGAGCCCCATGCAAATCAACGGCATCATGGTAGATCCGGCACGGACTTTGCAGCCGTTGCGCTACTATCAACAGGTCGTTCAGTTCTGCGCCGAGTGGGGGTTGAACACCTTGCTCTTGCATCTAACTGATGACCAAGGCAGCGCCTTGCGGTTGCGCTCTTTGCCGGGGGCGGCAGTTTCGGGGGCCTGGGGGCCACAGGAGGCGGGAGCGCTTTCTCGCTATGCCGAGCGACACGGCGTGGAGCTCATCCCCGAGGTAGAGTCCTTTGGGCACACGCGTTACATCACCGAATTGCCCGAATACCGCCACTTGCGCGACGATTCCGGCGAGCCGGATGCCCAGGGCAACCTGTATTCCGGGATAAACCCCTGTCACCCGCAGACCCTGGAGCTCTTTTCGCGCATCTACCGCGAGGTGAACGAGCTCTTTCCGGGGAGGTACTTGCACATCGGCTGCGATGAGGTGGATTTCGGCCATTCGCCCCAGGTGCGCAAGGCCCTGGAGACGCGTCCCAAGTGGCGCCTCTATGCCGATTACGTCAATGAGCTGGCGGGCATCGCCAAGGGCTGTGGGCGCGAGGTGCTCTTTTGGGGGGATCACGCCCTCAAGGAGCCGGCCATCCTCGGCGCGCTGGACAAAGAATTGATCTGCGTGGATTGGTATTACTGGGAGACTGACCTACCAAGCTACTCTAGGCGCCTGAGGACGGCGCTGGATTCCGGGCTGCGGGTGATCTGCGCGCCGGCGCTGGCCTGGAGTGCCTGGGGACTGCACTCGGGCACGGCAGTGCTTGACACCACGCGGGTCATGGCTAAGGCTGCGAGAGAAGCTCGTTCCGAGCGGGTCTTGGGGCTGATCAACACCATCTGGTGCCCGGGGCGGCTCGTGCCTGCCTCTCTTTGGCATGGTATCGCCGCCAGCGCCATGTTGGTCCGGGATCCGAG
>DAOTVR010000129.1:0-8889 GCA_034436315.1 Anaerolineae bacterium
CACGGTCACGCCGTCGTGGGTGATCGTGGGAGCGCCCCACTTCTTGTCCAGGGCGACGTTGCGCCCCTTGGGCCCCAGGGTGGCCCCCACGGCCTGAGCTAGGGTGTCCAAGCCCTTCTTGAGAGAATGTCTGGCTTCCTCGGAAAATTGCAATTGCTTCTTTGCCATGGTAACACCTCCTGAAATGCTCTTGCAACCTCCTATGGGACGCTAACCTTTGACAGCGACTAACGCATGGTCCGCGCCGATAACCAGCATCTCACGATCGCCGATCCTGAGGCTCTCGCCTTTTCGGTACAAGTCGTAGTCACCCAACTCTCGTACCCCTTGGCTGGTGCCAACCGTTCTTAAACCAGCACCGATAGCATGCCTTATTAGCAGTCTCGCCTTTAGAGTGCTAACCGCGTTCGCTAATATACATCAAGGCCTGCGAATTGGCAAATTTTCCCTCGTGGATTTGGACCCTTTGGCCTCCGTCTGCGCCTCCATTATGGTGAATGAAGCACGCAACGCGATCAATGGCCAGCACCGTCGCTTCAGCACCAATTCGGTGAACCTACGGATGAGCGCCCTCAACGGACCATTTCCCAAAGCCTGACCTCAAGTTGGCCCGAACCGCAGTGCTTTAACTGCGTGCAGCTCACGCTTGATGCGCCCCATCGTATCTACGTGGAGATGTCCGTCCATCGCGAGGAATTGGGCGTAGCGGGGATGTGGGTGCGCGGTGACGATCTTCAGGTCTGCTGCAAGGGAACCTAGCAAACCCTTCTAGAGGAACGAGGTAACTACCACTGCCATCGGGTGCATCGCTGCCCACAAGGGATACGCGCCGACCAACCGGGCTTGGTGGTCCTGGCCACCGATGAACCGAGCTGGCCCGCTCGCGTATAGGAGGGGCGAGTGTATAACGACGGATCAAGTCAGCACGCTTACAATATGCCCGTCAGGCACAGCAACACCTGACGGGCATATAACCAACCCTTTAGCGCAGATAATCGCGGAGTTGCTTGCTCCGATGAGGATGGCGCAACCGGGCCAGGGCCTGATGTTCTATCTGGCGGATGCGCTCGCGGGTGAGGCCGAATTTCTCCCCCACCTCCTCCAAGGTGTGTGGGCGACCATCGCGCAATCCAAAGCGCAGGCGCAGGATGCGCGCCTCGCGTGGGCTGAGGGCGGTCATCACCTCATCCAGGGCCTCGCGCAAAAGCTGCTGATAGGCCACCTCCGTAGGAGCCGGCGATTCCTCGTCCTCAATGAAATCCCCGAATTCCGTATCCCCATCGTCGCCCACAGGCCGTTCCAACGAAACGGGATAACAGGAAATGCGCAACAGGCGCTCCACCTTGAGGGGATTGATATCCGCTTTTTCGGCAATTTCGTCGGGCGTAGGGCGCCGGCCTGACTCTTGCTCCAGCTGCTCGGAGATGCGATGGATCTTGCGAATCTGATCTCCGGCGTGAACCGGCAGACGAATCAAGCGGCTTTGTTGGGCCAGGGCGCGAGTGATGCCCTGACGGATCCACCAGGTGGCATAGGTGCTAAACTTGTAACCGCGATGGTAATCGAACTTCTCCACCGCCTTAATCAGGCCAATATTACCCTCCTGGATCAAATCCAGGAAGGGCACGCCCTGGCCGATGTACTTTTTAGCCACACTCACTACAAGGCGTGTGTTAGCCTCAACGAGCTTAGCCCGAGCTTTCTCACCAGCTTCCAATAACTCTAGGAGCCTCTCTCGTTCCTCATCGGATAGGGACTTGTCGCGGAGCTTGGCACGCGCTTTATCTCCCTCTTCAATCTGACGGGCCAGCATGACCTCTTCAGCCGCAGTTAACAGGGAGGTTTGGCCCATCTGCTTTAGATAAAGGCTCACCGTATCATCTGTAGAGATATCGTCAAGGTCTACGGCGTCTTGCTTCTCTAATAAATCCTCTTCCACGAGCTCCGCCTCAGCCATCAATTCGGCATCGGCCGCCCCATCTAGTTCTACCTCAATCGCCTCTTCAATCTCATCGCTAACGTCCACTGAATCGGTCAGAGCAGCTTCACCGGAGACAACTTCTGAGCCCTCATCGTTCAGGGTGACAAACGGCTCGTCAAACTCAAAAGCGCATTCCTCCGAGTGAGAATAGAGCTTCGACACCTCCTTGCTGGTTAAAAATCCCTTTGCCTTTGCGCTCTGTGACACACGTCTCACCATTTGCATTGGCCTCTCCAGTTCACATGAATTTGGCGTCAAAGCCACCTTAAACGCATTCATACAACGTATGCGGGAAACAAACCTTCACGATCAACGACCACCTATTCCACCCTCAGCTCCCTCCTAATAACTCCTAAAATAAAGGCGCTCGGTTATCCATCTGTACAAGCTGATGGGCCAAAGATGGGCACCGAGCGCAAAAACACGTAGAGAGATGACACACAGACATTCTCTCTGATTTGATTCTTGTTCATATATGCTATTATATCCCAAAATCGGTCTCAGGTCAACAGTTTTAGCCAAGAAATTTTTCAAATTTGTGCGTGAATCCCCTCATTGACGCGCATCCTACCGACACTTATAATCCCTATGCAGCATGAAAGCAGCATGAAAAAGGCGGCGTTCCTAAAGAGATAAATACCTCGGTGGGAGATGGTCATGAAAGGTTCCCAAGAACGCGTAACCCGTGCCTTTAAGCACCAAGCCCCTGATCGCACCCCTCTCTTTGAGATGTTTCAGCCCTTTCACCCCATCCATTGGGATATCTGTGGTCGGACGGTGGCCACCGATGAGGCGCTGTATTGGGACGCCCTGGCCGAGGGCATTTCCTGGGAGGAGCTGACCGAGGAGAACGCCAGAGCCTATTTCGCCATCCACAAGTTCTTTGAGCTAGATATCGTGCACTTCCTGCCCGATCTGCCGCGCGAGCTTCCCCGCCCCCAAAAGCTCGGTCCCGGACGTTGGTTGTTAGACGGGTTAACTTACGTCCGGGATGAGCGCACCAAGATGGTCGTCTTGGAGAATGCCCCTCAGCAGATGGCCGATTCGCTCAAGATATCCGAAGAGGAGCGGCGCAGGGAGATCGAATCCTGGGATGGCTCGTTTGTCAAGACGAGCTGCGAATGCCCGCGAGCGTTCCAACAGGTGAAGGAGATGGCCGCCGCCGAGGGCCTGGATTGGGTCTACATGGGTGAGGTCGGCGCGGGCACCGCCGTAGCCTTTTATCCCCCTTTTCAGCTCATGTGGTTGGTGACGGAACCTGAGCTGGTGCGTCGCTGGATTGAAATGGTCAAAACCCAAGCCTTTTACGAGACCCAGAAACAGATCTCCTGGGGCTGCGACATCATCGCTATGGGCGGCGACGTGAGCAACGACCGTGGGCCTTTTCTATCTCCCAAGCTCTTCCGCGAGCTGATCCTGCCCGTGATTCAGGAGCATGTGGACCTCATCCATCGCTGTGGAGCCTGGGCGGTTTACACCTCCGATGGCAACCACTGGCCCATCAAGGAGGACTTTTTCTTCAACTCGCGCATTGACGGCTACGCCGAGGTGGATAAGGCTGCGGGGATGACCATGGAGCGGCTCATCGAGGAAGGCATCAAGGATAGGGTTTGCATCCTGGGGAATGTGGACGCGCGGCACAACCTGTGCCTGGGAACGCCGGAGACGGTCAGAGCCGAGACGCTCCGCTGCCTGGAGCTGGGACTCAAGACGCCGGGAGGGCACGTCCTACACACATCACATGATGTCCATGCGGATGTCAAAGCGGCCAACTACTATGCGATGATCGCGGCCTACCGCGAGTTCTTTGGGTTGCCGCCCTTACGTTTGTAGTGTGCCCGTGAGGGCATGGGCCAACGCCTGACAGCGTCACTACGAACCTTGAGAGAGGTATGCACTTTGTACAGCTATCGCAAAATGACGCCAGCAGAGCGCGCGGAGGTGGTCGCGGCGCGGAAGGCGCAAGGATGGCCGTGGCACGCCCCACCGCACTTTGATACTGGGGTGGGTTGGTATGTAATCTCAGCAGCTTGCTATGAGCACCGTGAGGTCCTGTGCACCGTGGAGCGGCTAAGCGAGTTTTCCTTGGCGCTGCTGGGCGGCCTGCAAGGAGAGCTGAAGGCTGAAGTGCAAGGTTGGGTTGTCTTGCCCAACCACTACCATCTGCTACTGCGAACGGATTTGGACCAGTTCCGTCGCTGGATTGCTCGCTTGCACAACGGCAAATCTACTCAATGGAACCGCGAGGACGAGTCGCCCGGACGGAGGGTATGGTTCCGTTTCTCTGACCGTTGGGTTCGCTCAGATAGACATTACTACGCCTCACTGAACTATATCCATTGGAACCCGGTAAAGCACGGTTACGCGGAGAGGGCAGATGACTGGCCGTGGAGCAGCTTTCACGAATACTTGGAGCAAGTGGGGCGTGATACGTTAGTGGATTGGTGGAAACAGTATCCTGTGCGTCAGTACGGGCAAGGATGGGATGATTGATGGAACGCCTGACGGCGTCACTACGAACCGTTTGTAATGTGCCCGTGAGGGCATCATAACGCCTGACGGCGCCATTACGAACGGGTGGAGAGAGGAAGGATGAAAGGACCAGCAAGCACAATATGGTTTGACGAAAGCAATTGGGTTTTGGACGAAGAGGTGGCCTTCCAAGAACGTTTCCGCGATCCGGAGACGGGGGTGAGGATCCTCCGGCTAACCAGCCAGCCCTGCATCAGCACGAACATCTACCCCGAACATCCCGCCAGCACCCCCGATGGCCGGCGCTTTATCTTTGCCCGCATGGCGCCCCTAAGCACTTGGTGTACTTATTGGATTGCCGATATTGAGACACGCCGTGTGCGCCAGATCACCGATGAGCCGGAGGCGCGCGCCCCCGTGGTCAGCCCCGATGGGCAGTGGTTCTACTATTCCGTCGGGCGGACGATCTGGCGCATGTCCCCCCAAACGTTCGAGCGCGAGGCCTGCTACGAGATCCCTGCAGATTTCGGCCCAACGGTGGGGATTCGCTCCATTTCAGCAGATGGCCACCGTTTCCTCACCGCCGTGCGCACCCCGACCGGCTCCTATGGGGTGGCAGCCATTGATCTGCGTGAGCAGCGCTCTTGGATCATCTTTGAGGGCCCCGATGTGCGTAACCCCCACGAACAGTATAGTCGCAACGCCAGCCGCAAGGTGCTCATCCAGGTAAACGACGGCATCCAGATGGACGAGCACGGCAACCTTATCAAGTTGGTGGGCGAGATGGGGGCCAGCCTGCACGTGGTCAACGACGATGGCAGCGGCCATGTTAAATTGCCCGTAGGAAGCTCGCTTTTGGAGCGCGTCCAGGGCCATCAATGCTGGGTGGGCGATAAGGACATGGTCATTACCACCCTGCACCGCCGCGAGGCCCCCGATAAGCCCTGGATTCAGGATCGCGTGGTCACCATCGTGCCCGGAGAGAGCGCCTACCGTGTGGTAGGGCAGGGGCCTGGCTTCACGCACATTCACACGACTCCCGATGGGCGCTTCTGGGTCGCGGACTGCAACCGTAGCGGCGATATTTACGTCGGCTCGGTCACAACGGGGCGCTTCCGGCTTTTTGTGCACAGTGGCTCCACTTTCGGCGCAGCGCAGTACACCCATCCTCATCCTTTCTTCCTAGGCGATGGCAAAACCATAGGCTGGAATAGTGATGTGACGGGGGTGCCGCAGATTTACTGCGCGCGGATACCGGAGGGCTTTCTAGAGTCTCTGGAGTAAGGGAACCCACCACAAAGGCACCAAGACACGAAGGCTATTATGGTTTTCCTGACAATTTCTTGGCCTCCTTGTGCCTCGGTGTCTTGGTGGTAGCGATTCTGTTAAACATGAGGAGGCAGATGATGAAGGTCACGGCATATGTCGTGCGCGATGCCCAGCTGGGCGAAAACGCTCGCAAGAGGATGCGGGGGATGCTCTTCCCCGAGATGCAGCGCGACCAGGAGATCTGCGATAATCTGGTCTCCACGGTGAGCTTGGCCTATAACCCCAAGGATGGCCTGCTTTACTGTGGGCTGACGGCGTTGGATAACGACATCCTGGGCGTCTTTGACCCGGAGACGAAACGGTATCGCAGCTTGGGCTTCCAGGTCATCGGCGATCGCTTTGATATCAAGGTGCACCGCTCGCTGCAGTTTGACGACGACGGCGTGCTCTACGCGGCGACGGCCGGCCTGCACGACCTGGACGAGCGCGCGCAGGCGGCAGGAGGCAAGGTCCTTCGCTATTTCCCCGATACGGGCAAATTTGAGGTCTTAGGGGTGCCGGTGCCGCGGGAGTACATTCAGACCATTGCCCTGGACCGCAAGCGCAAGATCCTCTACGGCTTCACTTACCCGGTGTCCTACGCCTTTCGCTTTGACATCGGCCCGCGCACGGCCAAGAACCTGGGTTACATCAACTCTATGCCCCATTCACCGGTGATCGACGACGAGGGCAACCTCTGGGGCACCTGGACGCCCTTCTACGGCCCGACGGCCAACCGTTCCTGCCTCTTTAAGTATAACCCGGACAAGGACGAGATGACCTGGTATCGCACGGCGCTGACTTGCCTTTATCCCGGCGATACAGGGGGCATTGACGCAGTGATCAACGGAGGCGACGGCTATATCTACATCGGCACCACCGCCGGCGCTTTCATCAGGCTGGATCCGCGCTCGGTGGAGGTGCGCTATCTGGGGCATCCCCTAACCTCGGGGCGCATCGCCGCCTTGGTGGTGGGTCAGGATGGGCGCATCTATGGCTGTGGTGGGGTTGACTATGACACATATCTTTTCGCCTATGACCGCGCCACGGACAAGTTTGACATCTTGGGCCCGATCTATGACCCGCAGCGCGACACTTCCTGTTGGCATACCCATGCCCTCTGCGAGGTGCACGAGGGCCTCTTTTACGTGGGCGAGACCGACAACCCCGATCGCGCCGGATATCTCTGGGAATGTCAGGTGAAATAGCATGGCGGAGACCATCGTCCTCTCTTGGAAGGGCCGTGAGGAGCTGGACGCCGCGACGCGCGACGTCCATGTTGAGTTAGACGATAAAGGGGCCCGCTTGGCGCGCCGGCAGGTGTTAGCCGATGAGCTCGGCAACTGTAATGCCCGCGATACGCAGCCCTTTGATGGCTGGACCTGGGCACGTAAGGATCTCTGGCTGGATGACCCCAGAACCTTCGGCTGTAAAGTTTGCGCCTTCGCCCGCTGCACAAGCCCTGCCCAAGACGGTTCCGCCCAGATGATCGTTGAGATCAATGGCCATCCCCAATCTGTAGCCTGGCTCTCGCCAGAAACCGAGACAGGAGGAGAGATCAGTCGCCACTACTGGCAGTTCACCTGGGGCACGGTATCCATCCCGCCGGAGTGGCTGCGCCAGGGGCAGAACACAGTGATCCTGCGTACGGAGGATGGCAGCCGCTGGGAGACCTTCATTGAGGTCTGCCGCTTGCCCAATCGCAGTGCGCGCAGTCTTGACCAGGGCAAGACCTGGGATTACGACCACCTGGGGTATAACGAATGCTATGATGGCGAGTTCCTGGTACGCATGGAGCTGGAGCGCCACCCGCGCCAGGGGCAGCTCGCCTCGCCACCCTTTGATCTAGCTCAGGCCATAGCCGAACACGGGATCGGGAAAAAGGTCGTCGTGCGCCGCCTGAGCGTGCGCGCGGAGGGGGAAACGCCGCCCGGCACGACGCTTGCGGCAGAGTTACGCGCCGGCCCCACGCCGGCCTATGATCCCAAGACCTGGAGCGCCTGGCAGCCCGCCGATGCGCTTATCATTCGCCCCGGCGACCGCTTCGTCCAGTGGCGGGTCACCTTAAGCACGGAGGATCCCCTGCGCACGCCGACCCTCCAAGGGGTGCAGGTGATAGCGGAGGTAGAGGTCATGGCGGGGGGCTGGGGACAGCTGCTTGAGGCGGATTCGCGGCCCATCTTGTGCTCCTCTTTCCCCTTCGGCTACCAGGCGCCGACGGCGCGCACGCGCATGTTGCGCGAGAGGTGGCACCTGGATGACCTCCTTTCGGGCGAGAAGGACGACCTCTCGCGACTCGGGTGCCTGGCCGAATGGGTGCGCGACCAATGGACCGATGGCTGGAACCGCGATTGGAAGGCCCTGCGCCTCAGCCCGCCGTGGGATGGGGCGCTGATCCTCGAGCTCGCCTCCCATGACCTATCGCAGGGGATGTGCACGCACTATTCCACGGCTTTCGTTCACGCTTGCGCCTCGCTGGGCATCCCCGCCCGCCACGTGATCCACAAAGCTCACTGTACCAGCGAGGTTTGGTCCGACCAATGGGGCAAGTGGATCTGGTTTGATGTGGGCGGAGACATGAACGACCGCACGCGGGCCGTCTATCATGTGGAACGGGACGGCGTGCCCCTTTCTGCTTTAGAGGCACGAACGGCCTGGCAAGAGGGTAACCTGGCCGGCCTCAAGCTGGTGGGACGCAAGGCGGAGGAGGTCTTTCGTTTGGAGCAACGCCTAGACCTTTTGGATCGCTTTTGTATCGTTTTGCGCAACGACCAGATGACCTCGCTGAACCCTGGCGAGCCAGAGCACGGGGTTATGACGTACCACTACGATGGCTATCTCTGGTGGCGCGACGAGCGAATACCGCCTTTGCCCTGGTTCTCGCTCAGTAGTAACCGCAAGGCGGACTTTTATTGGACGCTGAATCGCACGCGCATCCATTTGCAGCGCACGGAGCGCGAGGGTGTGCTGGAAGTGCAGCTCGAATCCTGCACTCCTCACCTGCAAGGTTTCCAGGTCAGGCTGAATGGCGGCGAATGGGAGGAGTCGCCGGCCGAGTGTGCATGGCCCCTTCAGCGCGGCGAGAACTTATTCGAGGCGCGCTCAGTGAGCGCCTTTGGCCTGCCTGG
>DAOTVR010000130.1:0-43477 GCA_034436315.1 Anaerolineae bacterium
CACCCCCTGGCAGCCCCTCGCCCCCGGCTCGCCCTACTACTTCTTCGTCCCGCGCCGGGCCGAAAACCCGCACTACCCATCCTGGCCGCAGATCAACCGCATCTTTCCCGTGAACAGCGTCGGCATCGTCACCGCGCGGGATGGGTTTACCATTGCTTTTGATAAAAGCGAATTACAAAACCGCATTCTGCAATTTCAGAACGTGCAGGGCTTGCCCGATGAGGTGCTGGCGCAGGCTTACGGACTGAAAGACAAGCCCGGCTGGTCGTTGGCCGCCGCTCGCAAAAAAGTCCAGGCTGACATGAATGCACAGAATAAAATCTACCCTATCCTCTACCGTCCCTTTGACGTGCGCTATATCTTCTACCATGAAGCCGTCATTGAACGCCCCCGCCCCGAGGTCATGCGCCACATGCTGGCGGGGGAGAACCTGGCGCTCGTTATCACTCGCCAAGTAAAAGCGAGCGAAACTTGGCAACATTGCCTTGTCAGCAACTACATATTGGAATCGTCCTTAGTATCTAACCACACCAGCGAGATCGGTTACGCCTTTCCCCTCTACCTCTACCCTTCCGACGAGTCGCCGGACATGTTCCAGCGGGCGCGCCGGCCCAACCTGGCCGAGTGGCTCACGCCCCAACTGGCCGCCGCCTACGGCTTCACGCCCACGCCGGAAGAGGTGCTGGCCTACATCTACGCCGTCCTCTACAGCCCGAGCTACCGCGAAAAATACGCCCAGGAACTGCGCGTGGATTTCCCCCGCGTGCCCTTTACGGCGGATGGCGAGCTCTTCCGGCGGATGGCGGCGTTGGGCCAACAACTGATCGACCTGCACCTGCTGCGTCGCCCCGCCCTGCTCGCGGGGGGTGGCGCGCCGGCGGTCAAGTACCAGGGGCACGGCGACGATACCGTGCAGGCCGTGCGCTACGACGCCCAGGCCCGGCGCGTGTGGATCAACGCGAACAAGTACTTTGAGGGCATCACTGCGGAGATGTGGGGCTATCCGATCGGCGGCTACCGGGTGTTGGAAAAATACCTGAAAGACCGCAAGGGCCGGCGGCTGGAAGACCCCGTGCGCTACATTCACATCGCCACGGCCATCGCCCACACGATAGAGCTTCAGCGGCAGCTAGAAGCGCTCTACCCGCAGGTGGAGGACGAGGTTTTGCCCTTGGCCACCCAAACGGCGTCCGGGGCCGACGCCCTCCTCGGCGGTGCGGCCGAGACATAGGCCGTTAGGTGCCATCAGGAGGATCCTTGAGGAGTGGAGGGAAACATGTTGAGCCGTGAAGAGATCATCGCTTTATTGCGACAGCATTACCCTTATCTTGCCGCCGAGTACGGCGTGAAGAGGGTGGGCCTGTTCGGCTCGTTCGCCGAGGGGCTTCCCGACGAGAGAAGCGACATTGACCTCATCGTTGAATTTGACCGCCCGATAGGATTCCGGTTTGTGGAATTGGCCGAATATCTTGAGCGCCTACTGGGGCGGGAAGTCGATCTATTGACCCCCGCAAGCATCCGGGGGATTCGGATACCCTGGATTGCGGACGACATCGAGCGGAGTGTCATCTATGTCTAAGCGCACCGACAGAGAATTCCTGAGCGATATCCTGGAGGCCATTCGTCGCATCAAGGCCTACACGGAGGGCATGACGTATGAGGCTTTCCTAGAAGATACCAAAACCCAGGACGCGGTCGTGCGCAATTTAGAGATCATCGGTGAGGCCGTGAAAAATCTCTCCGAAGAGTTACGGCAAGGGTACAGTGCTATTCCTTGGAAAAACATGGCCGGGGCACGGGATCGCCTGATCCATCACTATTTTGGGATCAGTGTGGATATTGTGTGGGATATCGTTAGCGTTGAGCTGAACGCAGTGGCTTCTCAGATAGAACAAATCTTGGCTGCGAAGAGGGACGGCGCCTAACGGGCGCAGGCGAAGCGCGAGCTATCGGTCCGCTGAGGCTTCATAGGGTGCAACAAACATTTAAACCGCCACAGGGCATAACAAAGCGGCCGGCTTTTCGCCGGCCGCCTGTGTCGGGGCGAGACGATTTGAACGTCCGACCACTTGAACCCCATTCAAGTGCGCTACCTGGCTGCGCTACGCCCCGGGCACAGGGGAAGTATAGCATCCTTGAGCCCATTTAGCAAATCGCGGGGTGCGCTTGCGCCGAGAGATCGTTACCGGGCGGTGAGCAAATAACTTAGATCGGACAAGCGTGGGCGAAGCGCCTTGGCGGGGGGATTTCGCTCAGGGCCGGGACGTTGTGGCCAAACTTACGAGGGAGCTGTGGCGTGCCCTTCCTTGGAGCTCAGTGCCTCCAAAAGCTCATTGGGAAGGACGATCTTGAGGCCTGAGCGCTGGGCAATATGGGATTGACCCACAAAGTGGCGTCGGTCCAGGCTGACCAAGAAATCCACCTGGGCCCGTTTAGCCGCAGCGATGATCGGAGCATCCTTGGGCACGGTGTACTTCATCGCCTCCTTTACCTCCCGTTTGGTCGGGCGCACCATCTCGAAGCCTATCGCCTCGCACAGGCGGTCAAAGTAGGAGACGACCTCCGGCGCCTTCGCTTGGAGATTTCTCCTTGCTTCCTCCAACACCAGTTGGCTGGTCACCAAGCCTATTCCACCCCGGATGGCTTGGCGGATGATCTCCCGTGAGGCCCCCGTCTCCGAGTAGGCGGCAGCAAAGAGCACGCTAGCATCAAGGAAGGCGCGAATCATTCTTGGTCGGTCTTGATGCCGTATTCTTCTTCCAGGAGCTGGCCGCGGATCTCCCGACCCGCCTCGATCCATTCCTCAAGGCTGATCCCTCGCTCCTTGAGGGCCTTGCCAAGGCGATCAAGGGCCTCCGTCGCCACCACTTCCCGAGGGCTTATAAGGACTCCATGCTCGGTCTCGATGAAGGCCACCAAGTCGCCTTTCTTCACCCCCAGCTTGCGGCGAATCGCCGCCGGAATGGTGACCTGGCCCTTCTCCTGAACCACAGACAGGTTTAAGGCTGGCATCGGATTCTCTCCTAAAGTCATACATTCATACTTCATGGAATCATTTTACTTCTCCGGCGGTTATCTGTCAAGTGCCAAAATGCGCTTGCGCCGAGATCGTCACCAGAGCGGACCCATCTCCCCCGTTACCAGTGGACCGCCTGCGCCGGGCGCACCATGGGGTGTACTTTTACGATTACACGGGCTTTGCCTCACTTGACAGAGCCCCTCCCCTATGCTAGCATGTCGCCCGGTCGCTGCCCCCGCGTCCGCGTTCGCGGGCAAGCAGTCCGAGGCCCTTGTGTGTCGGGGGCGAGGTGCCGGGGACCCGCGGGGCAAGCGAACCGTTGTAGATCTGTTGAAGGAGGTCATGGTTTCAATGTCTGAGCGCATCACCGGCAAAGTCAAGTGGTTCAGCCGAACCAAGGGCTATGGGTTCATCACGCCGGATGGCGGCGAGAACACCAAGGACGTCTTTGTGCACTATTCGGCCATCCGCGGCGAAGGCTTTCGCAACCTGAAAGAGGGCGAACGGGTGGAGTTCACCCTGGAGGATACCCCCAAAGGGCCGCAAGCGTTTGACGTAGCCGTCTTGGAATAGAGAGCCACATCCCCCGATCCAACCGACCCCGACGAGCTTTCGTCGGGGTCATCGTTTCCCCCTTCGACCCAGCACCTCGGTTGACAAAGCATGGCCTTTTATGGTAAGGTAGGTTCGATGAACGTCTCTCTCGCGGGCAAAGGGGCCAAAGGTAAACGGTAGGTTAATCTTTCTTTATCTCTCGGGCCTTTACGTATCTTTTGCCAGGCCCTCACGTCTATAAGGAAGAAAACAGCTCAGATGCGAGCCGTTGATGAAGGACAGCTCCTGGATAGAGCCAAAGACTATGATTGTGCGGCCCTGGGCGAGCTGTATGACCGTTATGCGGCCAAGATCTATAACTATATCTACTATCAGGTTGGGGACCCGGACCTGGCAGAAGACCTAACGGCCAGCGTCTTTACCAAGCTCTTGGACGCCATTCGCACGGACAAGGCCTGGCAGCTCTCGTTTTCGGCCTGGCTTTACCGTATCGCGCACAACCTCGTGGTGGATCATTTCCGCCGCGCCGAACACGAGAAGGCCCTGCCGCTCAACGAGCTCATCACCGCTGCCGTGGACGATCCGCTGTCGTCTGTGGAGCGCACCCTCTCATCGGATGCGGTCCGCAAGGCCATGCGCAACCTGACCGCGGAGCAACAGCTTGTGATCCTGCTCAAGTTCTCGGAGGAGCTGAGTAACCAGGAAGTGGCCCAGATCATGGGCAAGACCGAGGGGGCGATCAAATCGCTACAATATCGGGCGCTCGCCGCGTTGCGTCGCTGTTTGGAAACAGATGGGTCTTAGCAAAGACCCGTCCGGGGATATGAGGGGGAAGGATGACCAAAGGCATCGAGACCGTATTGGATGAATGTCTCGCCTGCCTCGCAGACGGGGAAAGCCTGGAGGCGTGCCTGGCACGCTATCCGCAGTTTCGGGGGGAGTTGGAGCCTCTGCTGCGGACGGCCCTCACGCTGCGCAAGGCCTACGCCCGGCCGGCTCCCTCCCAAGAGGCCCTGGCGCGCGTGCGCAGGGGCTTTTTGGCCGAGGCGGAGCGCCGCCAACGCGCCCTGGCCGAACGCAAACGGCGCGGCTGGCTCCGTTGGCAGCCCCAATTCAGCCTCTCGCGCGGGCTGGCCACGGCCCTTTTGACCCTGGTGTTGCTTTTCGGCCTCTTGGGGGGCGGGAGCATCGTCTCGGCCAACAGCCTCCCCGGCGACCCCCTCTACGGGGTGAAGCGCGCCTCGGAGAAAATGCTCCTCCTCTTGACCTTCGACGCCCAGCAGCGCGCCGCCTTGGAGCGCCAATTTGAGAGCCGCCGCGTGGAAGAGGTCAAGAAGGTCGTGGAGCAGGGCCGACAGGTGGAGGTGGATTTCGCCGGCGTGGTGGAGAAGGTGGAGGGGGAGATCGTCTTCGTCCAGGGGATCCCCCTGCGCTGGGTCTCCGACCAACCCCCGGCCATAGGGACCGAGGTCCACGTCCGCGCCAAGACACAAGGGGAAGGCCCCCTGGAGGTCAAGGCCCTCGCCGTGCGCGAGCCGGCCCCCGCCGCGGCCCCGGTGGCCTCATCGCCCACCTTCACCGCCACGGCGACGGTCTCGTCTGAGCGCCGGCCGAGCGATACGCCGGCCGCCAAGCCCACCGACAAGCCGACTCCCACGTACACCATCCCGCCGACCGAGACGGCCCGGCCCACGGAGACGGCCACGGCGGAGGTCACCGCCACCGAGATGCCCAGCCTGACGGCCACCCCCACGCGGACGCCGACCCGCCCGCCCACGGCGACGCCCGTGCCGCCGCCCGAGGGGGTCAAGGTGCGCATTGAGGGGCGCATCGACGAGATCACCGACGCCTATTGGACGGTCAACGGCGAGCGCGTGCTCCTGCAGCGGGCCACCCGCTTCAACCTGACGCGCGCCCCGGCCCAGGTGGGCGGTTGGGCGGTGGTCGACGCCCTCAAGACCGGCGACGGCCGCCTCTTGGCGGAGGAGATCGTGGTCATGCGCGGCGCCGAGCAGCCGCCGGTATCCCGGGAGTTCAGCGGGATCATCGAGGCCATCGCCGAGGGGCGCTGGACGATCGGCGGGCGCGAGGTGCGCATCGTCGGCGATACGGTGATCGAAGGCACCCCGGCGGTGGGCGCGCTGGCCCACGTGCGCGCCGACCAATACGCCGACGGGCGCTTGGTGGCCCGACGGATCGTCGTCGAGAGCGAGCAGGTGGTGCAATTTACGGGGATCATCAGCTCCATCGCCGCGGATCGGTGGGTGATCGGCGGTCAGGAGGTCTGGATAGATACCAACACGCGGATTGAAGGGCAGCCCACGGTGGGGGCCATGGCCGAGGTGGAGGCGCTACAGCGCGCCGACGGCACCTTGCACGCCCGACGGATCCGGGTGGAGCCGCCCGCCTCGCCGGAGGCGGCAGCCCCCACGGCCGAGCCGCCGGAGACGGCCGTCCCCACGGCCATCCCCACGGAAGGGGCCTCATCGTGAGCCGCATAAAGGGGGCGAGGTCATGAGGAGAGCGTTCGTCAGCATCCTGGGGGTGATCGTCAGCCTGTTGGTCACTCTAATGGTCGGCGCGCCGGCGCTGGCCGCGTCGGGCCGGGGCCCGGTGCTCATCTGGACGCCGACCCGGCCCATCGCCGTGCGCTTTGAGGGCATCCTCACTCAGGTCTCCGCGATCCCCGGCGAGTGGCGCGTGGAGGGGATCAGCTTCCTCGTCAACGCCGAGACCGAGATCTCCCCGGAGGGCTATACCCCCCAAGTGGGCGATTACGCCATCGTCAGCGCCATCCGCGAGGGCGAGACGCTCACCGCCACGCGCATCCTCATCCGCGAAAAGAGGCTCTTTGAGTTTCGGGGAGTCATCACCGTCCTCCCGCCGGAGCCTTACGACGGGGAGTGGCTCATCGGCGGGGTGCGCGTGTGGGTCAATTCGCGGGCCACGCTGATCACCAACCGGCCCGCGCTCAGCTACTATGCCGACGTCAAGGGACGGCTGCGCCCCGACCTCCAGGTGGAGGCGACCGAGATCGTGGTCCTGAACCCCCAGGATGTCGCCAACGGCTTTGAGTTCCAAGGCCCCATCGAGCAGATCGCCTCTACCCCCACGCAAGAGGGCCCCTGGGTGATCGCCGGGGTGCAGGGGCTGGTCAGCGCCGATACGCGCATTGAGGGCGCGCCGGCAATCGGGGCGACGGCCGGCGTCACCGGCAAGCGCCTGGCCGACGGCACCCTGTTCTTTGAGCGCATCCGCGTGCTCACCGAGGCCGAGAACCAGGTGCGCGTGAGCGGCCTCATTGAGGAGATCCAGGAGGATTATTGGCTCATCGGCGGGCAGATGGTGGAGCTTGAGGAGACGACCTTCATAGACGAAAGCCGTTGTCGCGCCGCCGTGGGCATGTGGGCGGAGGCCATCGCCTATCGCTGCTATGGCAGCGCGCTCTGCGCCCTGCGCATTCGGGTGGAAAGGCCCGAGGAATAGGGCCTAAGATACAAGGCTGAAGTCCTCAGCCTTCAGCGATCAGCCATCAGCCCTCGGCTGAGGGGCTGACGGCTGAAAGCTGATAGCCGATTTTCCGGCTCATCCTTCTAGGAAAAGCATGAAGCGGAGGGTGCTCGTCTCGTTGGCTGTCCTCGCGGCAGCCTATATGTTCCTCATGGTGGACGGCTCCGCTCTAGAAACCCTCGCTTTCACGCCCTCAAGCGAAGGCTTAAGGGGGAGTTCGCTTGTTCCGCCTGCCTTGAGCCAGGCCTCGGTTTCCCACGGTGAGGAGAGCGGATCATCGCGCCTGGCCGTGGAGAGCTGGTCGCCGCCGGAGCGGGTCATCTCGGCGACGGCCGATTGCGCCCACCCCGCGCTGGCCGTGGATCGGGCCGACGGGGCGCTGCACCTCGTCTGGGAGGAGGCCGCCGCGGAGGGCAACCGCATCGCCTACGCCCGCCGCGACGCTTTGGGCTGGCAGCCCGAAGCCCTCCCGGCGCCCCAAGGGGATAGCCCGGCCATCGCCCTGGATGCCGGGGGGCGGGCGCACATCGCCTATATCCAGGCCATCAGCGGGGAGCTACAGGTTTACCACCGCGTCCGCAGCGCGGAGGGCTGGAGCCTGCCGACCAGGGTGAGCTTGGGCGGCGGCCAATGTGCCGACCCCGATATCGCCATCGCCCCCGGCGGCGAGATAGACCTGGCCTGGGCGACCAGCCTGGGGATGATCAAACAGCTCTACCGCGCCCGCTCCACGGATAACGGCGCCAGTTGGGGGCTGGTGGAGCCGCTCCTCTACGACGCGAGCTACGTCTACGGCTATGCCCCCAGCCTGGCCGCCGCGCCCGACGGGGGGCTCTGGTTGGCCTACCAGGGCGAGCCCGGCCCGACGGGCACCGTCGCGGCGGATATCTACGCCCTGCGATGGAGCGCGGGGCGATGGCTTTCGCCGACCAACGTCTCTAACGGGCCGACGGGGCAATTCGCCCGAGGGGCCCAGATCGCCTGCGACTCCAGGGGGCGGGCACACCTCGTCTGGGAGACGGAGGCGCCCGATGGCCGGCTGTTCATCCAATACGCCCTCTACGCCAACGGCGTCTGGAGCGCGCCCCTGCGGCTCTCTCCGCCCACCGAATCGGCCACCGGCCCTTGCCTCGCCGTCGGCGCGGACGATACGGTCTATGTCGCCTGGATCGCCGGCCGCGCCCTGAGCTTTCGCAAGCGCGCGAGCAACGGCCTGTGGAGCGCGCTGGAGCGCATCGCCACCGACCAGGCGGGCCTACGCGGGGTGACGATCGCCGCCGATGGGGGGGCCGTCTATGTGGTGTGGAGCGCGCGCGGCCCCTCGGGGCTGCGGGAGCTCTTCTTCAGCCGGCGCTTGCCACCGCCAACGCCGACGCCCACGGATACGCCGACCCCCTCGCCCACCTTTACGCTAGAGCCCACGGCGACGCCCACGCCCACCGTGCCGCTGGTGGAAACGCCGACGGCCACGCCCACAGCAACCGAGACGCTCACGCCGACGGCGACGGTCACCTCGACGGCCTCGCCGAGCGAGACGCCGCCCCTCAGCCCCACGCCCACCTATACGGTGATCCTCCCCCCGCGCGCCTTTATCCCCGTCGCCCTCAGGCCCGGCGGCGAGGCCTCGCCGGAGGGGAATCGCGAGACCCCCACGCCGGCCCAAGCGCGGCTGCAGGCTCTGCCGGCCTGGGCCTGGTCACAGAGCGTGGAGAACCTCTCCTCCTCCGGCGCCGATTCCCGCCAAGCCGCCCTGGCCGTGGCCCCTAACGGCACGGCCTATGCCGTGTGGCAGGAGTGGGACGAGCGCTATAGGCGCTGGATGCTCTATTATAGCGTTCGCGCGGGGGGCAATTGGTCGGCGCCGAGCCCCTTCTTCGCCGGGGAGCAGCCCGATCTGGCCGTCGGGCCGGATGGCCGGGTGCACCTCGTCTACGCCAACGAGATGTTCGGCAACTATGAGATCTATTACTCCACCTGGCTGGGGGATCGCTGGGCGGCCTCCAAGAACGTCTCCAATACCAAGGAGGGGGTCTCCTCGCAGCCGGCCGTCGCCTGCGATGCCGGCGGCTTGCCGGTGGTGGTGTGGAGCGACACCACCGGCGGGCAGGCGTACATCTACTTTGCCTACCAGAATAACGGCGCCTGGCAGACCTATTGGGTCTCTTCCTCCTACGGTGGCAGCGCCCCCGACCTGGCCCTGGGCAAGAACGGCCGCCTCTGGCTCAGTTGGCAGGCTAAAGAGGGGGATTATTACGACGTCTTTGCCCTCTTCGGCGATGGCCGTTCGTGGAACCGGGAGGCGGTGAACGTCTCGGATAGCGCGAGCGCCGACTCCCTCGCCCCTCGGTTGGCGGGGGACCGCTCGTGGGGGGCGTTCCTGGTCTGGCAGGAGGTCCGTAGCAGCTCGGCCATCTACTACGCCGATACGCTGGAGGGCATTGACTGGTGGAGCGAGCCGACGAACCTCTCGCAGCTCGCCGGGCGGCCCGAACAGCCCTCTATCGCGGCCAACGCCGCCGGGGACGTGCACGTCGCCTGGAGCCACGTCGTCACCCCGGCCCAGGGGAGCCAATTACTCCATCGCCGCCGCGACCCCTCCACGGGGCAGTGGCTGCCGTTCGACGAGATCGCCCAGGAGCCAGCCAACCCCGGCCTCGGCGAGGTGGAGCTGGCCGCCGGCCCCGGCCGAGAGGTCCATGCCCTGTGGGCCAAGCCCCTGGCCAACGGCAAGCGGGATATCTACCATCGCCAGGGCGACCTGGCCTGGCCCTATCGCCTGCAGTTGCCGCTGATCTTTCGCTCCCGCTAGGGCCTCGCGGGGCGCGCCGCCGCGCCCGAGACGGGCGGGCATAGGGAAACTCAAATTTCCCCTGAGGCGCCTCAAAGCGTCAGGATATCCGGCTCGCCATCGGTGACGGCGATGGTGTGCTCAAAGTGCGCGCAGAGGCTGCCGTCCACGGTGGCCACCGTCCAGTGATCCTCCTTGACGTAGAGGATCGGGGGGCCGACGGTGAGCATCGGCTCCAGGGCGAAGGTCATCCCC
Organism: Anaerolineae bacterium; assembly: GCA_034436315.1. Taxonomy (GTDB): domain Bacteria; phylum Chloroflexota; class Anaerolineae; order UBA1429; family UBA1429; genus DAOTVR01. The sequence goes on from DAOTVR010000130.1 coordinate 10,128, forward strand.
GGGCGCAGGGGGTCGCCGCGATTGCGCTTGCCCCAGTTGGGGATCTGCGGGTCCTCGTGCATCTCGCGGCCCACGCCGTGGCCGGTGTACTCGCGCACCACCTGATAGCCCTGCGATTCGGCCCACTCCTGGATGGTGGCCGAGATATCCCCGACGCGCGCCCCCGGCCGCGAGGCCTCTATGGCCAGCCGCAGCGCCTCGCGGGTGGTGGCGATCAGCCGCTCGGCCTCCGGCGAGACGCGCCCCACCGGCAAGGTGACCGCCGCATCGCCCACGAAACCGCCCCAGATCACCCCCACATCCAGGCTGATGATATCCCCCTCCTTCAGGCGGCGCTTGGGGCTGGGGATGCCGTGGACCAGCTCGGAGTTGATGCTGGCGGTGATCGTCGCCGGGTAGGGACAATCGGGGAAGCTGGGGTTGGGGTAGTTCAGGAAGGCGGGCCTGCCGCCGTGAGAGCGGATGACCTCCTCGGCGATGCGATCCAGCTCCTTGGTGGTGACGCCGGGGCGCACGGCGCGGCTCATCGCCTCCAAAGCCAGGGCGGTGATCCGCCCCGCCTTGCGCATCAGCTCGATTTCCTCGCGGGTCTTGATGATGATGGGCATGGCCGCTCACCCCACGATGTCGTGGGCGTTCAATGGAACGCCCCTACGCCTGGCTGCTGGTCGGTCCCATCGCTTGGCCGAGGGAGGCCAGGGCCGGCGTCTCCACGTTGGCTTGCTTGGCGAGGCGCATCAGGTGATCGTAGAGGGCCTCCATCTCCTCCGAGGCGGCGGCCAGGTAACCGTCCACGAGCGCGGAGGCCCAGGGGATAAAGGCCATCAAGCGCACCAAGGCCACCTGCAACCCAAGCGGCCGGGCAAAGATCTGGCTCTCGGCGGGCGGGGTGATGGGGATGCCGTTGGCCGCGAGGACGGTATAGGCCTCGCGCAGGGCCTGAAGGTAGAGCCGGGCCTCCTCGGCGCTGCGGGCCATCCGGCGCACGTGGCCGCCGTTGCGGTACACGCAGGCCGCCAGCACGGCGATCATCGCCGCGTGGGTCTGCAGCCAGGGCACGATATGCCGCTGCACCTCCACCTTGAGCCTCGCCCGGCGGAGGATGCCGGCGGCAAAGTGCAGGCGCTGCGTATCGGCCCCGTCCACCTCGCCGATGACCGTGGTCCCCAGGCCGAGGGGCCAATGGCGCACCACGCCGTCCACGAGCATCCCCCCCGTCCCGGGGAAGCCCAGGAGGGGCGGCTCCTCGCCCAGGGGCGCAGCCCCGGCGAGGTTGTGTTGCAAGAGCAAGACGGGCGTGGTCGCCGCGAGCGGCCTGAGCGCCTCCAGGGCCTCGCGCGTCTGGGTACAGGGCACGGCGACGATGGCCAGGTCATACTCCTCCTGAGAGGGCACCTCGGCGACGAGGCGCACCGCCGGGCGCAGGCGGCGATGGGTGAAGGCATCTTCCACCTGGAGGCCCCGCTCGGCCAGCTCCTGCAAGCGCCGGCCCCGGGCCAGCAGGGTCACCTCCATCCCCCAATGGGCTAGGTGAGCGGCATAGCTGCTGCCCACCACGCCGGCCCCCAGGACGAACACGCGAACCTCGCGGTTGCGTGCGCGCCGGGCCGTGATCTGTCGCCGATGGCGGGCGACGGCCCCCGCCGCCAGGCCGCCGGCCAAAAGCCCCGCCAAGCCCGCGATCGCGTACACCGTGCGCTTGCGCATCTCCTCTCCTTTATCCCCTCATCTATGCTGACGTTGCCGGGTGCTGCCCCTTAGGGGTAAGCCCCCGATGCCTCACGGACGCGCGCGGAACACCCGCCGTGAGAAGGGCGCTGGGGCAAGTATAGCCACGATGCCCGGCCAGGGCAAACGCGGCTGCGTGCCTTGTTCACAAAAGTGAACGATTGCCCCTTGATTTTCGCCCTCATCTTTGCTATGATGGGTTAGAACAAATGTTCTAAGGAGATCATGCCCAAGAACCCCCGCAAGCGCCGCTGCGAGGTGCAGGGCTGCCGGGCCTGGGCCAAGCGCGGCGAGAGCTTGTGCGCCGCACACCTGCATTCGCGCCTGGTACAGGAGCGCCCCGAGCTGCTCCTGCCCTTGTTGCGCGCCGTGGCCCAGGGGATGGAGGAGCGCCCCCTGGACGACCTGCGGCTCATCGATCAGGAGCTGCGCAACCTCTTTTTGGCGCGGGCCTTTTTCATCGCCTGGGTGGAGAAGCTGCGCGCCGAGCCGCCCGAGAGGCCCGGCCTGGGGCCGGGGCAGTTCCTGCGCGCCTGGAACGAGTCCACCGCCCGCCTGGTGCAGCTCTTGCGCGCCCGCCGCGAGCTGGGCGGCGACCAAGAGGGGGAATTCGGCGAGCTGATCCGCAGCGTGTACGAAACGCTGGAAGGGGATCAGTAATCAGCTTTCAGCGGTCAGCTTTCGGCTGTCAGCAACCAGCTTTCGGCCGTCGGCGGTCAGTTCTTACCCTGGGGGATGATCGCTGACCGAAAAAGCCGATAGCTGCCGGCTGACCGCTGATAGCTGATAACCGAAGGCTGACCGCTGAGGCCTGACTACTGATAACTGCCTGGCGGCAACAGCGGGGCCATGTGGCTCCAGAGGTTAAAGTAGCGCCCACCGGAGACGCGGCCCACGTCGTCGCGGTAGGCTTGGAGGAAGACGAGGGAGACGCGGCGATGCTCGGCCGCCCAGCGTTCCAGGGAGCGGAGGAGGAGCCGTGCGGGGCCCTCCACATCCCAATGGCGACAAAAGACGCCCATGTAGGCCCGTTCGGCGTCCGCCTCGGAGCGCACCAAGGCGAGGAAATCGGCCTCCAGCTCGGCCAGGACCTCGGCGGGGATGGGTTTCAGGCCCTCCCCTAAGTCTACCAAGGCCAAGTTGACGGCTGCCAGGAGCGGCCTGGGGCACGCCCCCGGAGGGAGGGCGCGCAGCTCGGCGGCGCAGCGGGGATCGGCATTGGCCACGGTCTTCAGCTCATAGGCGCGCACAAAGCCGGGGTCGAGCAGGACTATATCGTAAGGATGAAGGGTGAAGGATGAAGGATGGACCGTGGCCCTCATCTCCCTTGGTCCCCCTTCTCCCAAGTTTGGGAGAAGGGGGGAAGGGGGTTGAGGGTCCTTCGTCCTTCCGCCTTCATCCTTCCCCATGAGGCCCAGCTCGTAAGCCAGGAGAGGAGGGTAATCGCGGTGTAGCAGGCTCGTCCAGCGGCCATCGCGGGTGGCATAGCGCGCCCTCAAGAGCGGCTCGCGCTCCAAGGCGGCGAAGGCCGCCGCGTGCAGGTCGGCCTCGCGCAGGAAGAGGTCGGGCGCATCCTGAAACTGCCGGATGAGCTCGGCCAAAGCGCGCTCTAAGGCAACGCAATGTGCAACGCTCACGAGTTAGTTCTCAGGAGTCAGCTTTCAGCGGTCAGCCATCAGCTATTGGCAGTTAGCGGTCAGCTATCGGTGATCAACCCTTCCGACTTGAAACTAACGGCTAACAGCTGACGACTGATAGCTGACAGCTGATGGCTGAAAGCTGATAGCTGACGGCTAATGGCTGATGGCCGATCACGGACAACCAGATTGTAAGTTGGTCGCTGGGGCTTGTCAACTGCGATGGCTGTCAGTGTTCAGCAGTCAGTCGTCAGCGGTCAGCCAGCTCTTGGCCGTCGGCCATTCCGGCTGAGGGCTGAAAGCTGGCTGCTGATAGCTACTTCGGAGGTTTCCTTGGAGATTCCCGATCGCGATCGAGCCCGGCTGCGGGCCAGGCTGGTGCGCGCCCTATCGGATATCGGCGCCTTCAGCCGCGAGGTGCTGCGGCGGCCGCTGCGCGGTTACCAGCTAGAGGTGGCGCGGGCCATCGTCGCCTCGGTCCTGGGGGGCCGGGGGCTGACCTTCGCGGTGATGATGGCCCGCCAGGCAGGCAAAAACGAGACCTCGGCCCAGGTGGAGGCCTTTTTGCTCAACTACTTTCGCCGCCGGGGCGGGTACCTCGTCAAGGCCGCGCCCACCTTCAAGCCGCAGGCAGCCAACAGCCTCCTACGGCTGAGGGCGGTGTTGGAGGGCAGCCTCCTCCCCCCGCCGAAGCACGAGGGGGGCTATATCCTGCGCGTGGGCCGGGCGCGGGCGCTTTTCCTCTCGGCCGGCCCCCAGGCCAACGTCGTGGGGGCCACGGCGAACATCCTCCTGGAGGCCGACGAGGCCCAGGATATAGACGAGGCCAAGTGGGAGAAGGACTTTCGCCCCATGGGGGCCTCCACCAACGTCACCACTGTCCTGTGGGGCACGGCCTGGACCTCGGCGACGCTCCTGGCGCGGGCCATCCGCGCCCTGCGCCAGGCCGAGGAGCGCGACGGCCTGCGGCGCGTCTTTATCGTCCCCTGGGAGGTCGTGGCCCAGGAGGTGCCGCCCTATGGGGAGTATATCCGAGGGGAGCTGGAGCGCCTGGGGCCGAACCACCCCTTCATCAAGACCCAGTACGACCTGGAGGAGATAGATGACCAGGGCGGGATGTTCCCCCCGGCCACGCGCGCGCTCATGGTCGGCACGCACCCGCGCCAACGCGCCCCCACCGAGGGGCGGGAATACGCCCTGCTGGTGGACGTGGCCGGCGCATCCGAGGAGCACGCCGGCGGGGGCGTTCAAGCTCTTACCAACTTGGGCGTTCCATCGAACGCCCCTACTGAGCCGCGGCGGGATTCCACGGCCCTGACCATCGTGGAGATCGTCCGCAACGAGCTGGGGTTGCCCCGCTTCCTGGTCGTGGATCGCTACGAGTGGACGGGCACGCCCCATCACCAACTTTACGGGGCCATCGTGCACCTGGCCGAGCTGTGGGCCCCGACGCGGATCGTCGTGGATGCCACCGGCGTGGGCGCGGGGCTGGCCTCCTTCTTGCGCCACGCCCTGGGGGAGCGCGTGCTACCCTTCACCTTCACCCTGGCGAGCAAGAGCGAGCTGGGCTGGGGCTTTTTGGGCATCTGCAACTCGGGGCGCTTCCTGGATCACCGCGACGACGGCTCGCCGGAGCGCGAGCGCTTCTGGCGCCAGGTGGCCGCCGCCGATTACGAGGTGCTGGCCGGGCCGGATCAGCGCATGCGCTGGGGCGTGCGCGACGCGGCGGTGCACGACGACCTGCTCATCTCCGCCGCCCTCTGCGCCCTATTGGATCACCGGGCGCCGGCCCCGTATAGCGGCTCGCAGATCATCGAGGCCGGCGATCCGTTGGCAAGTAGTTAGCCATCAGCTATCAGCTTTTAGCCACCAGCAGTTGTCCCTTGGGCAAAGAACTAGCCGTTGACTAATGGCTGACAACCGAAAGCTAAGGACGATGTTGACGGAAGAGGAGCTGATCGCCCTGTGGCAGGTGGCCCGGCGGGAGGTGTTGCGCCGTTGCGGGCACACCCTGGCCCGCCTGCGCGCCGGCGAGGGGGGCTTTTACGAGGCCGAGGATTTCTGGCAGGACCTCTTCTTGGCCTTCTGGAGGCTGCTCCGGAAATGGCAGGCCACCACGCCGGGGGATGAGCGCGCCCTCTGGGCCGCCTGGCGCAAGTTCCTCCACCGGGGAGGGGCGCAGATCCTGCGTCGCGCGCCGATGCGCCTCTGGGCGCGGCGCGAGCAGCCGCTGGCTCCCCAGCTCCTCGCCCTGGAGGACGACGCAGACGAGGCGGAACGGCCCCTGGACCCCATGGCCCAGGAGGCGCTCATCCAGGCGGAGGACGCCGAGGCAGAGTACCTGCGTCGGGCCTGCCTGGACGACCTGGAGGCGGCCCTTTGGGCGCTTCGCCCGGGGCAGCGGCAGGTGATCTTCATGGCCACCCTCGCCGAGTTGCCCGCCGCGGAGGTGGCCCGCCTCCTGGGGCTGAGCGACGGCAACGCCATCGCCCAGCGCCTGTACGTCGCCCGCGCGGCCTTGCGAAGGCTGTTTCGTGGTGACCAGTAGGGGCGTTCCATTGAACGCCCCTACCGCCTCGGGCGTTCAATGGAACGCCCCTACACACACATTTGAGGGCGCGATGAACCTGGTTGAGCTGCGCGTGCTGGCCCTTTACGAGCGCCTCCGGCGGGAGAACCGCCTCCTATTGGGGTTGATGCGCGCCGGGTTGACGCTCGCCGAGGCGGAGGTCTGGCTGGCTAAGAGGGCCCAGGGAGAGGGCGAAAGGATGAACCGGCCTTCACCTTCTCGGCGGCCTGGAAGCCGGCATCCAAAGCCTTGAGGTTGAGCTCCACCGTGCCCCGAGGGGCGCGCTCGGCGATGGCCTTCTCCAGGGCCTCGCGCGAGACGATCCCCGAGAGCCCGGCCAAAAGCCCCAAGCCCACCACGTTGGCGGTGATGCTGCGCCCGGTGGCCTCCTCGGCGATCTTGGTGATGGGCACCCTGATGGCCTTGCTCGTGGGCACGCGCTGGACGTGCACCGAGTCCACGATCAACAGGCCGTCCTTCTTGAGGTCATGATAATACTTATCGCAGGCCTCCTGGCTCATGGCCAGGAGCACGTCGGCGGCGATCACCTTGGGATAGTCTATCTCCTCGGTAGAGATCACCACCTCCGATTTACTGGCCCCGCCGCGGGCCTCCGGGCCATAGGATTGCGTCTGGCAGGCGTTCTTGCCGTCGTACATCACCGCCGCCTCGGCCAGGATCAGCCCGGCCAGGATCAACCCCTGGCCCCCTTCGCCGGCCAGCCGGATCTCGTACCGTTCTGCCATGCTCCTCCTTCGGTTTCGCTCAAGCCATTCATCGCGGCAAGGTGCCGCGCCCATTCCCTCACCCGCCAGGGGCGGATTGAAGGCCCGCCTCCACCTGGGCGCGGGCGATGATCTTCTCGTACTCGGCGGTGTATTCGGGGAGCTCGCGATCCACCAGGATGCCGCGCACGATCTTGCTCCGGAGCTCCTCCTCGCTCATCTGGGCCGCGGCCTCCAGGGTGACCGAGTTCTCCTTGAGGGCCCGCATCATCTCCACCGCCGAGCCGACGCGGTTCATCCGCCCATAGGTCGTATGGCAATAGCTGACAGCCTCAATGAGCGCAAAGCCCTTCTTGCGCATCCCCAGCTCGATGAACCGATCCAGCTCGCGGGCGTGGAACACCGTGCTGCGGGCCACAAAGGGCGCGCCCGCTGCCGCGGCCAGCTCGCAGGGCGAGAAGGGCTGCTCGATGTGGCCGAAGGGCGCGGTGGCGGCGATCGCGCCGGGGGGCGTCGCCGGAGAATACTGGCCGCCGGTCATGCCGTAGATGTAGTTGTTGATGACGATGGCCGTGAGGTCGATGTTGCGCCGCGCCGCGTGGATGAAATGGTTGCCGCCGATGGCCAGGGCGTCGCCATCGCCCATGACCACCAGGACGTGCATCTTGGGGCGGGCCAGCTTCAAGCCGGTGGCAAAGGCCAGGGCGCGCCCGTGGGTGGTGTGCATGGTGTTGAAATCCACGTAAACGGACATCCGCCCGCTACAGCCGATGCCCGAGATCATGGCCACGTCGTCCTTATCCAGCCCCATGCGGTCCACGGCGCGGATGATCGCCGCCAGGACGATGCCGATGCCACACCCCGCGCACCAGATGCCGGGGAACTTTTTCTTGTGGCGCAGATAGGCGTAAATCTCGTGTTCTTCTCGGCCCATAGCTAGCCCTCTCCGATGGCCTCCAGGATTTGCCGGGGGGTGACCAGCTCGCCATCCACGCGGTTGACCCGCGTCACCTTGCGCCGCCCCACCGCCCGCTCCACCTCCAGAGCCAATTGGCCCAGGTTCATCTCGGGCACGACCACCCGCCGCGCGCCCCCGGCCAGGTGTTCGATCAGGGCCTCGTCGAAGGGCCAGATCGTCTGCAGCACCACGAGGCCCACCTTATAGCGCCTGGCCCGCGCCAACTTGACGGCGTGCGCCGCCGAGCGCGCCGTCGCCCCGTAGGCGATGACCACCGTGCGCGCCTCTTCCACGCCGTCGGCCCTGTAGAGGACGATCTGCTCCAGGTTGCGCTCTATCTTGGCGAAAACCCGCCGCCACCAGGGGTTGATCTCGTCCTGGCGCTCGGTGGGGTAGCCGGCCCGGTCGTGTAATAGCCCGGTGATGTGGTAGCGGAACCCCTCGCCGAAGCTGACCAGCGGGGGCACGTCGCTGAAGGTCTCGTCGTAGGGGAAATACCATTCCGGGGGCACGTCGGTGCGCATGCGGTCCACGATCTCCACCATCGTATCGGGGCGCACCTCAAACGGCTCGCGCATGTGGGCGATCACTTCATCCATGAGCAGGATAACCGGCGTGCGGTACTTTTCGGAGAAGTTGAACGCCTCCACGGTGAGGTAAAAGGCCTCCGGCACCGAGGAGGGACACAGGGCGATGATGGGATGGTCGCCATGCGTGCCCCAGCGGGCCTGCATCACATCCCCCTGAGAGGGCGCCGTGGGCAAGCCCGTAGAGGGCCCCAGGCGCTGCACGTCCACGATGACGCAGGGGATCTCGGCCGCCGCCGCATAGCCCAGGTTCTCCTGCATGAGCGAGAACCCCGGGCCGCTGGTGGCGGTCATCGCCTTTAGCCCGCCCACCGAGGCCCCGATCACGGCGGCGAGGGAGGCGATCTCGTCCTCCATCTGGATGAACTTGCCCCCCACCTTGGGCAGCTCGCGGGCCAGGATCTCGGCGATCTCGGTGGAGGGGGTGATGGGATATCCGGCGAAAAAGCGACAGCCCGCGACCAGCGCGCCCTCAGCGCAAGCCGCGTTGCCTTGCATCAGTCTGACGGTCACTTGGTCCCCCCATCCTCCGCGCTCGGGATCTCCTCAACGATGATGGCGAAATCGGGGCAGTGTATCGTGCACCACTGACAGGCCACACAGCGCTCCGGATGGGCGACAACCGGGTGGTGCTCCTCGTCTTCCGCAAAGACCTGCTGTGGACAGAAGGCGATGCATAAGCCACAGCCCTTGCACCAATTGCGAAAGACCCGCACGCGCCCCCGTTTCCGCATGCGGACCCTGGCCGGCTCTTCCTCAACTGCCACAGCCCCCTCTAAGGCGGGATCCTCTTTGACCGACACGGCGCAGCCTCCTCGTTGCTCAGATCGGCATCGATCTCCACCCTATCATAGCGCACCCCGCCGGTCCTGTCAACGGGCACAAGCCAATGCAAGCGCGCCGCGCCCCGCAGCTTTGACGTCCCCTCTTGGCGCGTGTTATAATCTGGGCGCTTACCCTTTAGCCAGAAAGGAGAGCCTATGCGCAAGATCCGCATCACCGCCGGCGCTGTGACGGCCACAGCCACCCTGAACGACTCTCAGACGGCCCAGGCCATCTGGGAGGCCCTGCCCATCACCGCGCGGGCCAACACCTGGGGCGAGGAGATCTATTTCGGCATCCCCGTTTACCTGAAGGAGGAGAACCCCCAAGAGGTGGTGGCGCTGGGGGACCTCGGTTATTGGCCGCCGGGGCACGCCTTCTGCATCTTTTTCGGGCGCACGCCCGTCAGCCGGGGTAACGAGATCCGCCCGGCCAGTCCCGTGAACGTTCTGGGCAAAGTGGAGGGCGACCCCAAAGTCTTTGCCCAGGTGCGCGACGGGGAAAAGGTCGTGTTGGAAAAGATCAGCGAGTAAGAAGTTATCAGTGATCAGCAATCTGTAGTCAGACTGACCACTGATTGCTGAGAACTGATTACTGACACCTGAGAGGGGAGATACGCCATGGCCTTTGAACGAGAGAGGGAGATCCTGTTGCGTGCTGAGCGCGAGCGCGTGCCCATCGGCCCGCTCTCCGACCTGGTGCCCGGCGGGCTATCCCTGGAGGACGCCCACGCGATCTGTGAGGCCAATATCCAGAGCCGCCTGGACGCCGGCGAGAAACTGGCCGGCTTCAAGGTGGGCTTTACCAACATCGCCGTGCGCCAGCGGATGGGCCTGCCCGATTCCACGTACGGCTACCTACTGGATACGATGATCCTGGGGAACGACGCCCGCGTGCCGATGAACGAGCTGATCGCGCCCAAGATAGAATGCGAGATCTGCTTCCAGCTCGGCGCGGACCTGGAGGGCAAGGGGTTGACCATCGCCGACGTCCTGGCCGCCACGCAAGGGGTGTGCGCCTCGTTCGAGATATGCGACGCGCGCATCAAGGATTGGAAGTGCCCCTACCCCGACTTTTTCGCCGATAACGGCTTCTCGGCCCGCGTGGTCCTCTCGGGGAAGTGGTTCCCGGTCAGCCAGGTGGACCTGCTCGGCGAGACGGTGGTCTTGACCCAAGATGGCCAAAAAATCGCCGAGGGCAAGGGGGAGATGGCCCTAGGCCACCCGGCCAACGCCGTGGCCTGGTTGGCCGGCAAGCTGGCCGAGCGCGGCAAGGGGTTAAAGGCGGGGCAGATCGTCATGACGGGCACGCTCACCCCCATCACCCCCATCGCCAAAGGCTCCACCTACGTGGCCCGCTTCTCTACCCTCGGCGAGGTGCGGGCGACGTTCGTCTAGAAACGGAAAGGGAAAGCGCGGGGGAAAGGGGTCTTTCCCCCGCGCGGAGAGGACTTCTTTATCGGGCAAGCTCATGCGTCCTTGGCCAGGTCGTGGAGCGTGGTGCTCTCTAACGCGCTCAGCAACTGCTCCTGGGCCTTGGCCAGGACGGGGTAAACCGGGCAGGTATCCAGGTACGCACACCCTTCCTGCGTCAGGCAGCGACCCAAGGCGATGGGGCCTTCAATGGCCTCTATGACCTCGCGCAGGGTGATCTGCTCGGCCGGGCGGGCCAGGGAAAAGCCCCCCTTGGCCCCGCGATGGGAGAGCACGATCCCCTTCTTGGCCAGGCTCTGAAAGATCTTGGCCAAGTAGCTTTCGGGCAGGCCCTCGGCGGCGGCGAGGTCGCTCACCAATACCACCGTGTTGGGCGGCATCTTGGCCAGGCGAACGATGCCCCTCGCGCCGTAATCGGCCCCGCGCGTCAGCCGCATGGCGGATTCCTCCTAAAACCAAGGGCTTATGCCCACGAATTGTAGCACAGAGTGCGCCCGCTGACAAGACAAATCGCACTCCCTTTGTCCGAGTTCAGACCTCAATCCCCAAGAAGGTGCGCAGGAGGAAACCGACCAGGAAGCTGAACGCGGCCACGCTCAGGCTCAGGCCGGCCATCTCCAAAAAGCGCCTGCGGAACGGCTCATCCCGGGCGACGGAGAGGTAATAAGTGAACAGGGCGATGATCAGGATCGCCGCCGCCAAGGTGCAGCCCAAACAGAGGTAATAGTTCGTCAAGAGCAGATAGGGCAGGATGAGCAGGAAGACGGTGAGGAGGTAGGCCGCGGTGGTGTAGAGCGCGGCCCTCAGCGGATCCTTGGCCGTCTTCTCCGCCTTCGTAGAGAGGTACTCCGAGGCCCCCATGGAGAAAGAGGCGGCGATGCCGGTGATGGAGCCGGTCAGGGCGATCAAGCGGGTATCCTGTAAGGCCAGGGTCAGCCCCGCCAGGGCGCCGGTCAGCTCCACCAGGGCATCGTTGAGGCCCAAGACCATGGAGCCGGTGTAACGCAGCCTCTCCTCGTCCAAGAGTTGGAGCAGGGCCGCCTCATGTTGATCCTCGCTGGACATGATGGCCTCGGCCTCCGGGAGCGCCTCGCGCAGGCACGCGTAGCTATCCTGGGCGCCCTCCTCGCCCCGCTCCATCAACTTGAGGCCGAAGGTGAAGCCAAAGATCCGGCTGATCCAGCAATACGCCCAGACCCTAAAGCGATCGGGGGGCACGTCCTGCTGGGTGTAGCTTCGCCAGACACGATAGTGTTGCAGCTCGTCCTGGGCGATCCTCTCCAGCACGCCCCTGTTCTCAGGGGATTTGATCGTCCGGGCCAGCCGGCTGTAAATGTGATACTCGGTGATCTCGTTCTTCTGAAAGGTCAGCAGCTTACGGCGTAGGTCTTCGCGGAGATCCATCCTCCCCTCCCCGATTGTGTTGGGGCGTTCAATTGAACGCCCCTGCTGGACGCCCTATCCATCCCCTTATGTAGGGACGTTCAATTGAACGTCCCTACATAAGCGTTCAATTGAACGTCCCTACCCAAGCGTCCAACTGACCGCCCCTGTATCCATCCCCTTACGTAGGGGCGTTCAATTGAACGCCCCTACCAAAACGTTCAATTGAACGTCCCTACACAAACATTCAAACGAACGCCCCTACATGTCTGCCCTATCCCTACCAGAGGCCGGGGATAAGGCGATAGCGCGTCTTTTGCATGTACTCCCGATAGCCCGGCAGCTCGCGCGCCAGCACCTTTTCCTCGTTCAGGATCCTCAGCACCAGGATCACCACGATCAGCAACGTCGGCAGCATAGCCCAGTACGATCCCAGGGCCAACGGGGTTAAAACAAGCGCGTCACCAAAGCGACGACGAAAGCCGCCAGCAAAAGCCAGATCGCGACGACCCCCACCGCCGCCGCGCGGTTGACGGGCCTCCCCTGGCGCATGACCTCGCGGGCCTTGTCGCGGCTCTCGGCCAGCACCTGCGCCGGGATCATGGCCAGCGCCAACTTGATCCCCAAGGGCACGAGGAGGAGGTCGTCCAGGTACCCCAGGACGGGGATGGGATCGGGGATCAGGTCGATTGGGCTAAAGGCGTAGCCCACGACGCAGGCGGCGAAAACCCGGGCATACCAGGGCACCCTGGGGTCTTTATAGGCCAGGTAGAGGGCATAGATCTCGGCCTGCAGCTCCCTGGCGCGCTCCTTCCAACGCTCAATGAACGGCCTCAAGCTACAAATCCTCCGGGATGGGACTTCTAATGAACGGCAGGTAGAGCCGATAGCTTGGCTCAGCCTCATCCGCGCCGAGGTCATAGCCCGCCCCCATCGGCCGCGCGTCGCCGTCTATATCGGTGGCGACTCCCGCATCCACCCCGGCATCCAGCGCCGCCGAGCCGGGGCCCAGGTGGTAATCGCCGGCGGCGGGGTTGAGGAAGCGCGGATCACCATCTATCGGGTTCGTTCCCCGCAGGCCGTCGTGGGCGTTGGCCCAGAAAAGGGTGTGGTCGGCGAAGATGGTGGAGCTAGTTGGATAGGTGCTGGTGATACCCCACGTGTGGCCGGCGACGATGGTATTCGTCAGGAATAGAGTGACATAATCCTCCACATAAACGCCGTACCCCGATCCCGACCCCACCAGGGTGTTATGGAGCAGCGTGGCGGTCAGCGGATAGGCCACATGGCCGTAAGCAGCAAAGGTTGTGCCCCCGCTGCGGGCGATGACGTTGTTGATCAGCGTTGGCCCGCCGCCGATGCTATTATACAGTTGCAGCCCTTCATTGGTTAGATTATCCACCACCCAGTTGCCCTCAAAGCACGAGCGGCTATAGCCGAGATAAACCGCGCGTCTGCCGCGATTGCCCCGGACCACGTTGCCCACGTAGTGCGCCGCGCCGTACCATTGGTAGAGCCCCGCGCCGTAACCGGTGCCCATCGCGTTGCTCCAGTTGCCCTCCACCAAGTTGCCCCGGATCAGCGCGCCACCCGGCCCCCCGCTGATGCCCCCGCCCCAGGCGCAAGACATGTTCGTGGTGGTAGCGTAGTTGCTGAGCACCCGGTTGGCCTCTACCCGCGCCCCCTCGGCCGCGCCGAATAGAAACATCCCCCCGCCATTTCCACAATCCGCGGCGCCGGCCACGTTGCTGATGACGACGTTGCCGCTGATGACCGCGCGGTCGGCGTCGCGCAGGTAGAGTCCTCCGCCGTAGCCGGTGGTGCCGGTCGGATAGCCGGCCGTGGTGAGGGCGGCGACGTTATCGCTGATGATATTGTTGACGATGAGCGGATGGGCGCCGTACGCAAAGATGCCCCCGCCACAGCCATCGGGGTTCCCGCTGCTGGTAGGGCAGCCCTCGGTCAGCCCGGTGGCGTTGCCGCGAGCGATGATCAGGCCGTCCAAGGTGGGGGTGATGTCGCCGCTGATGTACACCACCCGCCGCGCCCTCTCGCCATCCAAGACGGTGGGATAGGCCGCCGGGTCGCGCGTCACCGGGCCACTGGGGGCGCCGTCCCACCCGCCGTAGAGGGTGATGGATCGGGTGAGGGTGATGACGGCGGCGCCGGTGCCGGTGTAGGTACCTTGGGCCAGGTAGAGGATGTCGCCATCGTTGGCGAGGCTCAGGGCCGTCTGCAAAGCGCAGGGGTTCGCCTGAGAGCACTCCGTGCCGCTACCCGTGGGGGAAATGAAGAGGCTCCCCGGGTCGGCGCGGGCTACCGGCGAGGCCCCGCCCAAGAGCACGAACAGGGCAGCGAGGAACAGGCCGCCCATGGCCAGAGCGAAGACGATAGACCTGCACTTATCAAGGTTCATCTCGTTCCCCCTTTCTCCTTACCAGAGGCTATATGACGCCCCACGTTCCCAAAACACGCCGGCCAGAAACGTTCATCAGCTCGCCGCCCGTTCCCTCGGAGGCGGCGGAGCCTCTCCCCGTTGCACCTTCCCCGACATCCTAGCGATAAGGTACGTGATCACTCAGATACGCGAGGATAGAACAGAAATTCGGGAGTTGGTGATACATTTACATTCTAGGATGATAGAGAGTTTGACGCAACTCCCATCCCCCACGTAGGGGCGTTCCATTGAATGCCCCTACCCAAGCGTTCCATTGAATGCCCCTACTTGACGCCTCACCCATCCCCCCGTATAGTAGGGACGTTCAATGGAACGTCCCTATCCAAGGATAGACATGAGCGAGCTTTGCGACGTCTTGATCATCGGCGGCGGGGGGGCGGCGTTGCGTGCGGCCATCGCCGCCTATGAGCGCGCTCCGGGGCTCCAGATCGTCCTGGTGACCAAGGGAAACCTGGGCCATAGCGGGGTGACGGCCACGGCCTGCTCCGACCGCATGGCCTTTCACGCCACGTTGCCCACCACCGAGCCGGGCGGCCCCGAGGCCTGGCGCTACCACGCCGAGGATATCTACCGCATCGGGGGATGCGTCTCCGATTGGGACCTGGCCGAGCTCCTGGCCAAGGAGAGCGCCCAGGCCTTTGCCTATCTGGAGCGGCTGGGGGTCCCCTGGGTGCGCCGCGCCGACGGCACGGTGGATCAATTCCTCACCGACGGCTCGCTCTACGCCCGCGCCTGCTACACCGGGCCTTATACCGCCAACCACATCGAGGAGGCCCTCCTGCGCCGCCTGCGGGAGCTGCCCATCCGTGTCGTGGAGCAGACCCTGGTGGCCGAGCTTCTACTGGACGCGCGCGGTGAGCAGGTGATCGGGGCGGCGCTCGTCTCGGAGCGGGATGGACAGATCAGCGCCCTGGGAGCCAAGGCCATCGTCCTGGCCACGGGCGGGGCCGGGCAGGCCTTTGCGGTGAACGTCTATCCCCCCGATTGCACCGGCGACGGCTACGCCCTGGCCTATCGCGCGGGGGCGGAGCTGGTCAACCTGGAATTCATCCAGATCGGCCTCTGTTCGCTCCAGACCGGGCTGGCCTGTTCCGGGGATATGATGCGCGCCCTGCCGCGCCTGGTCAACGACCGCGAGGAAGAGTTCCTGGCCCGCTACCTGCCGCCGGGGACGACGCCCGCCGAGATGTACGGCCTCCTCTTCGCCAAAGGGGCGAGCTGGCCCGTCTCGGTGAACGAGCCCTCGCACCTCATCGACATCGCCGTCTCTCGGGAGTTGGCCGCCGGGCGGCGCGTCTACTTGGATTACGCCCGCGATCCCTGGGGTTTGGATTTCAGTGAGGGCGTTCAGTTGAACGCCCCTACAACCTTGGGCGTTCAGTTGAACGCCCCTACTGCCTCGGGTGCACGATCGAATGCCCCTACCGCGGTGCACGAGCGGGTGCGCGCATGGTATCGGGGCAAGGGATTGGAGCCGGGCGACCCGCGCCTGCGCAGCCCGCTGGAGCGCCTGAGGGCCATCAACCCCCAGGCAGTGGAGTGGCTGGCCGCGCGGGGGATTGATCTGGCCCGCGGGGACCGGGTGGAGGTGGCCCCGGCGGTGCAGCACTTTCAGGGCGGGGTCAAGATCCGCACCCGCGCCGAGACGACCCTGCGCGGCCTCTATGCGGCGGGGGAGGTGGCCGGGGGCCAGCACGGGGCCAACCGCCCCGGAGGCAACGCCCTATTGGATACGCAGGTCTTTGGGCGGATCGCCGGAGAATCCGCCGCCGAGTTCGCCCTGGCCGCCGGTAGTCGCGTCCCCTCGGTGCGCGGCCCAACGCCGCAAGACGCCGAGGACGCGATCCGACGCCTGTTCAGGGGCGTTCAGTTGAATGCCCAAGGCGGTAGGGGCGTTCAATTGAACGCCCCTACCGTGGTGCGCGAGCGGGTGCGCCGGGCCATGTCCGCCGCCTGCGGGGTTTATCGCACCGAGGCCGGACTAAGGGATCTCGTGCAAACCCTAGAGGAGCTGGCCGAGCATGGGGTCAGCGCCGAGGGTGTGCCCTTGAACGAGGCTTTGGAGGCGGCGAACATCCTCCAGGTGGCCCGGTTGGTGGCCCGCGCCGCCCTGGAGCGCGACGAGAGCCGCGGGCCACACCTGCGCTTCGCGGCCGAGGGCTCGCTGGAGCCGCTGGCGCAGGATGACCGACGCTGGGCGCTCTACACGGTCATCCGCAGGGGGCCAGATGGCCCCCTCCTGGAGCGCCGCCGGCCCGTGCGCCCGGAGAAAGGTGTATAGAGAAAGGACACAAGATGGGTTTCACCAGGATCACTGTCAATCCTAAACAGATGGATGGAATGCCCTGCATTCGCGGGTTGCGCATCCCGGTAGCTACGGTCGTGGGCATGGTCGCCGACGGCATGAGCGAAGAAGAGATCCTTGAAGCCTTCCCCGACCTGGAGCGCGAGGATATCCGCGAGGCCTTGCGCTACGCTGCCGAGGCCGTGCGCGAGCGCGAGCTGCCCTTGGCGGTGGCCTGATGAAGTTCCTTATAGATAACCCTCTATCGCCCATGGTTGCAGAGGGTTTGCGAAGAGCAGGGCACGATGCGACGCATGTGCGCGACTATGGGATGCAGGCAGCCCTGGACGAGGAGATTTTTGCCAGGGCAGCCCAAGAGGAGCGTACTCTAGTCTCCGCAGACACTGACTTTGCTATGCTCTTGGCGCTTCGGCAAGAGAGGAAACCTTCGGTGATCTTGTTTCGGCGCGGTTCAGGGCGCCGCCCGGCACAACAGGTAACACTGCTTCTGGCCAACCTGGATACGATACGGGAGGCGCTAGAACAAGGAAGCGTTGTCGTCCTTGACCAGACGCGTATACGCATCCGTCGGTTGCCAATAGGGGGAGGCTGATGTCAGGCTTGTGCGTGCGCCCCTATGAGCCGGCCGACCGCGCGGCGGTGCTGAAGGTCGCCGCGGACGTGGCCTTCTTCGGCGAGCCGCTGGAGGCCTTCCTGGAGGATCGGTGGCTCTTCGCCGAGGCCTTTTGCGCCTATTACACCGATCGGGAGCCGGAACACGCCTGGGTGGCCTGCGCCGATGGCCAGGTGGTGGGCTATCTCTTGGGCTGCCTGGACACGCGCGCCCAGCGGCGCCGCTGGAGGCGGGAGGTCTTGCCTCGGCTCCTTTGGCGGGCGCTCGGGGGGCGCTACCGCCTGGGGAGGCTGACGGCGCGCTACGTCCTCGCCCATGCCCGGGGCCTGCTATGCGGCGAATTCCCCCGCGTGGATTCGGCGAGCTATCCGGCGCACCTGCACATCGGCATCGCCGCCCCTTGGCGCGGGCATGGCCTGGGGCGGAGGCTCCTTGAGGCCTTCCTGGCCCAGGCGCGTGCGGCGGGGGTGCGGGGCGTGCACCTGGAGACGACCAGCCAGAACGTGGCCGCCTGTCGGCTCTACGAGCGGCTCGGCTTCCGCCTGCTGGACGCCCGCCCGACGCGCCTCTGGGCGAGGCTCATCCCCGGCCCGGTGGAGAACCGCTGCTACGGGATGGCTCTGTAGCCGCAGCACCCCGGCCTCGGGGAAACGCGGCTACCGCGATACCTTGGGGGGTTAAGCTATGTCCAAAAGGGTCATCGTCTTCTCCCGGCAACGCCTATTGGACGGCTTTTTCAAGGTGGACCGTGCCGAGGTGAGTTACGAGCGCTACGATGGCACGATGAGCCCGGTGGTGACCCGCCTGGTCTTGGAGCGGGGCGACTCGGTGGCCGTGCTCCCCTACGATCGCGAGCGGGGCGAGGTGGTGCTCATCCAGCAATTCCGCTACCCGGCCTACGTGCGCGATGGCGATGGCTGGCTCTGGGAGATCATCGCCGGCGCGCAGGAGGAGGGCCGCTCGCCGGAGGAGGTGGCCCGCGCCGAGGCCCTGGAGGAGGCCGGCTACCGGCTGGATAACCTTCGGCACGTAGCCACCGTCTATCCCAGCCCCGGCGGCACCTCGGAGCGGATGCACATCTTCCTCGCGACGGTCAGCTCCCAGGGGCGCGTGGGCCAAGGGGGCGGCCTGGCCGAAAGCGGCGAGGACATCCTGGTGCGCACCTTTCGCCTGGAGGAGGCGCTGCAGATGGTGGAGGAGGGGTGCATCGTGGATGCCAAGACGATCATCGCCCTATACTATCTGGCCTTGCACCGGGAAGAGCTGGGTTAGAGCCGTCAGTTATCAGCCGTCAGCCATCAGCTAGACTCCCCGCAAGCTGACGACTGATGGCTGAGGGCCGTTTACTAAAAGCCGACAACTGATAACAGGAGGAGCTAATGGGACGAACGCTTCACGTGGCCGCCGCGCAGCTCAAGATCGCGGCGGAGGTCGAGGAGAACCTCAGGCGCATCCTGGAGACCATGCGCCGTTGCGCCGCCGAGGACGTAGAGGCCGTGGTCTTTCCGGAGACGGCGCTCACCGGCTACAGCCCCAACATCGGCCACGGGCGGCAGCCGGCGGAATGGCCGCGCATCCAGGACGGCCTGGAGGCCATCTCCCGACTGGCCCAGGAGCTGGGCCTTTGGGTCGTCGTGGGCAGCGAGGCCTGGGAAAACGAAGCCTGGGTGAACCGCCTTTACGTCTACTCCGATAAGGGCCAGCTCGCGGCCAGCTACGACAAGGTGCACCTCACCAACGACGATACGCGTTATTACCGCCCGGGGACGCGCAACGTGCTCCTGGAGCTCAAGGGGATCAAGGTCGGGCTGCAGATCTGCTACGACGTGCGCTTCCCCGAAGGCTATCGCGACCTCCTGGCCCAAGGGGCAGAGATCATCATGCAGGGCTTTTACGGCGCGGGCAAAGACACCTGGAAGGTGCCCGTGTTGGCCGCTCACCTGCGCGCGCGGGCGGCGGAGAACGGCTGTTTCGTCGTCGCCGCGAACGTCGCCGGGCCCCTGCAGATCGTGGTCTCGCAGATCATAGACCCGCTGGGCTTGGTCCTCGCGCAGGCCAACCAGGATCACGAGGAGATCATCAAGGCCCGCCTGGATCTAGAGCGCGTCGCCGAGAGCGAGGTCCGTCGCGATTACCTGACCCGCTTCCAAGGCAGAGGCTGAGCCTGCGTCCGGCGAATTTCAACCAACTGCCGTAACCTTTTTCCCCACCCACCGTCGTAAATCTGGACATGCTCCGCCTTGCAGAGACGGCCGGAGCGACTATAATGGGGCCAAGGGCCCGTTCGTTTGAACCGGGTCTTCTGAGATCCTGCACGTTAGTAGAGGGAGAAGGATCAGCCATGCGCATCTTGGCCGTTGATGACGACCGCAATAACCTGAAGATGCTCGCCTTCCTCCTCGGCGAGGAGGGCTATGAGGTCATAACCGCCGACAACGGACGCACCGCCCTGGAGCTACTGGATTCCAAGAACCCGGACCTGGTCATCCTGGACGTGATGATGCCCCATATGGACGGCCTGGAGGTCTGCCGGCGCATCCGCCAGACGATGGACATCCCCATCATCATCCTCTCGGCCAAGGGGGAGACGGCGGACAAGGTCTTGGGGTTGGAGCTGGGCGCGGACGACTATTTGCCCAAGCCCTTTGACCCCTCCGAGCTGTTGGCCCGCGTGCGGGCGGTGCTGCGGCGCAGCGAGCTATCCGCCTTTGACGATTCCAAGGTCGCCGTGGCCGTCGGCGGGTTGCGCCTTGACCCGGTCACCCATCAGGTCATCCTGAGCAATGGGAAGGCGGTGGATCTCACGCCGATTGAGTTCCGCCTGTTGCACTGCCTGATGCGCAACGCCGGCAGGACGCTCACCCACGACTTTCTCATGAGCCACGCCTGGGGTTACGAGTACGAGGGCTATAGCAACCAGATCGCCGTTTACATCCGCCGGCTGCGCAACAAAATAGAGCCGGACCCGGAGAACCCCACGTATATCACTACAGTGCGCGGGTTTGGATACCGTTTTGAGAGGGAACCGTAGTTCAGCAATCACCCGAGGTCAGCACACATGAAGCGTCTTTTAAGTGTCCTGTTGAGCTGCCTGCTGCTTTTGATCCCCTCGGCGGCGGGGGCGCGGAACGAGAGCGACGCCTGGGCGAGCCGGGCAAACAGGGGGGCCGACGCCCATCTGCCGTCCCCCCTCGCGGGCTCCGCGACCTGGACCTTCACCTGCCCGGCGGCGGGTAGCTGGGCCAGGAGGCCCTCGGTGATCTGCGCGACCGTGCAGGATAGCGACGGGCTGCGCGGGGATACGGCCTCGTACCGCTACTCCGTGGACGGCGGCTCCAATTGGAGCGATTGGCTCTCCGACGGCCTGGCGTACAGCTCGTCGGGGGCGACGACGGTCTATCTGACCCTGACCACCTCCTCGCTGATCGACTCCGTCTCGCTTAACCAGGTGGAGTTTCGCATCCGCGACCTGGGGGATATAGAGGAGCTCTCCGGCCCGCGCACGATCCCCGTGGACGGGACGCCGCCCACCGTCACGGCCACGCCCGATAAGACGGGCACGTGGGTTCAGCCGCCGGTGAGGATCACCCTTCAGGCCAGCGACGCCCTTTCGGGGGTGGATCGCACGGAGTATCGCCTCCAGGGGACGATGACCTGGCAGATGGGGACTCAGATCCTCATTGATGGCTCGCAGGGCGACCGCACCTACACGTACGAATACCGCGCCTATGACCGGGCCGGCAACACCTCGGGCGTGCAGACCATCTCGGTCAACGTGGACGGCACGCCTCCGGGGCCGCCCACGAACATCTTTTGCACGCCACCCGGCTGGAGCAACGTGAACGCCTTCGGCTTGAGCTGGACGAATCCCGCGGATCCGTCGGGCATCGGTGGCGTGTACTACCAGTTGGATATAGACCCCCTCGTCGGGGGGACGCCCATCGGGCCGATCCTGGGGGAAAACATCAGCAGCCTCTCGGGGATCACCGTGAGCGGCGAAGGCTCCCACACGGTGTATATCTGGCTCGTGGACCGGGCCGGCAACTCTAGCGCCAGCACCCGGGCCGTGCGCAGCAACGCCTTCAATTACGACATCACGCCCCCCACGACCACCCCTAGCTATGCGCCGCCCCTCCCGCCAGGGGGCTGGTTCAGCGGGACGGTGGGGGTGACCTTGGAGGCCACCGACAACGCCTCGGGCATCCAAGAGACCAGATGGCGGCGCGTGGGCGGGCTGTGGAACGTGGGTAACTCCTTCTCCGTCTCCGAAAGCGGCTCCTACGAGTACCAGTCGGTGGATAGGGCCGGCAACAGCGAGGCGGTCAAGAGCCTCACGGTACAGATCGACACCGTGCCCCCGACCAGTTCCATCGCGGTATTCCCCCCGCCGCCTCCCAGCGGCTGGTATACGGGGCCGGTGACGGTCACCATCTCGGCGGTGGATCCATCTCCCGGGTCGGGCTGGGCCGGCGAGGCCTACTACCAGGTGGATGGCGGGCCATGGCAACAGGGCAACGTGGCGGTCATCTCAACCAACGGCACGCACACGCTCGCGTATTACGCCGTAGACGTGGCCGGCAACCGCGAAAGCCCCCAGACGGCCTCCAACCTGTGCCGCATAGACCAAGAGGCGCCAGCCATCAGCGCCACGCCCAGCAAGACGGGCCTCTGCCTGCAGCCTCCGGTGACGGTCACCCTGGTGGCCACCGACACCCTCTCCGGCGTGGCCTGGATGCAGTATCGCCGCCTGGGCACCTCGTCGTGGATCACCTATACGACCCCCTTCACCGTCACGGGGGCCGATGGGCTCTATGTCTACGAGTATCGGGGGCAAGACATCGCCGGCAACACCTCGCCGACGCAGACGGTGACCCTCAACATCGACGGCACGCCCCCAGGGCAGCCCACCAACCTCGCCGCCACGCCGGTGGGGTGGACGAACGTGAACACCTTCACCCTCAGTTGGGTGAACCCTCCCGATCCCTGCGGCATCGCCGGCGTTTACTACCAGATCGGCGTAGATCCCATCACCGGGGGGACGCCGATCGGCCCGATCACGGGCACGGGGATCAGCTCCATCTCCGCGGTGACCGTGCCGAGCCAGGGGCAACACACGGTCTACCTTTGGCTCCTAGACGGCGCGGGCAACAGTGACCGCTACAGCCGCCAGGTGCTCTTGAATGGCCTCAAATACGACGCTACCCCTCCCTACAGCGACCCGGCCACCGTGCAGGGTCCCTTGGGCGAGGATCCCCTGTGGTTCACGGATTGCGTCACCGTCACGATCACCGGCAACGACGCCCTGAGCGGGGTGGCGGCGCTCTATTACCAGGTGGAGGGCCAGGGGGTGGTGACCGTGCCCGTCAGCGGCGGGCCGCCGACGGCGCGCCACTCCTTCTCCCTCTGCTACGACTGTGGCCGCAAGACCATCTCCTATTGGGCGAGGGACGTGGCGAGCAATACCCAGGCCGTGAGCGGCACCATCACCGTGCGCATGGATCGCCAAGCCCCGGCCGCGCCCATCAGCCCGACGGTCAGCCCGGCGAGCTGGAGCAACAGCAACAACTTTGCCATCTGCTGGAGCAACCCGCCCGAGGAGTGCTCCGGCGTGGTGGCCGTCTATTACAAGAAGGGCAGCCCCCCGACGGCGAACGGCGACGGGCAGCTCTATGCCCTGCCCCTCGGGGCGCCCTCGTGCATCCCCGGGCTCACCGTGGACCGGGAGGGGCAGACGCCCGTGTACATCTGGCTCAAGGACCGCGTGGGGCTAGCGGACTATCGTACGGCCATCAGCGTGACGCTGCGCTACGACCGTACCCCGCCGACGACCGGGATCACCGTCACCGGCACGACGGGGCGTAACGGCTGGTACACCTCGCCGGTGAACGTGCGCTTCGGGCCCAACGACAACGCCTCCGGCGTGACCGAGACGCGCTATCGCCTCGACGGCGGGGCATGGCAGCTCTGGGGCGGCGCGGACGTGGCCCTGAACACCGAGGGCACCCACGTGGTGGAATACTACTCGGTGGATGCGGCCGGCAACCGAGAGGCCACACAGACGACCACGATCAAGCTGGACCTGACTGCGCCGAGCTGCACCCTGCGCGTCACCCCGGATTACGTGGGGCGGTCCGTTGAAGGGGCCAACGTATGCTGGACGGGCACGGACGGCCCCAAAGGATCGGGGATCGCCAAATACACCGTGCAATATCGCAAGGGGGCCTGTGGCAGTTGGCAGGATTGGCTCCCAGAGATCGCGGCGGCCATCACCTGCACCACGCGCACGGGGTTGACGACCAACGATTTCCACTACTTCCGCGTGAGGGCCGAGGATAACGCCGGGCGCGTCGGGGCATGGTCCTCGCCGGGCAGCGATTTCCTCTACGTGGAGGGCCTGAGCAACGCCTCGTTTGACTCTTGCGATTGGCCGCTCTGGATCCCCAGCACAGATAGCGCGGGCAAGCTCACGGCGCGCGTCCTGGAGGCCACCACGCGCACCGGCGGGAGCAGTTGCATGGCCCGCCTGAGCAAGGAATGGCCCCTATCGGACGTGCCGGTGAACGCCTACGCCTCGTTCTACCAATCCATCCAACTTCCTCCCCTGGAATGCGGGCGCAACCAGGGACTGATGCTCTCCTTCTGGTACCGCATCCTGACCTACGACAACGCCTGGGGCAAGCTGCCGAATAACACCTACGGCTGGCTGGACACCTTTGAGGTGCGCATCTTGGACCGCGACGGCCGGGAGCTGGCCGAGGTGCTGCGCGATGGCCATTTCGGAGAGCACGCCGCCAACACGCTGTACGACCTGGGTTGGCGACACTACCGCGTAGACCTGACGCCCTGGGCCGGGCAGCAGATTCGCGTGGAGTTCAAGGTCTGGAACCGCGTGGACAAGTGGTATCCCACCTGGGTTTA
Source organism: Anaerolineae bacterium (assembly GCA_034436315.1). Classification (GTDB taxonomy): domain Bacteria; phylum Chloroflexota; class Anaerolineae; order UBA1429; family UBA1429; genus DAOTVR01. The sequence continues at coordinate 34,264 of DAOTVR010000130.1, forward strand.
CGTGGACGATGTGAAGCTGTTGCCCTCTGCGAGCCAAAATTATAACCTCGCCGTCCCCCTGATCATGAACAGGAGCCGCCAGGGAGGCGCTGCGGGGGCGACGGCCTCTCCGGGGGGCCAGTTAGCGCCCTTGGCGAAACCGGAGTATAATGGAGGCGACCAAGCTCCCAAGCGCTCGTGACGCGCTGCATGCTACGGGGACAAAGAGGCGAAAGGCCACGAAGAGGGCATGGTTGAGAGCGGGACGACGGAGGAGAAAGGGGCCCTAGAGGCCGGCGAGGGCGAGGCAGCCCCCGATCTGGAGGCGCTCTACAACGAGGGCATGGCCTATTATCGGCGGCGGCGCTGGCGCGAGGCCAAAGAGTGCTTCACGCGGCTGAACGAACTCCAGCCCAGCCGCCGGGTGGAAGCCCTATTACACGAGCTGGATATCTTTTTGCAGCTCGAGCTTGTGGAGGCGGAGACGGCGGAAGACGCTATTCCCGCCGCAGCCGCCGTTGAGGCCCGCCCCGAAGAAGAATACGAGCAAGCTCCCCCCGCCGGACAAAGGGCCTGGATCCCCTGGGTGGTGGTGGGGATCGTCTTGGCCCTGATCGGCGGCGGGCTGTTCCTCGCCTTGACGGGGCGCCTTCCCTTCGTCTCGCTCGTCTCCAGGGATCAACGGATCAAGAACCTGCGCAACCTGGGCGAGGCCTATATGGTGGCCCAGCAATACTGCAAGGCCCTGAAGACCTATGCCGAGCTATTGCCCCTGCTGCCCGAAGACCCGGAGGTCATCAACGGCGTTGAAAAGGCCAAGGCCAAGCTCTACGAGGAAGCCCAAGCCTACCTCAAGGCCAACAACCGCGAACAGGCCCTCGGCAACCTGAGATGCATCCTGGAACGGGATAGCGGCTACAAGGACGTCGCGGAGCTGATCCAGTCGTTGGAAAGGCGGCAGACCCTGGAGGCGGAATACGGTCGGGCCCACGAGTACCTGGTCAGCAACGCCTGTCGCGAGGCCGTCGACCGCCTGGAGAAGCTGCGGGCCACCGACCCGGAGTATAGCCCGGGGACGATCAGCGACGCCCTCTACGAGGCCTACATGTGCCTCGGCCGGCAGCTCATGGAATTGGTGGCGAGCGAGCTCAAGCTCGCGCCCACGGCGCAGCCGACGGAGCCGAGTTGGGCCGTCACGCAGGGGATCCTGGATAACGCCCTGGCCGCCAGCCGAGCCTTCGGCAAGGCGCTCAACGAGCGGCCCACCAGCGAGGAGGCCAAGCTGAACAAGGACTTGGCCGACAAGCTGAAGCAGGGCCTAGAGCGCTATAGCGTCGCGGCCTGGGCGGAATGCCTCCCGCCCCTGATGGCGATCTATGACCGAGACGCGGGGTACCTATCGGGCAAAGTGGCGGCGCTCCTCTGCGACGCTCGCCTTCACCTGGGCGACCTTTACGCGCGCAAGGGCGATTACCGGGCGGCGCTCAAGGAGTATCAGGCGCTTTTGGAGATGAAGGGCTGCGATCCCCAGCCGGCCCAGACGCGAGCCCGAGAGGTAGGGGTCTATCTGACTCCCTCGCCGACGCCGACGCTCACGCCGACATTCACCGCGACCCCCACGGCGACGGCCACGCACACGCCCAAGCCCACGGCGACGGCCACGCCGCGGCCGACGGCGACGCTCACGCCGACACCGACGCCCACGACGCCATCCGGCGGCGGGCGAACCGCTCCGCCGCCACCGACAGAGCCGCCTCCCGTCCGCTCGTAATGTGAAAAGGACCGGCCGACGAGAGAAGGTTTTCTAATAACTGTCTGGGGCGCTCTTGATGGTAGCTGATCCCGGCGTTCGGTTGCGATTCGTGTTCAGGAGCCTGCGCATCGGCCAAGTCCTCCTGGCCTTGGCGGGTTTCGCCCTGCCCTTTGCGCTTGCGCTTTTCCCCCTGGCGGGCGTCCAGGGCGCTCCGCTATCCTGGGAGCGCGTCCGCTCCTACCCTGGCGACCCGATCGTGCGCCGCGTCGTAGCCGGGCAAAGCGGCCAGTTGGGCGTGCTCTACGCCGTGGGCGCCCGCAGTGGCCTCTATCTAAGCCTTGATGAGGGCCAACGGTGGTCTTGGGTCGGCGGCGGCCTCCCGGAAAGCACGTGGGGCCAGGTGCGGATCGTGGACCTTGCCGTTGACCCTGCGGATGCCAGCCTGGCCTACGCGGTGGTGGCATCGCCCCCGCGCGTGCCCAGGCCGATGGTCTACTGGACGGCGAACATGGGCCTCTCCTGGCAGCCGCGTGCCAGCCTCCGCCAGGAGCGCGTGCGGGCCATCGCCCTGAATCCCTTGAACGGCAACCCTTATGTCGTCACCGCCCATGACGTCCTGCGGGGCTTTATTCCCGAGGGGGCCGATAAGGGGCTGACGCCCCGCGAGCGCTTCGCGCGGGGCCTGGATGACCTGCAATGGCTGAGCCTCAGCTCGCTGGATGGCCGCACCCTGGCCACCAGCCTGACGGTCGTCCATCCCTCGGTGACGGCTCCCGCGGAGGCCGGGCCGCTCAACCACACGCTGCGCCCCACGAGCCAGGCGGCCGCCGGGCCCTCGCCCGAGGCCCAAGAGGACCTGGCCGAAGCGCCGCTCCTTTACGTGGGAACGGAGGGCAAGGGCCTGAGCATCGTGGTGGATAGTTCCTCCCCAGGCCCCCAGCCGCTGCCGGCGCAGGAGGATGAAGACACTCGCTACGTGCGCCAAAGGGCGACCATCTACGCCCTGTGCGCGGATCCCTATTGGCCCGGCAGGGTTTACGTGAGCACCGAACGGGGGATCTATGTTAGCCGTGATGCGGGCCGAAGCTGGCATCCGACCGCCCATCCCCTGCGCGCCCGGAGGGTCTATGCCCTCGTAACGGACCCCGTGATCGCCGATACCCTTTATGCCGGTTTGGCCGGGGGTGGGGTATACTCTAGCCAGGATGCCGGCGCAACCTGGCAGCCCCTGGGGCAGGGGCTGGGGCGGGCCTCGGTCTTCTCCTTGGCCGTATCGGTTCGGCGCGTGCTGTACGCCGGCACCGATCACGGCCTGTGGCGTCTGCCGCTTCAGTGAGCTGAGATGGAGATGAAGCACAAAACCGTGAGGCCTTCGCGGAGCGTCGAGCGCGCCCTCCAGCGCGAGGGCCTCTACGGCAATCTGGCCAAATGGGGCCTACTGGCCTTTAGCGCCCCGGCGCTCTGGCTGTGGCGCGGGTTCAGCTTCGCCCAGGGCTGGAACCTGGAAACCGGGGCGTTCGTCCTCTACGCGGCGAGCAACCTGTTCTTCACCTTGGCCTTCCTCCTCCCGCGCCCCCCGATCCGGCGGGGCTTGCCGCTCCTGCCCGTCCCGGTGCGTCGGGCGCTGCTGGTCCTCTCCTTCCTGATCGATCACCTCTACGTCGCCGTGCTGATCGGGTTAACCGGCGGCCCGCAGAGCGAGCTGTATGTGCTCTTCGCCCTCCTGGCCCTCAAGGCGGCCATCTACTACTCTTTCATCAAGGAGCTGATCTTTGTCTCCTTCTTCTCCGGGATCCTCTGGGTTGGGGCGGCCTATCTGTATGCGGATAGCCTCTACTTCCTGGCCGATCCGGGGTTCATCCTCCGCTACGGCGTGCTCTTTGCGCTCGTAGTGGGCTGTATGGTCGTCGGCTGGCTCACGGAACGCTGGCGGCGTTCTATCTCCACCCTGGACGCGACCTTGCTGAGCAAGAGCAGGGACCTGGAAAACGAATCGCGGGCCGCCCAGCGCATGGCCAGCGAGCTGGCCAACCGCCTCCTGGAACTGAGGTCGCTGCAGGAGAGCATCAAGGCGATCAACTCGGCCCTGGCGCTGGACGAGCTCCTGCAGCGCATCGTGGAGAACGCCTCCCAGGTGTTGCGCGGGGCGCGCTGTTCCATCGCCCTGGTGGATGAGAGGCGTGAATACGTGGTCACCGCCGCGGCAGCGGGCATTCCCCGCGAGGAACTGTGGGGCACCTCCTTCCGCATCGGGCAAGGGGTTGCCGGCTGGGTGGTGGAGAACCGCCAGGCGGTGCTGATCCACGCCGTGGAGCAGGACCCGCGCTTCCTGCGCGTGGGGGAGTGGCCGATCGGCTCCATGGTGAGCGTGCCCCTCATCTCCAATCATCAGGTCATCGGCGCCCTCACCGCCACCAGCCCGGAGCACAACGCCTTCACCGAGGCGGACGTGAACCTCTTGGACGCCTTCGGGGATCAGGCCGTGGTCGCCGTCAAGAACGCCCGCCTCTACGAACAACTGGTGCGCGAGGAGAAGGAGACGGCCCGGCTCTATCAAAGCGTCTTGGAGAAGAGCAACGAGCTGGAGGCGATCCTGAGGGGGATCGGCGATGGGGTCATCGTCATCGATCCGCAGTTGCGCCTGATGATGATGAACCCGGTGGCCGCCAAGATCTTTGACGTCGTCAAGGCGCCCCAACCGGGGGTGCGCCTGCCGGAGATCGTCTCCAACGAGGCGCTGTTGGACCTGGCCCAGGAGACCCTCGCGGATACTGGCGCCCCGTTGATCCGCGAGATCACCCTGGAGCGAAGCGGCGCCCAGACGGCCACCTACCAGGCCCTGGCCTCGCCGGTCAAAGGGGCCCAAGATCAGGTGCACGGCGTGGTCATGGTCCTGCGCGACATCACCAGCCAAAAAGAGATCGAGCGCATGAAATCCAACTTCCTCTCCGTGGTCTCCCACGAGCTGAGGACGCCGCTCCATTCCATCAAGGGCTTTGTGGATATCATCCTGATGGGCAAGACCGGACAGATCAACGAGCTCCAGCGCGATTTCCTGACCACGGTGAAAGAGTCCACCATCAGCCTCCAACGGCTGATCAATGACCTGTTAGAGTTCTCGCGCATGGAGGCCGGGCGGGTCAAGCTGATGCCGCAGATGATCTCGGTCTACGACATAGCCGAAAAGGTGGTGGAGCAGCTAACCCCGCTGGCCCAGGAGAGCCGGCTGACGTTGATAAACGAGGTGCCGGAGGCCATCCCCTTCATTGAAGCCGATCCGATGCGTATCGAGCAGGTGTTGACCAACCTGGTATCCAACGCCATCAAATTCACCCCGGCGGGAGGCTCCATCTGGGTCCTGGCCGAGGACGCGGGAGATCAGGTCCATGTCGCCGTCAAGGATACGGGCATCGGCATCCCCGAAGAGGAGCAGGACAAGATCTTTCAGCGCTTCTATCAGGTCGATTCCAGCGTCACCCGCGCCTATCGTGGGGCCGGATTAGGGTTGACCATCTGCAAGTTCATCGTGGAGTATCATCACGGGCGGATTTGGGTGGAGAGCAAGGTGAACGCGGGGAGCACCTTCCACTTCACGCTGCCCAAGAGACTGCCCAAAGATGAGGCCCTGGTCATCGATTTCACCATCCCCGCCGAGAGGCGCGAGACATCACAGGAGGCGAACGAGCCGTGAGGTCCTATCTCTCGGAGCGCATTCGTTCCATTCCCCCTTCGGGGTTGCTCAAGTTCTTTGACATCCTGGCCACGATGGAGGACGTGCTCTCCCTGGGCATCGGTGAGCCGGACCTGCCCACCCCGCAAGCGATCTGCGAGGCGGGGATCGCCTCCATCCGGCGAGGGGAAACCGGCTATACCTCCAACGCCGGGAAGTTGGAGCTGCGCCGGAGGATCGCCGCTTACTTGGGCGGGCGCTACGGCGTAGAATACGACCCCGAGACGGAGGTCCTCGTGACGGTGGGGGTCTCCGAGGCGCTCCATGCCGCCCTCCTGGCCTTGGTGGACGCGGGCGATGCCGTGCTGATCCCCGAGCCCTGTTTCGTGGCCTATGATCCCTGCGTGCGCTTTGCCCACGGCCGGCCCGTGCCCGTGCCCACGCGAGCGGAGGACGCCTTCCAGGTGAAGGTGGACAAGCTGGCCGAGGCGATGGACGGCCGCGTGAAGGCGCTGCTCTTGAGCTACCCCAATAACCCCACGGGCGCGGTCATGGAGCGCGCGCAGTTGGAGGAAGTGGCGCGTTTCGCCGCAAAGCATGACCTGATCGTCATCTCCGACGAGATCTATGAGCGCTTCGTCTACGGCTTGGAACACACCTGCTTCGCCAGTTTGCCGGGGATGAGGGAGCGAACGGTGCTCCTGGGCGGCTTTAGCAAAAGCCACGCCATGACCGGCTGGCGCATCGGTTATGCTTGTGGGCCGCGCGAGATCATCCAGGCCATGCACAAGGTGCATCAATACATCATCATGTCGGCCCCGACGATGGCCCAAAACGGCATCTTGGGCGCCCTGGCCGGCGATGAGGACCAGGCTCAGGGGATCGTGCAGGAATTCGCCCGCCGCAGGGAGGTCACCGTCGCCGCCCTGCGGCGCATGGGCCTGGCCTGTGTGGAGCCGCGCGGGGCCATCTATGCCTTCCCCTCCATCGCCGAGACGGGCCTCAGCTCATTGGAGTTCTCCGAGCGGCTCCTGCGCGAGGAGAAGGTCGCCGTGGTGCCGGGGAGTGCCTTTGGGGCCTCTGGGGAGGGCTTTGTGCGCATCGCCTACACGGTGCCCATCCCCTTACTGGAGGAGGCCCTGGGGCGGCTAGAGCGTTTCGTGGGCCGGCTGAGACAGGGACGCCCAAATGGGATTTCGTAGGAAAACGTAGGATTTACCGCAGAGACGCCGAGGACGCAGAGGCTTTTCTCCCTTTTTTATCCGCGCTCTCTGCGCCTCGGCGGTGGATTGCCCATTTTCCTACAGAAGCGAATGGGCGGGCACGACGCGCGCCGGGGAATGGCCCCGAAACGCATCCCCAGGCCCTTTAGCTGGTAAATGCTCCGGCCCTTGCCAGGGCTTGGGGGACATGTTATACTCCGAAGCAGTCAACGTTGAAAAGGAGGCTCTTCCATGCGCAAAAGACCCTCGTTGGCCTTGCGCCTCATCGGACTCGCCGTGCTGGCCATCATCGTCCTGGTGGTCATCTTCTCCAGCTACACGATCATCAGCCCCGGACATCGCGGCGTGGTGGTCATGCTGGGCCGCGTAGAGCAGACGGTCCTCTCCGAGGGCTTTCATTTGATCTTGCCCCCGGTGGTGCGCCAGGTCGTCCAGGTGGATATCCGCACCAAGAAGCTGGAGGTGGAGGCCGAGGCCGCCTCCTCCGACCTGCAGGTCATCATGGTCACCGGCGTGCTGAACTATCACGTGGATCCCCAAAACGTCAACAAGTTGTATCAGCAGGTGGGGCTGGATTACGAGTCCATCATCATCCAGCCGGCCATGCAAGAGGCCATCAAGGCGGCCACCGCTCGCTTTCGCGTGGAGCGCATCCTGATGGAACGCGCGGTCATCAAGGACCTCATCGCAAGTACCCTGACCGAGCGGCTGGCGCAGAACTATATCATCGTGGATCAGTTCTCCCTGGCCAACGTGGCCTTCTCCGAGGAGTTCAACAAGGCCATTGAACGCAAGCAGGTGGCCGAACAGGCCGCCCTGCAGAAGCAATACGAGCTGCAAGCGGCACAAAAGGACGTGGAGATCGCCCTGGCCCGCGCCGAGGGCGAAAAGAAGGCCGCGGTCATCGCCGCCGAGGGGCGCGCGGAGGCCCGCAAGGTGGAGGCCGCCGCCGAGGCGGAGGCTTTGCGCCTGATCGCCGAGCAACTGCGCGGCAATCCCGACCTGATCAAATACCAGTGGGCCAGCAAGCTCGCGCCCACCATCACCACCGTCCTTTTGCCCTCAGACCAGGATATCATCCTGGATGCAGGGGCATTGCTACCCGGCCAGGGAGGAAGCAAGTAGCCGTGGCAAGTCCTCTGCGCGGCCGCAAGCCGCGGCCACGGGGGATAAATCGCCGGATTGCGGGATATGTTAATTGACTACTGGCTCGTCGGTGAGGGAGCCCAGCCGCCGGAACGCCATCAGGGAGCCGCCTTAGATCTCAAGGCCCGGCTGCCGGGCAGGGGCTGGCGGTTGGTGTGGGGCTTTGCGCGCATCCCCACAGGGGTGGCTTTGCGCATCCCCGAGGATGCCGTCGTGCGCGTCACGGGCCGCAGCGGTAACTTCCTGCGGGGCATCCTGGTGCACGACGGGCTGGTTGAGGCCGAGTTCAACGGCCAGGAGGTCTGCGCGCTCGTCTACTGCCCCTGGCCACGGCTCATCCGCCATGGCCAGCGCATCGCCCAGATGTGGGCGCTGAGCGTCGATCGCGCGGCGTTCCGCGAGTTGCCCGCCGCGCCGGAAGGGCTGCCCCCGGCCAAGGCCGGCTTTGGCTCCACGGGTCTCGGTTAAGGGAGGAACGAGGATATGGCGCGCATCCTGGTCGTTGACGATGAGGTGAGCGTCGTTCAGGCGCTCTCTCGGGCCCTGGATCGGCTGGGGCACACCGTCGTCGCCGCCTACGATGCCGGGCAGGCCCTCCTGCTCCTTCGGCATCAAACGCCCGACTTGGTGATCCTCGACGTGAGGCTGCCGGGGATGAGCGGGCTACAGCTTTGCCGCTTCATCCGCACGAGCCCACGCCTGGCCTCCGTGCCGGTGCTCATCCTCTCGGTCAAAGGGCAGCCCGAGGACCGCATCGCCGGCTTGGAGGCCGGCGCCGACGACTACCTGGGTAAACCCTTTAACTTGACCGAGCTGGAGCTGCGCGTCAAGGCTCTCCTGCGTCGCGCCCGCGCACCCTCTCCCCATACCTCGCTGACCGTGGGGCCGCTGCGCTTTGACGCCGAGGGCCGGCAAGCCCTGCTCTACGACAAGCCGCTAGGGCTCACCCCCGTGGAGTTCGATCTGCTTTACTACCTGGCCCGCCACGCCGGCGAGGTATTCTCCGCCGAGCGCCTGTTGCAAGAGGTATGGAATTACCCGCCCGGCGCGGGCAACCAGAGCTTGGTGCGCATGCACGTGCTCAACCTGCGCCGCAAGCTGGAGGAGGACCCCGCTCATCCCGTCTACCTGTGCAACATCCCGCGACATGGGTACACCCTGCGCCTCCCCCAAGGCGACGAGCCAGCGCCCGCGGCAAGGGCGCCTCAAGGGGCCCGCGAGGAGTGAGCTTTGGAGAGTTCTTTTACGCCGTCTTCATGAGGCGGGCACCGAGCGCCTGGTATAATGGGGCTGATTCACTCTGCTTTAGGGGAGAGCGCATGGCCCAGCGGGCGCATCGGGTGTTGGTCGTCGACGACGAGGCGGAGGTGCGGGCGATCATCCGGCGGGTGTTGGGCGAAAAGGGGTATATCGTCGCCGAGGCCGCCAACGGCCGGCTGGCCC
>DAOTVR010000131.1:0-3798 GCA_034436315.1 Anaerolineae bacterium
CACGGTCACGCCGTCGTGGGTGATCGTGGGAGCGCCCCACTTCTTGTCCAGGGCGACGTTGCGCCCCTTGGGCCCCAGGGTGGCCCCCACGGCCTGAGCTAGGGTGTCCAAGCCCTTCTTGAGAGAACGCCTGGCTTCCTCGGAAAATTGCAATTGTTTAGCCATCCTTGATGATACCTCCTTTGCTCTAGACTAACCCTGAATGATTGCCAAAATGTCGCTCTCGCGCAGGACAAGAACCGTCTTGTCACCCTCGAGCTTGACCTCGGTGCCGCTGTACTTGGCGTAAAGCACCTTGTCGCCGACCTTGACTTCCATGGGGATGAGTTTGCCCTCATCATCCTTCCGGCCAGGTCCGACAGCGATGACTACGCCCTTCTGCGGCTTCTCCTTGGCCGTCTCGGGCAGAACGATGCCGCTCGGAGTGACCTCTTCCTGCTCCAACGGCTCCACAACAACGCGATCCGCTAGAGGCTTGAGACTGACCGTACCCATTGATCTACCTCCCTCTTTGAAATAGTTCGTACGTGTGATCTCAAAAAGAAGGGGCTATGACATCGTCACGGCCTTCCTTCTCTGACTCACCTATAATAAAGTTGAGCCGTCTTTTTCAAGATCAGGCTTCTCAAGCCGCTCATTAGCACTCTCAACTTCCGAGTGCTAAATGCATAATAGCATATTCGTGGGCATTTGTCAAGATGGTCAAAAACACTTTTGGGGGATTGTTTGGCTTGGGCAATTTGAGCTATACTGTGCCTAAGAGAAACATAGCTCACAGAGGCTACCGTGAGGTCACCTCACACCCGCTAAGCGGCAGCGGGTCATAAGCCCGAACCAAAACGCACCGCTGAAATCGCCAGGGATACAGCTACAAGCGATACCGTCAAAGCCCGGCCTCAACGGCCCGCTTCATGAGCTGCTCGCAACCGGGCCGAGCGCCCCAGGAGGGAGTCGAACCCCCGGCACAAGGTTTAGGAAACCTCTGCTCTGTCCTCTGAGCTACTGGGGCGGAATCAAGCTGATTTAGTATAGCACAACGACCGAGGGGAGGCAAGATGCTTACAAACGCAGAGCACGCGAAAGCGGAAGAAGCCCCAAATGAAAGGGATTTGACCATTCGCCTGGACCAATTCATGAAACTCGTCGGCCTGGCCAAGTCGGGCGGCGAGGCCAAACATTTCATCCAGGGAGGCCAGGTCCTGGTCAACGGCGTGGTGGAGACGCACCGCTCCAAGAAGCTGCGCCCCGGTGACCGGGTGACCTTCGGGGAGCGCACGGTCATCGTGGAGCTAGGACGGCGTAAATGATTCTGGGAGCGTGAGAGATGATCGTCCCTTATCAAGATTATACCGAGCTGGTGCTCAAGGCCCAGAAGGACCTGGATTATCGCCTGAACGTCGTGGATCGCGGCGCCGATTATACCATCACGGCGATCCACGGCGGGGGAATCGACCCGCTGACGAGCGAGCTGGCCGTGGCCATCGCCGGCGAGGAGTATAACCTCTATGACTTTCGGGGCATTCGCCCGCAGGGTAACGAGGAGCTGCGCATCCCCGCACACCGCTTTGATGAGATGCGCCTACGCCAGCTCCTGCGCCATTCGCGCCTGGCCCTAAGCGTGCTGGGCGTGGAGGGAACCGAAGAGGTGGTACACCTCGGCGGGCGCAATCGGCGGCTGGTGCGCATCCTGCGCCAACGCCTGACGGAGGCGGGCTTTGTGGTGCGCGGACCGCTGGGGCCCGGGGCGGCCCACGATCCGACGCGCTTCGTCAACTGGCCGGCCGAAGGGGGCGTGCAACTGGAGCTCACCCGCGCCCTGCGCCAAAAGATGGTCACCGGTCCGCTCGCCGATTTCCTCTGGGAGGACGCCCAACGCTGGAACGAGCTCTTCGGCGCCTTCACCGTGGTCGTGCGTGGCGCCTTGATGGAGTACCAGGCCCAGATGCGCGCCGACCTGGGCGTGGCCTTGAGGCGCTTTGAGGAGACCACGCCGAAGGTGCGCAAGGCCTTGGGGCTTGAGCCCGACGAGCGCGACAACGGGGGTTCCTCGCCCGGCTTAAAGGGACATACCTAAGGCGCCTTGGACTTGCACGCGGACGGCTTTCAAGGGATAATGGGGTAGATCGTCGGCATATCCCTGGCGTACGCCAGGCACTTTAAGGAGGGATAAGAGATGACCACTTTCGGACTGATCGTTGGCAATCGCGGCTTCTTCCCCGCCGAACTGTGCGAGAGCGGCCGGGCCACCATGCTCAAGGTGCTCCGAGAGGAGGGCTTCGGGGCCATCGCCCTCTCCCCTGAAGAGACCAAGTTCGGCTCTGTGGAGAGCTACGAGGACGCGAAAAAGTGCGCCGAGCTCTTTAAGAAGCACCGCGAAGAGATCGACGGCATCATCGTCACCTTACCCAACTTCGGCGACGAGCGCGGGGTGGCGGATACGATCCGCCTTTCCGGGTTGGACGTGCCTGTCCTGATCCACGCTTACCCCGACGAGATCGGGCAAATGAGCATCAAGACCCGCCGCGATAGCTTCTGCGGCAAGATGTCGGTCTGTAACAACCTTACTCAGTACAACATCGCCTATAGCCTGACGACCTTACACACCGTGGATCCCGAATCGGCCTCCTTCCGTAAGGACCTACAATGGTTCGGGGCCGTCTGCCGCGTGGTCAAGGGCCTGCGCAAGGCGCGCTTCGGGCAAGTGGGGGCCAGGCCGGCGGCCTTTATCACCGTGCGCTATAGCGAAAAGCTCCTGGAGCAAGCGGGCATCTCCGTGGAGAGCATTGACCTCTCCGAGATCTTTGGCCGGGCTTGGAAGCTCACCGACAAGGACCCCAAGGTCGTGGCCAAGCTGGAGGAGGTCAAGAACTATCTCGGCACCAACGGCGTCCCCTCGGACGCCCTGCTCAAGATGGCCAAGCTCGCTGTCGTCCTGGATCAGTTCATCGCCGATCACGAATTGGCGGGCACGGCGATACAATGCTGGACCTCCATGGAGGAATACTACGGTGTCGTGCCCTGCACGGTGATGAGCATGCTCTCTAACAAGCTCATCCCCAGCGCCTGCGAGACGGATATCACCGGCCTGATCGGCATGTATGCCATGGCCCTGGCCTCAGGCAAGCCCAGCGCCCTGCTGGATTGGAACAACAACTACGGCGATGACCCCGATAAGGCCGTGGTCTTCCATTGCAGCAACCTGCCCCAGGACATCTTCGGGGGCAAAGGCAAGATGGATTACCAGGAGATCATCGCCGGCTCGGTGGGCAAGGAGAACGCCTATGGCACCATCGTGGGCAAGATCAAGCCCACGCCGGTAACGTACTGTCGCATCTCCACCGATGATTATTACGGTCGGATTCGGGCCTACATCGGCGAGGGCGAGATCACCGATGATCCCATTGATACCTTTGGGGGCTATGGAGTGATCAAAGTGCCCGATTTCCAGGGGCTGCTCCATTACATCTGTGAGGAAGGCTTTGAGCACCACGTGGCCGTCAACCCCACTCGCGTGGCCGACGTGCTCTACGAGGCTTTTGACAAGTACCTGGATTGGGACGTGTACTACCACGAGGGATAGGCCACGAGACTTTTGAGGTCCAAAAGGGGGGCATTATGGCCCCCCTTTCCACTGAGTGGGCCTACAAAGGCGTGAGTTTCGTTGCCCTTCACGTGGCTGCAAGCCGCGGCCAAGGGAAGATGCTTTATTTGGAGGATGCTATGACCCCCCAACTGCCTTATCAGGATCCGGCTTTATCCATTGAGGAGCGGGTGAACGACCTCGTCTCGCGCATGACG
>DAOTVR010000132.1:0-14743 GCA_034436315.1 Anaerolineae bacterium
AGCCTAGGGGCATCCAGAGCTCGCCGGCCCGCTGCCAGCGGCCTCGTCCCAGGGTGATCAAGCCCTGGATCAGCGCCCCCACGGCGGCCGAGAACCCGGCAAGGCCCAGGGGGATGCCCATGGACCAAATGATCGCCTGCCGGACGGGATAGATGTAGGGCAGTGTGCCGATGAACTGCCGCGTATAGGGGATGTCCACCGCCCCGCGGGCCATGTAGCCCTCGTGAACGACGTCGAGCAAAAAGGCGGCCACATCGATCAAGGCATAAGGCTCATAGAAGAGGAAGGTCGCCAGGGCTACCAGGCCGGTGAGCATACCGCCGATGAGGGCCTTCCCCCAGGCCAGCAGCCGGGAGCGTCCCGGTCCGTGGGCCAGCGTGCCGAATAGCCAGGCCAAAGTCACCACGGCCAACAGGGGCGCAGCGCTGACCTTTGTTGCCAGGGCCATCCCCCAGGCGATACCCACCCGAAGGCCACGCCCAAAGCTCGGCTTTCGGGCCAGGTCTACGGCCAACAAGACGGTCAGGACGACGAAGAAAGCCAACAGGCTATCTACGGTGAAGAAATGGGCGAGTTGTATGTGTAGCACGGTTAACGCGACCAGTGCCGCGGCCAATAGCCCGGTGAGCCGGTTGTGGAGCTTGCGCCCCAAGTGGTAGATCAAAAGCACCGTGCCTACGTCAAAGAACGCCGAGAGCGCCCGCCCGACGAGGTGGATGGATTGGATGGAGGCCAGGTCGGGATTATAGAGCCCGGCCAGGCTGGCGCAGACCCGCAAGAGATAGATGGGCAGCGAGCCATAGGCGAAGAACTTGGGATTCCAGGGGCTTTGGGGCGAGAGGAGCAGCGGCCAGTCCGGCGGCCATGGGAAGGAGAGGCTGTCTGTGACCACAAGGAGTTGGCGTTCGTCGGGGTGGAAAAGGAAGCCGCGATCCCACTCCAGGCCGTAGAACCGCAGGAAGAGGGCCAGGGCCAAGATGAGGAGCAAGGCGATCCTGGCAGGCCATTGACTGCGGATGAAGAGGGTCATGATTCGTTCAACCTAAGCACGGCCATGAAAGCTTCTTGAGGAAGCTCCACCTTGCCTATGCGCTTCAAGCGTTTCTTGCCCTCCTTCTGTTTCTCCAGCAGCTTGCGCTTGCGCGTCACATCGCCGCCATAGCATTTAGCCAGCACATCTTTGCGCACAGCGCGCACCGTGGCCCGCGCGATGACCCGCCCCCCCACGGCGGCCTGGATAGGCACGGCGAAGAGCTGCGGCGGGATGACCTCTTTCAATTTGCTGACCAGCGCGCTGCCCTTGGCGTAGGCCTCGTCGCGATGGACGATCAGCGAGAGGGCATCCACCGGCTCCGAGTTCACCAGGATATCCAACTTCACCAGATCCCCTGGACGGTAGCCATAGAACACGTAATCCATGGAGGCGTAACCGCGCGAACGGGATTTGAGCTGATCATAAAAGTCCACCAGGATCTCGGAGAGGGGGATCAAATACCTGAGGAGCACGCGCCGCTCGTCCAGAAACTCCATCTTCTCAAATTCGCCTCGCCGTGAGGTGGCCAATTCCATCAGGGGGCCGATATACTCTTTGGGCGTAAAGATGCTGATGCGCATCCAGGGTTCGTGGATCTCCTCTATATCGTTGGGCGGAGGCAACTCGGCGGGATTATCCACGATGACCACCTCGCCATCGCGGCGCAACACCTGATATTCCACACTGGGGGCTGTGGCGATGAGCTTCAGGTTATATTCGCGCTCTAGGCGCTCCTGAACGATCTCCATGTGCAGCAGGCCGAGGAACCCACAGCGAAAGCCGAGGTTCAGGGCCACTGAGGATTCGGGCTGAAAAACCAGTGAGGCATCGTTCAGGCGCAGCTTTTCCAGGGCATCGCGTAGGGCGCCGTAATCCTCACTATTCACGGGATAAATGCCGGCAAAGACCATGGGCTTTGGGGGGCGAAAGCCGGGCAACGGCTCGCTCGCCGGCTGGGCGAGGCTGGTGAGGGTATCTCCTACCGTGCAGTCGCGCACGCTCTTCAAGCCGGTGGCCACGTAACCCACCTCGCCGGCGCATAGCTCGTCTACGGGCTGGAGATTGGGGGTAAAGATGCCCACCTCCAACGGCTCTAGCGTGCGTTGATTGGACATCAGCACCAAGGGTGGCCCGGCGCGAATCACCCCGTCCACTACCCGCACATAGGCGATCACGCCCTTGTAGGTGTCGTAGTGGGAGTCAAAGATCAGAGCCCGTAAGGGGCGTTCCACCGAGCCAGAGGGCTGGCGGATGCGCTCCACGATGGCTTCAAGTAACTCGTCCACGCCCGTGCCCTCCTTGGCCGAGACGCGCAGCACCTCCTCGGCGGGGATGGCCAGGATCTCCTCTATCTGCTGGGCTACCTCATCCGGCCTGGCCGAAGGGAGGTCGATCTTGTTCACTACGGGCACGATGTCCAACTTGTGCTCCATGGCCAGGTAGAGGTTGGCCAAAGTTTGCGCCTCGACCCCCTGTGTGGCATCCACCACCAGTATGGCTCCCTCGCAGGCGGATAGGGCGTGAAAGACCTCGTAAGAAAAGTCCACATGGCCCGGCGTATCAATTAGGTTCAGCTCATAACAGGCCCCATTGCGGCTCCGATAAAGCATGCGCACGGCCTTGGCCTTGATGGTGATCCCCTTTTCCCGTTCTAGCTCCATGCGGTCAAGGACCTGCTCCTGCATTTGGCGGGGATCAATTGTGCCCGTGCGCTCCAATAAGCGGTCCGACAGAGTGGATTTGCCGTGGTCAATATGGGCGATGATGCAAAAGTTACGTATCCGTTTGTCTTTCCCAGGGAACTGTTGTGTTGTGCTCACCGCACTTTTCCCGTCCATCTGCCTACAGCCATTCAAAGGGCGTGCAGATCGCAGCCGAACAGAGCCGAACAGTCCTTGAGGCCGGCAGCGAGAAGCTTGAGCTCGGCACTACGCACCTCAATATACTGAAGCTCGGCCCCACGACACCACTGGTGATAATAGCTATTGTCGTAGAGAGCGGCACAGGGTGTTTCCCAGGCCTTGGACTCCAGGGCCGCATTACTGATGATGCGCCAACGGCCCTGGTACCGGAACAAGTTCAATACGTGGGCTGAGCCTTTGATGGGCACCTCTGTCGGATCGTAGATCACTGTCACGATATAGTTCTGCTTTGCCTCATCGCAAAAAGGGCGCACGGCGAGTGCTGTCAGATAGGCCAGCCCGTCGCAATCATCGCGAAAGATCCCGTCGCCATGGTTCAATTGCCATGCTATGTTCCCCGCCGAGGGGAAAAAATCCAGCAACCCCCATAAGGGATCGCTTACCCACTCCGTGTGCTCGGCAAGCCACCGGGCGAGCGCTTCCAGGTTGGAAGGGCTGAGCTCGCGGATTTGGGAAAAGACAAAGGGAGCCGAAAGATCAACCGGGTCATCCGCCCTGATCAGAGCGGCTACTTTGGACAGCGCTGGTTTGCCGTAGCGCAGCCAGGTTGCGATGAACTGAATGTAAGGCCGAAGGAACCAGTGCCGCCCCTTCAAGGCCACACCTCGACGCTCGGCTAAAAGTGCCCTTCTCGGCAGTTTACCTATAAGTATACCTCAGTTATCCTCAGAGGGAAAAGGCTGAGCGAGTGATTGGGGATGTAGGTTCTCCAGTGCCTGCTGGGGGGACATACCCGGCTCGGCTGTGCGTAGGTAGAGGTAGCGAAAGATGTCGCGGAGGATGGCA
The DNA here is from genome assembly GCA_034436315.1 of Anaerolineae bacterium. Lineage (GTDB taxonomy): Bacteria > Chloroflexota > Anaerolineae > UBA1429 > UBA1429 > DAOTVR01. The sequence continues at coordinate 3,742 of DAOTVR010000132.1, forward strand.
GCTATAGGGACGCCTAAAGCAAGCCCCCATAGCCCGGCGATCTGGCTGGCCACTACCACGATGATCATGACCAAGGCAGGATGGAAACGCACGGCGCTGCCCGAGATACGCGGCACCAGGAAAATATTCTCGATCTGCTGGATGATCGCAAAGGCGATAGCTACCCATAGCGCCGTGATGGGCCGTTTCAGAAGGGCCATCAAGACAGCCGGGATCGCCCCCAAATAGGGCCCTAAGACGGGGATCACTTCTAGGATGCCTGCGAGGGTGCCCAGTAGTAAGGCCAGGTTGACGCCGAGGATCAACAGCGCGATGGTCGCCATAGTGCCTACGATAAGGCAAAGTAAAAGTTGTCCTCGCACGTAGGCTCCAAGGAGATCGTCCATGATGCGCACGATACAGCGTATATCTTCACGAGCCTTCTCGGGGAACAGGTTATAGAATGCGTCGCGCGCCTTATCGGCGTCTCTTAGAACCAGAAATAGCCAGAAGGGGACGACGAGGATACCCAGTATAAAGCCGATCGTCTGGGAGACGGTGGCCACCGTAACCCGCAGGCCTTTTTGAAAGGCTCCCAGGAGGGTTTCTATGGTTCTTTGAACGTTCACATTGGGAAGGTTGGTCTCGATCCACTGGCGCACCGATTCTGGGATGCTCGACCAAAGGCTGCTCCACAAGCTCTTGATGGTCCCGATGTCAAGGTAAGGGGCGATGATTTCGCCCAAAGTCTTGACCTGCTTGCTCACCTCAGGGATAAAGTAAGCCAGAATGCCTGCGACAAGCCCCAAGACGACGATATAGACGAGGATGATCGCCAATGGCCGCGACCATCTTATGCGCTTTAACAGGTCAGGGAAGTGGCGGTCAAGGAAATCCACAAGGGGCATTAAGAGGTAGGCCAGCACGGCGCCCACGAAAAAGGGCACAAGGGCTTTCCAGGCGGCGATGAATAGGGCCACAACGATGGCCAGCGAGACGATGACCAAAATCGCTCTAAGACACTGCTTGGGCGATGAAAACCAGGAAGGCATTTTTGCTCGGCCCCCTACTCGTTGACGAACGCAAGCATCGTCATGGTGCCCGTGGATGTTCCGCTAGAAGGGCGTCAATGGCCTTCTCTATCTCTAGCGTCGGCCGCCCCTCAGAACCAAGCCAGACCAGGAACTCAATGTTTCCTTTGGGGCCTTTGATGGGCGAACGAGTCAGGCCCAAGAGGGACCACCCATTGGCTACGGCCCAGCTCAGGATGTCTTTCAAGACGGCGCGATGCGTCTCGGCGTTGCGCACGACGCCTCCCTTGCCCACATCTTGTGGCCCGGCCTCGAACTGCGGCTTGATGAGCGCGACCACTTGTCCGCTCGGCGCCAGCCAGCGCTTCACTTGGGGCAGGATCAGGCGTAGGGATATGAAAGAGACGTCAATCGTGACCAACTGGACCGGCTCCGGCAGGGCCTCTAGGTAGCGGGCGTTGGTGCGTTCCATAACCACCACACGCGCATCCTGGCGCAAACGCCAGTCCAGCTGGCCGTAGCCCACATCAATGGCATAGACCCGCGCCGCGCCGCGCTGCAAAAGACAATCCGTGAAGCCGCCTGTAGACGCGCCCACGTCGGCTGCAATCCAACCCTTTGGATCTATCTTGAATACGTCCAACGCGTGCTCTAGTTTCAACCCGCCCCGGCTCACGTAAGGCAAACCTTGGCGGATGACTATCTCAACTCCAGGGTCAACCAAGGCGCCCGCTCGGGTCACGACTTGGCCGGCAACAAGCACCTGCCCGGCCAAGATCAAGTTCCTGGCCTTTTCTCGGCTCTCCGTCAATCCGCGTTGATGAACAAGCACGTCTAGCCTAACGCGACTCATATCCGGAGCATAGCGAAGCCGACCTTTACTGTCAAAAAGAAACCCTAAAGCAGGGTCTATAAGTTGTTGACATTTCTGTGCCCGACGGGTATAATAAAAATTGATAAACATGAAGCAAAAGCATCATATCTTGCCCGAATTGAATTTGCAAATGGTGTTCGGGCATATGTGGAGACCGCCATGGGTCAGTTTGAGTCGAATGCTAGAGTGCCTGAAGAGGATTTCGCCTCTGTGTGGAAGGCGATGGCCGATGCGTATGTCAGTCCCATGCGCGGCGATATCCGCCGGGGAGTTATCGTCAGCGTGCGCCCCGGCGAAGTGGTCATTGACATCGGTGCCAAGCAGGATGCCATTTTATCTGAGCGTGAGCTGCAGGCGATGCGCCCCGAGGAGCTTCAAGCGCTCAAGGTCGGCGAAACGGTTTATGTCTATGTTTTGCGCGCCGACGAACGCGAGGACCATTTTGTGGTTTCCATCAGGCTTGGCCGTGAGTATGAAGATTGGGAAAAGGCCCAAAAGCTGCTAGAAAGCGGCGAGCTCGTCACGTGTAAGGTGACGGGTTACAACAAAGGGGGCCTGCTTTGTGCCTTTGGCACCTTGCAAGGTTTCGTCCCCACGTCCCAGATCGCTAATCTTGACCAACGCCTTCAGGGTAGCTCTCAGGCTGAGGGGTTGGCCCAGTTCGTGGGCCAGGAGCTAACTCTCAAGGTGATTGAAGTGAATCGCCAGCGCCGCCGTTTGATCCTCTCTGAGCGCGGGGCGTTCCGGGAGTGGCGTGCTCATCAACGGGAGCGCCTGTTGGCGGAGATCAAAGAGGGCGAGGTACGTTCCGGAGTTGTAAGCAGTTTGCGCGAGTTCGGGGCCTTTGTGGATCTCGGCGGGATGGACGGGTTGATCCATCTCTCGGAGCTAAGCTGGACGAGAGTCAAACACCCAAGTGAGGTGCTCAAGGTAGGCCAGCAAGTGGAGGTTTTGGTGCTTCAAGTTGACCGCGAGGCCCAACGCATCGGTCTGAGCCTGAAACGCCTACAGGCGGACCCATGGACCCAGGTGGCTACCAAATACCGCGTAGGGCAATTGGTAAAGGGCAAAGTAACCCATCTCGCCAAATTCGGAGCTTTTGTCGAACTGGAGCCGGGGATCGAGGGGTTGGTTCATATCTCCGAGTTGGCAGAAGGCAATGTGAATGACCCCGCCGAGGTAGTTGCCGAGGGGGAAGAGTTGACGTTCTTGATCATTGATGTGGAGCCGACCAGGCAGCGCATCGGCCTGAGCCTGAGGCAAGTGGGCAAGCAAGCTCCAGAGTCCCCTGAGGCCGGGTCACCTGGGACATCGGGGAAGACGACCATCGCCGGGGCTGACGATTAACCGGCCTTACGCGCTATGTTAAGGGGGTAAGAGCTCGGGTTTATGCCCGAGTTTCTTTTTGTAGTTTAGGATTGATGGTATAATTAGGTTCCTAGAGATATTTTTTCGTGGAGAGCCCCATGGATCGTGGGGATTTCGCGTCGGCTCTAGGCTGGCGGGCCAGAAAACAAGCGCTACTTGGTGCGTTACGCCCCTCATTTGAGGTCTCTTGGACGTTGATTTGCGCCTGTTTGGCCGCCGGATCTCTTCCCCGAACCGGCGTCAGTGGGTTGAGAATCTTGACGACGTGGCTTATCGCCGATGTCGTTTGCGGTTATATCTTGAGCCAATTGATTGCTCTCAAACGGGCCTCGCGATCGGGTAATAGCCCGTCCAGAGCTCAAGAGATTCGTTCGTTTACCCTGGTTATCCCTTATGCCCTCCCCGGATCGCCAGGGCAGCGTCTGGCTGAGCGGATAAACGGGTTCGTCGGGCAATGGCGCAGTCAGATCTGGCCGCAGGCAGGGCTTTGTGGGGTGACGGCTCTGGTGGGGGCAGGGCTCGCCTTGGTCGTTGCCTCTTATCTGGGGCGAGAGAGCCTGGCCGTTTTGAGCTTTGGTTTGCTCTTGGCCGCGGGATTGATGATCCTGGCTGGGCGCGATGAGAGGGCTTTGCTCTCGTGGCTGGATGGGGTTCACCTCGCTTTGGCCTGGGCTTTGGGTTATCTAGCCCTGGCCCCTTGGCGGGGGCCCGCTATGGCCGTGGCTGCGCTCGTCGGCGTGCATGCCTACGCCAGGACGCGCTTGGAGGAGGGTTACAGGGGACCTGTACGATGGTTTTTGCGAGCGACTTGGGCGAGCCTCATCCTGGCTTTGCTTATAGCGCGTCAGCCGATTCTTGCAGCGCTTGTGGCCGTAGCCTCGTTAGCTGAGGGGATGTCCTATGGGGCGGTGCGCCTCGCTCGGCCAAGCCGTTTAGGATGGCTGCTGAGCTTGCTGGTCGTTGCCCTGGCCATGCCCTATTGGGCCTGAGGACGGTGTGGTGATTGTGGTGGTGGCTTGGATCCTTTGCGCGGTTGTGGGATTGGCCCTTGTGATTTATTGGCTGTTTATAGTGACAGAGGGCACTTACTTGGGGCCAAAGGTTGTGACCCTTTTGTACGATTGGACCGCTGACCGTTATGACCGGATTAAGGATCTGCAGTATATCCATGAATTGCGCTTTCTAGGCCTCCCCCTGTTGGCCGCGTTGAGCCACATCGCTTTCCCGAGAGTGCTTGACGTCGCTACGGGAACGGGACGTCTTCCGGCGGTGCTTTTGAGACAAGGTTTTAGGGGATTTGTGGTGGGGGTGGATCGCTCGCTGAGGATGATGGCCCAGGCCAAAAACGGCTTGGATTGCTATGATGGGCGTGTGGCCTTTATACAGCAGGACGCCGGGATGCTGGCTTTTAGGGACGCTGTCTTTGATTGCGTGACCTGCTTGGAAGCTTTGGAGTTCATGAGCGATCCCGTCAAGGTGCTTCAAGAGATGGTTCGTGTTCTCAAGCCAGGGGGCTTGTTGATGCTTTCCAATCGTGTGGGCCGAGATGCCCGGCTTTTCCCGGCGCGAATGTGTGGGCGGGGAAAGCTCGAAGGTCATCTCCGACGTTTGGGTTTGGAGAGGGTCAGCGCGCAGCCTTGGCAAGAGCATTACGACTTGGTTTGGGCCTATAAACCGGATCGCGGTGGTTCCCGGGTCGCTTGATGGAGCTTTTCTAAATCTTTGGGAAGGGACGAGATGAAGAAGGATCTGATTAGCCTCGCTGATCTCTCACCAGACGAGATATGGGCTTTGTTACAGCTCGCCCTGTCGCTCAAGGCGGAATGGCGTCAAGGGGGTAATACGCCGCGGCTGGCCGGCAAGACGTTAGCCATGATCTTTCAGAAGCCCTCGCTGCGCACACGCGTCTCCTTCGAGATGGGCATGATCCACCTGGGTGGGCAAGCGCTGTATCTGTCGCCCGATGAGATCAAGTTGGGACAAAGGGAGAGCATCCCCGACGTAGCCCGGGTTTTGAGCCGCTACGTGGATGGGATCATGGCGCGTGTCTTTGCCCATGCGGATGTGGTGACCCTTGCCCGGTGGGCTTCGGTGCCGGTCATCAACGGCTTGTCGGATTACAGCCATCCTTGCCAGGCGCTCGCCGATTTGTTGACGATCTATGAAAAGTTGGGGAGGCTGAAAGGGGTCAAGCTGACCTACGTTGGTGACGGTAATAACGTCCTGCATTCACTGCTATTCGGGGGAGCGGCTGTGGGCTTACACGTGGTGGCGGCGACGCCTGAGGGTTACGAGCCCTTACCTGAGGTCGTGCATCGGGCCCAGGAGCGGGCCAAGGAGACGGGAGCTACCATTCGTCTCCTTCGCGACCCGTGGGAGGCCGTGAAGGGCGCCGACGTTATTTACACCGATACCTGGTTCAGCATGGGCCAAGAGGCCGAGGCTGAAGTACGCCGTCCGATCTTTCGCCCTTACCAGGTCAACGCGGAGCTGCTCGCGGTTGCCGGCCCCCAGGCAAGGGTGATGCATTGCCTGCCGGCTCATCGTGGCGAGGAGATCACCGATGAGGTGGCCGATGGGCCTTGTTCGTGGCTCTTTGATCAGGCGGAAAATCGCTTACACGCTCAGAAAGCCGTCTTGGTAGAGCTGCTTGGAGGATAAGGCTTGTGGCCAACGTTATTTGGATTCTCTCCAAGCTGAACTTACGTAACCTGATCGATATTTTGCTGGTGGCTTCGGTCATTTATGTCGTGCTGTTATTAGTTCGAGGCACACAGGCCGTCCAGCTTTTGCGAGGGGTCATTCTGCTGGCCCTTGCTATGGCGCTCATCGGCAGTATTGCCGGGTTAACAGCCTTTAACTGGTTGGTGCGAAGTGGCGCGCAGGTGTTGGCTGTGGTCGTGGCCGTTATCTTACAGCCGGAATTGCGTCGCGCCCTAGATCGACTCGGCCGCGCTGGAGGCTTTGCCTTCGGCTCAGCGCGGGAGGTGCAGTTGGATCGGATGATCACCGAGATCGCCGTCAGTTGTCGGCGTCTCTCGGAGCAACGCCAGGGGGCTCTTATCGTCATTGAACGCGAGACGGGGTTACAGGATCATATTGAGACAGGTGTGGAGCTAGATGCCCTTGTGGTAAGCGAGCTTTTGCAGACGATCTTTTTCCCCAATACGGCTTTGCACGACGGGGCAGTGATCATCCGCGGAGATCGTATCGTGGCCGCGGCCTGTGTGTTGCCCTTGGCGGAGACGATCATCTCGGATACGCACTTGGGCACGCGTCACCGTGCCGCTGTGGGCATCACCGAACAGACGGATGCGATCGCCATTGTGGTCTCAGAGGAGACGGGTATCATCTCCATGGCGCGCAACGGGCGCATCATCAGACATCTGGATGAACGGCGCTTGGTGACCCTGTTGCGGGCCTTGCTGAAGCCGAGCAGTAAGCGGAGCCTTGTGCGCCGGTTCCCGCTGCGTGACCGGCGTGAGGGATAGAAGCGCAAGTAGGCAGTCGGAGTAGGGGCCAAGCCCCGGTTCGGCTATGAGGGGGGCATGTGAAGAAGAAGGGTTTTTCTCGTTATAAATGGCGAGAGGACCTGGGCACGGCGTTGTTGGCCTTGGCCCTGGCTTTGGTCGTTTGGGTTAATGCCACGTATCAGGCCGACAAGCCCCGCGAAGACGTCTTCCCCCAGCCGATCCCGATAGAGGTGCTCAACGCGCCGAGTGGCTTGACCGTGACGAACAATCCCGCGAATAGTGTTCGGGTGGTCATCAAGGCCTTTAGTTCCAGTTGGGCAAGCTTGACTCCCAGCAGCTTCCGAGCCACAGCCGATTGGAAGGGTTTATCTGAAGGAGTCCATCGGGTGCCCATTAAGGTAACCTGCTCCGACAGGTCGGTCACGATCATCAGCGTACAGCCGGAGAGCGTCTATGTCCAATTGGAGCGTGTAGTCAAAGAGGCCTTTGAGGTTAGCGTAAATATTGAGGATAAAGATGCGCTTCCCTTGGGTTACACGATAGAGCCTCCTGAGGTTGAGCCTCGGTTCGTGAGCGTTGAGGGGGCGGCTTCGGCCGTGGCGCGGGTGAAGGCGCTTGTTGTCTCCGTCTCGCTTTTGGGCCAGCGCACGGCTGTGGAGCGGATGGTCGAGCCTCGCCCGGTGGATGAGGATGGTGCAACGGTCACCAATGTCAAGCTATCGCCTCAGAGCGTTAGGGTCAGGTTCGACATCCAGAAAAAACTGAATTACCGAGAAGTGGCCGTTCGGGCGCGCACCAAGGGTAATCCTGCCCGAGGCTATTATGTCAGTAGCGTGAGTGTTGAGCCGGCCACGATCACGGTCTTTGGTCCGCCGGCGACGATCGCGGCCATGCCGGGCCTTGTTTCCGTCAAAGGGGAGATCGACATAACCGGAGCGACCAGGACGGTCGTTCAGCGCATGGACCTAGATCTGCCCGAAGGCGTGTCTGTCTATCGGGAAGGGGAGAGTGATCCCCAAAGAGTTCTCGTGACCGTAGAAATAGACGCCGTGAAGGGGGGCACCACGATTGAATTGCCGCTCCAGGTCAAAAAGCTCCAGGAGGGTTTGGTGGCTAAATTGTCCATCCCCTCTGTGGATGTGATTTTGACCGGCCCCGCCGTGCTGTTGGATGATTTGCAAACCAGCATGCTTGAGGCTTACGTGGATGTGGGGGGGCTTGGCGTGGGGGTTCACCAGGTTAAGACGGCGGTGGATATCCTCGTGTCCAGGAATCCCAAGCTAGGGGATTTGGTGGTCACGAGCATTTCCCCAGAGTACGTGGAGGTAGATATCCGCGAGGCGCCTCCTCCCACGCCGACACTGACGCCGACGCTTACCCCTACAGTAACTCAGACCCCAGAGGTTAGCGCGACCTTGACTATTACCGCAACAATGACTCCCACGCTCACCGGCAAAAGGACCGTGGTTCCCACGCCTAGTTTGACGCCGAAGTCCGAATAATGCCTAGGAAGCCTTTAGTCGCTCTGGTGGGGCGACCCAATGTGGGCAAATCAACGTTATTTAACCGCCTCGTCGGCGCGCGCCTGGCCATCGTTGAGGACATGCCGGGTACCACCCGCGATCGTCTCTATGCGGATGCGGAGTGGCAGGGGCGAGTCTTTACCGTTGTGGATACCGGGGGCCTTGTGTTAACTCCCTCTGACGAGATCACAGCTCAAGTGCGCGCTCAAGTCCAAGTGGCCCTTGATGAGGCGGACGTTATTGTTTTCCTGGCCGATATCATGGATGGCCTAACCCATGCTGACATGGATATCGCCGATATCTTGCGACGCACTCAGAAACCGGTCATCCTGGCGATCAACAAGGCCGATAACCCCAAACGCGAGCAGGGCATTCACGAGTTCTATGCTCTTGGTCTGGGAGAGCCGCTGCCCATCTCTGCGCTGCAGGGGAAGGGCATCGGCGAACTCCTGGAAGCGATCACCCACGCTCTCCCCACCTTGCCCGCTGAAGAGGAAGTTCGCCCCCATGCCCTACATATCGCTTTAGTGGGGCGGACGAACGTGGGCAAATCCTCGCTTTTGAACCGCATCTTGGGGGAAGAGCGGGTCATCGTGAGCGAACAGCCCGGCACCACCCGTGACGCTATTGATACTGTCGTGCGTTTTCACGGGCAAGAGATCGTTATGATTGATACCGCGGGCATCCGACGGCGCGGACGTATTGAGGGAGGGGTTGAGAGATATAGCGTCCTGCGCGCGCTCAAGGCGATCGGTCGCGCGGATGTGGTGCTCTTACTCCTGGACGCCGTAGAAGGGGTGACGGCCCAGGACGCGCATATCGCTGGTTACATTTACGAGCAGGCCAAGAGCACCATCGTGCTGGTCAACAAATGGGACCTCGTGGAGAAGGATAGCTCCACCCAATCTCAATATGAGGCCTATATACGGCGCGAGCTCAAGTTCATGCCCTTTGTGCCCGTGCTTTTCGTCTCGGCGCTCACGGGTCAGCGCGTGAGCCAGATATTGCCCTTGGCCCTGCGCGTCAACGAGCAACGCCAGCAGCGGCTCAGTACAGAACAGATCAATGCCATCCTCCGCGAGGCTACCGCGCGTCATTCCCCTCCAAGCAAGTACGGCAAAAAGTTGCGCTTCTATTACGGCACACAAGTTGAAATCAACCCGCCTACTTTTGTCTTCTTCGTCAACGACGAGCGGCTGGTGCACTTTTCCTATGAGCGTTATCTAGAGAATCAGATCCGCCAATACTATAAGTACGAGGGCAGCCCACTCCGGCTGATCTTTCGCGGGCATAAGGAAAAGGACGAAGACTGGGTCAAGCCTTAAGGTGTCCTATGACGACAAAGGAAATCATCCAAAGATGCAAGGCGATCTTGGCAAGCCATTACGGCCCAGTGTTCAAGGGGTTGGTACTCTACGGTTCCGTAGCATGTGGCCGGGCCAGGTCCACTAGCGATCTCGATTTGCTCGTCTTACTAGCCGGGCCGTTCGACTATTTTGAGGAGCTCCGCCGGATTGTGGATCTGCTTTATCCCGTCCAGCTTGACTCTGAGCGGCTCATCTCGGCCAAACCGGCGCCTCTTGACGAGTACGAGCGAGGAAGCGTCCGGCTTTACCGCAATGCCAAGAGAGAGGGCAAGCTGGTATGACCCCGCAATATATGGAAGAGATAACCGCCAGCCTCCAGCGTGCGGAGCTTTCTCTTCGGGCCGCCAAAGAGTTGGTGGCAAAGGGTTATTACGATTTTGCGGCCTCACGCGCATATTACGCGGCTTTCTATGCGGCGACGGCCGCTTTGCTGAGTGAGGGCATAGATGTAGGCAAACATAGTGGTGTTATCGCCTATATCCATCAGAAGTTTGTCAAGACCGGCAGGTTGGACAAGGATCAAGGCAAAGCGCTCAACTGGCTGTTCGAGCTGCGTAGCATTGGCGATTACGGCGTCACGGTTCATGTCTCACAACAAGAGGCGGAGCAGGCCGTCCTAGCGGCAGAGGGTTTCCTGCATGCAGTGAGACCCCTGATCCCTCTCTGCCCTGAAAATGGCATGTCGCTATCTTGATCGCTGATAATCTGTCGAGCTTGAGATAGTGCCCAACATGGACCAGGGCCCCGTCCAGATGACGCGTACCCGCGCCAGATGGCCCAGCCAATCCTCGGGGCTCTCAAAAAAGACCAGCTTGTCGGTGCGTGTGCGCCCGCGCCAGCGGCCGCGCTGCTTGCCATCCACCAACACCTCCACCTCTTGGCCCAAGAAAGTGGCGTTGATCTCGGCAGCGATCTGGGTTTGTATGCGTTCAATGAGCTCGCGGCGGCGCTCCTTCTCCTCTGGAGGGACATCATCCTCCCAGGCGCTGGCCGCCGTGCCCGGCCTCGGCGAGTAGGCGGCCACGTGCACCACATCAAAGCGCATCTCCTGAACGAGGCGCAGGGTGTTCTGGAATTGCTCCTCCGTCTCTCCGGGGAAGCCTACGATGATATCGGTATGGATGGCCGCATAGGGGATGCGCTCGCGGATGCGGCCCACCAGGGCGCGAAAATGTTCCACAGTGTAACCCCGCGCCATACGTCGTAGGATCGTGTTATCTCCTGATTGTACGGGTAATTCCCAACACTCACAGACCTTGGGCAGCATCGCCGCCGTCTCTATGATCTCCTGAGCCATATCCTTAGGGTGCGAGGTCAGAAAGCGGATGCGCCAGAGGCCCTCCAGATCATGGATGGCCCTGAGGACGTCGGCCAGGGTGGGATGATC
>DAOTVR010000133.1:0-1683 GCA_034436315.1 Anaerolineae bacterium
GAAAGACGAGTCGGGGTGTCTTGGGAGGGAAGCAAAGCAGCATGAAGGCGACGCAACAGAAGGTCGAGGTAGAGGGCACGATCGTTGAAGCACTCCCGAATACGCAGTTTCGTGTTCGTCTCGACAATGGTCATGAGGTATTGGCCTATATCTCGGGGAGAATGCGCAAGTATTATATCCGTATTCTCCTGGGAGATCGGGTGCGGGTTGAGCTTTCGCCTTATGACCTAACTCGTGGGCGCATTGTCTATCGCCATAAACCGCGCGGGGGAGCTGAGGAGGAAGAGGAGACGGAGTAAGTGGGCGCCTTTTCCGTTGTCTTGTAGAAACCTATCAAAGACGAGGGTGCGACAATGAATTCTAGTCGACTACAAGGTCCCGCCGATGCCCCTATAGGGGTCTTTGATTCCGGGGTGGGGGGACTATCTATCGTCAGGGAGTTGCTCAAGCTGCTTCCTGACGAATCTTTGTTTTATATAGGCGACCAAGCGAATTGTCCTTACGGCAATCGGCCGGCTGAGGAGATCGTCGCCTTTAGCCGGGAGATCAGCCGTTACTTGATCGCAAGAGGGGCCAAGGTTATTGTGGTAGCTTGCAACACGGTATCTGCCGTCGCCCTGGCTCATTTGCGAAGCCTCTTCCCTAAGACGCCCTTTGTCGGCATGGTGCCGGCGGTCAAGCCCGCTGTGCAGATCACCCGCAGCGGCGTCGTAGGCGTCTTGGCGACCCCGACGACCATTGCCGGGCGTTTATATCAAGAGGTGGTCAAACAATGTGCCGTCGGCAAGCGCGTCATTTCCCAACCCAGCCCAGGCCTCGTGGACCAGGTGGAGGCCGGGGACTTGGATGGCCCTGAAACGATGGCCCTGTTGGAGCGCTACATCAAGCCCCTTCTTGACGCCGGGGCAGATACATTGGTGTTAGGCTGTAGCCACTATCCTTTCCTCATTCCCGCGATACGCCGCTTAGTGGGAGATGCGGTGCAGTTGGTTGATGCCAGCGAGGCCATCGCGCGCCAGACGGCCCGCATCCTGGAGCGTGAGGGTTTGCGCAGGCAAGAAAGTGTACTCCCCGAAGCGATATACGCCACTACCGGAGCTCCGGAGAGGATGCAGTTTGCTCTAGAGCGCTTACTCGGCAGGCCCGGAAGAGTGCATGCGTTGCACTGGGTTAACGGGAGGGTCGTGGATGGGTACCCAGGTGAAGAGCAGATTGAGCTTTGCTTGCATGGCCATTCGGCGGGTGCGGTCAAGGCGCCCTAGAGGTTAGGGCCTCCTCAATGCTCATTAAGGCTTGCCGGGCTTTGAGGACATCTTCTGGTTGAGGATCCTCCGGTGCATAGCGCGCTAGGATATAGAGAGTCGTTAGCGTGTTGAGGGCTGTCTGTTGATCGGGCAGCAAGCCTAATAAGACGTTTTGGTAGCCTCTTGGGGTGAGGCCTGGTGGGCGGGCATATCCCAAATCCCTAGCCCGGGCCAAGAGTTGCTGGTAGAGCAAGCGGATCGCTTGCCGAGGTTCCTCGGGTTGAGAGAGTTTCAGGAACGGTGAGACGGGTTTACCCCCCGGCTTGCGACCTAGGAGATCGCGCAATTGGCGGAGCAGCAACTCTTTCGACCAGATGAGTTCCCGCTTCTCGCTTACGCCGTCCTCTGAACGTCCCTGACGCCTTTGCCGAACAAGCCA
>DAOTVR010000134.1:0-7657 GCA_034436315.1 Anaerolineae bacterium
ATACGCCCCTCAGTGTGGAGGGATCCGTTGCTCTCGGTAAGACAGGAGAGCATCACTGGTCAAGCGCTTGAACAGCTTGCCCTCCCGCTGATCGGTCGGCCAGATGACCCTCATCGGGCCTTCTACCGCACCCTGGATTTCGGCATGAGGGCTTTTCGCCCGCACATCATCCACGCCGAGGAAGAGCCGGATAGCCTGGCAGCGCTCCAGATCGCCCTGGCACGCCGATGCTTCGCCCCGCGGGCCAAACTCATCCTCTACACCTGGCAGAACATCGACCGCCCCCGTGCCTGGCCCGTTCGTCTGGTGATGAGCTTAACGCTTCGGGCTGCAGAGGCCATCCTTTGCGCAAACCGAGAAGCGGAGGCCATTTTGCGGCAAAAGGGTTATCAGGGCCTAACCCAAGTGATACCGGCCATCGGTGTGGACACTCAAACCTTCAGCCCTTGCCCGGCCAAGCCTCCAGAGCATCCTTTCACCATCGGGTACATCGGGCGGCTGGTGCCGGAGAAGGGCGTGGAGACATTGATAGATGCTGTGGCGACGCTTGGCCCCGAGGCAAGGCTGCTCATCATCGGCGGTGGCCCTCATCGTCAAGCGCTGGAAGAGCGAGCCAGGAATGTTGGGCTAGGGAATCAGGTTCGTTTTGACCCACCAATACCGCCTGCAGAGGTTGCCCGTCGCTTATGTGAATTAGACGTGCTGGTGCTGCCCTCCCGCACCACTTATGTCTGGAAAGAGCAATTTGGCCGGGTCCTGGCGGAGGCCATGGCCTGTAAGGTACCGGTGATCGGCTCCGATTCGGGAGCCATCCCTGAGGTCATCGGCGATGCGGGGTTAATCTTCCCCGAGGGAGACGCAAAGGGATTGGCAGAGCGCTTGCGGCAGTTGATGATCTCCTCGGAGCTGCGCCAAGAGTTGGCTGAACGGGGCTATATGCGTGCCATAACGCTGTATAGCCAAGAGCAAATCGCCCGGCGCACGGCCGATTTCTATCGCCTACTATATGATGGATAACAGATGCTAGCATGGCAAAGGTCCCGGCCTCGGTTATCGTTCTAACTTATAACACCCGCGACTTGACCTTACGGTGCCTGTCAAGTTTCTATACGGAGGCCTTGGCGCACGGGTGGCAGATCATCGTTGTGGATAATGGCTCAAGCGACAGCACGGCGGAGGCTATCGCAGAGCATTTTCCCGGCGTACAAGTACTACGCAGCGAGAAGAACCTAGGATACGCGGCGGGCAATAATCTCGGTTTGCGTCGGGCGATGGGCGAGGTCGTGATCTTGCTGAATAGCGATGTGCTAGCCTCCTTCAGCGTGCTCCAAGGACTCACGGAAACCCTGAAGGCACAACCCCAAGTAGGGGCCATCTCGGCCGGCCTCCTGACGGCTGAGGGGCGCCCACAAGCTTTTGCCTACGGCTGTGATCCGCGCCCCGGCTACCTCCTGCATCGTGGGTTACGCGCCTTATTGGGACTAGGGTTTATGCACCGCTGGGATGTCTCCCAGCCTATTGAGGCAGAATGGGTTTCGGGTGCATGCCTGTGTGTGCGGCAAGAGGTCTTGCAACAAGTAGGCCTGCTGGACGAGCGTTTCTTCCTCTACTTCGAGGACAATGACTGGTGCTTGCGTATGCGCCAAGCCGGCTGGCGGGTGCTCTATGATCCTCGTTGGACCGTCACTCACCTCGGGGGCGCTAGTGGGATTCAAAGGAATCTGATCAGCTCTATCTATTACCGCAGCCTGGCTGCCTTCTACGATAAGCACTATAGTCTGCCCGCAACCCTTACTCTGCGTGTGCTTATTAAGTGTTATGTTTTGCTTAAATCGCTTCATAGGAGAAGGCATGCGCCTTCTAAAGAGGGAGCCCCTCCGTGCGCGTGATCGTTGACGCCCGCGTGATCCAGGATCATTTCCCTGGCATCGCCCGTTACACCTTTAATCTGGCGCGCGCCCTGGCCGAGATCTCGCCTGAGGACGAGTTCGTCCTCCTCTACGACCCTCGTGCGCCCAACGCTCATCATAACCTGGCAGAATTACAACATGGCCCCCACGTGCGCCTCCTGCCCAGCGCCGCGCCGCTCTTCTCTTTAAGCGAGCAATGGCGCATCCCCCGTCAGCTCGCGTCCTTAACGCCCAGTGTCATCCATGCTCCCTATTATATCCGGCCCTATCTCATGCCCGCCCCCGTCGTCTTCGTGGCTTATGACCTGATCCCCCTCAAGTATCCGGAGTACTTTAGCCTCCACGAGCGCTTGGCCTTTCAATTTACGATGAGGCTTTCGCTGCGGACGGCACAGGCTATCGTCAGCACATCTCGTTCCACCGCTCAAGACCTACAGCAGTTCTACGGAGTGCCCCCAGAACGTTTGGTGGTCATCCCCGGTGCAGCAGATGCCCATTTCATCCCTCAGCCTGCCTTCACAATCGCCACCTTACGGGCGAAATACCATCTCCCCGAGCGCTACGCGCTCTATTTGGGCTCAAACAAACCTCATAAAAACCTCGTCCGCTTGGTGGAAAGTTGGGCACACGTATCTGCGCAAGCTCCTGAGGTCAAGCTGGTTATTGCCGGACACTGGGACCCGCGCTACGAGCAGGCCAAGGAGAGGGCTAAGGCGCTCCAACTTGAAGAGAAGGTGCTATTTGCCGGGCCTATCGCCGACGCGGACTTGCCGGCTCTTTACTCTGGTGCCGAGGTCTTTATCTTCCCCTCGCTCTACGAGGGCTTTGGTTTGCCGGTCCTGGAGGCCATGGCTTGCGGAGTCCCCGTGATATGCTCCAACACCTCAAGCCTTCCCGAGGTGGCCGGCGACGCGGCGCTCATGGTAGATCCCACAGATGTGCCCGCCCTCTCTCAAGCGATAGCCCGCGTGCTGGCCGATGCCGGCCTCCGACAACACTTGCGTGAGAAGGGGCTAGCTCGCGCGGCCATGTTCTCCTGGCATCGCGCCGCACAGGAGATGCTGGTCCTCTATCACCGTCTGGCTGAGCGACGCCCCGCAGGTCGCCCCCTATCAGGAATCTCGGCTCGTTGACAGCGCGCTGCGAGGGGACTATACTCTCCTCAGCCCAGCGTCAAGGATGCGGAGGCCCACAACTTATCATGAAGAGAGCCTTGCCAACCCTTTGCCTTCTAGCCGCGATGCTCCTATCTTGCAATCCTATTCCTGCGACATGGACGCCCGTGAACCCATCGCCGGCGAGCACCGAACTTCAGGTGACCATCGTCCCAGAAAAGATGCCCACGGCGGCTCCTCTGTGGACTCCAACGGCGACGCTAGTTCGCCCATCGGCACAACCACAAGCCTCGGGTACGCCCGTTGTCGCTGAGAAAGCGCTTGACCCATCCGTCGTTGCCGTCGTGAACGGCCAAGCGATCCTCCGCGCCGACTACGATAGGCAGCTCGCCCAGGCGGCAACGTATCTGCTCAAACAACCCGGCCTGGAAGCCAAGAGCGAAGCCGGCCAGCAAGCCCTGCAAAAGCTCCAAGAGCAAGTATTGAATTGGATGATCGATCAGGTGCTCATTGAACAGGCGGCCGCTGCCAAGGGGATCAAGATCTCGGAAAGTCAGGTGGAAACCGAGATCGCCCGTATCAGAGGCCAGGATCAGAAGCGTTTCAACGACTGGTTGGCCGCCAATGGGCTGACCTTAGAGACGTTGCGCCAGCAGGTGCGCACCGACCTGATCACAGCGGCAGTGCGCGACGCCGTGACGGCCTCTCTTTCGCGCAGGGTGATGCAGGCTCACTTCCGGCACATCCTGACCTCTACAGAGTCGGCAGCCCAGGCAGCGCTGAAACAGCTCCGAGAGGGGCAAAACTTTATCGCCGTGGCCCGCCAGCTTTCTGAGGACGAGACGACGCGCAAAAACGGTGGCGACCTGGGCTTTCTGCCCAAGGGGGTCATGCCTCCCGCCTTTGAAGAGGTCGGCTTTGCGCTCAAGCCCGGAGAGATCAGCGGCGTGGTGCAGAGCGAGTTCGGCTTCCATATCATCCAATTGGTGGAGATAGACCCGGAGCGCGAGGTCTCCGATGAACTGTGGCCCATGGTGCAGCAGCGCGCTTTTGAGGATTGGCTTGCCGCGCAACGGGCTCAGGCGAATATCCAGCGAAACCTGGGGCAGGATTAGCTCCTATCGTCAAGGAGAACCAACGTGGAGATCACGTGGTATGGACAGGCTTGCTTTCGCTTAAGAAGCCGGGGCCTTGCCGTCGTCACGGACCCTTACAGCCCCGAGATCGGCCTCAAGTTGCCCCGTCTGACGGCTACGATCGTGACCGTCAGCCACCAGCATGGAGACCATAACTATGTTGACGCCGTAAAAGGATCGCCCTTCATCATCTCCGGCCCGGGGGAATACGAGATTGAAGGCATCTTTGTCATTGGCGTAAGCACCTATCACGATGCCAAACAAGGACAGGAGCGCGGCAAGAACACCGCTTATCTGATAGAGTTCGAGGGCCTGACCATCTGTCACTTGGGAGATTTGGGGCATGTGCTCACCCAAGAACAGGTGGAACAGCTCAACAATGTGGATATCCTCCTCATCCCGGTGGGTGGCAAATATACTCTCAACGGCGCCAAAGCGGCCGAGGTCGTCAGCCTGTTGGAGCCCAAGATCGTCATCCCCATGCACTACAAAGTGCCTGGGTTGGAGGTTCCAATAGAGGGGGTGAGCCGCTTTCTCAAAGAGCTGGCTATAGAGCCGCCTGCCAAACTGGAATTGTTGACCATCTCTAAAAGCCAACTGCCCGACGAAACGAGAGTTGTACTACTGGAGCCAAAACAATGAAAATGGATCTTGACAACGATAGGGAACTGGTACCCGCGCCCATAGATCTGGAGCGCATTCGCAAAGCCGTGTTGGAGATCCTGTTGGCCATCGGCGAGGATCCCGAGCGCGAAGGGCTGAAACATACTCCCGAGCGCGTCGCCGAGATGTATCAGGAGATCCTCTGCGGGATGCGGGTTGACCCAGCCGAGGTCCTCGGCGTGGGTTTTGAGGAGGATCATCAAGAGATGGTGCTCCTGAAAGACATACCCTTCTATTCCATCTGCGAGCATCACCTGCTTCCCTTCCACGGCAAAGCCCATATCGGCTACATTCCCTCGGGTCGCGTGGTGGGGATCAGCAAGTTGGCCCGGGTGGTGGAGATCCTCGCCCGCCGTCCACAATTGCAAGAGAGGCTGACCAGCCAGATCGCCGATTGTATTATGGAGAACGTCAAACCTTACGGCGTTGGCGTGGTGATAGAAGCCGAACATCTGTGTATGACCATGCGCGGCATTCGCAAGCCGGGTAGCATCGTGGTCACCTCGGCCAACCGAGGCATATTCCGCACCCGCCAGGAGACGCGCGCCGAGTTTCTATCACTGATTGGCCATCCCCAGAGTACCTGATTCAAGGAGGAGCCCCCATGAGTCACCGAATGCTTAGGATCCTCTGCGGATTCGTTGTGCTCTGGGCTCTGGTGGCTTGTGGCCCTGGGACACCTACGCCCTCGCAGGATTTGCCCTCCTTGATTCAGGAAGCCAGGGTTGCTCTGGATGCGAACAAGCCCGACGAGGCTATCTCCAAACTCCAACAGGCCCTGAAGCTCGATCCCAACTCGGTGGAGGTCCACTTCCTTCTGGGCAATGCCTACGCTAAGAAGGAGCAGTTTGCTCAAGCGGAGGAGCAATTTCTCCAGGCCCTCAAGTTGGACGAGAAGAATACGGATGCCCGATCCAACCTGGGTGTGGTTTACTATCGTCAGGGCAAATTACAAGAAGCTGAAAAGGCCTTTCGCGCCGCCCTTGCCCAACAGCCCAACGACGCGGAGATCCACTATAACCTGGGGGGCGTGTTGATCACCATGAACAAAGTGGAGGATGCCCTGGCCGAATTTCTCAAGGCCAAGGAGCTCAACCCCTCTCTCCCCGAATCTTACCTTGGCTTAGGGAGCGCCTACAAGCTACAGGGCAAACGTCCCGAGGCCGTTGAGGCCCTCAGGAAATACCTTGAGCTATCTGGAGACCCTTCCGGGCGACAGATAGCTGAGCAGCTTCTCCAGGAGATGGGGGAAAAGCCGTGAGCCGTTACAACGTTCGTCTCCTGCGTTGCGATAGCGAGGAAGCCTTGCGAGAGGAGATGCAGTCCGTTGGGGCCGATCCCCGGGGTATCGCCATCATGGCCCCCAAGGGCAAGTTTCACCTGCTCAAAGTAGAAAAGGTTTCCTTCGCCGCTGCCAGCATCCTCAAGCAGGAAATGCTCTCCAAGGGGGGCGAGGCGACCCTTTCCGGAGAGATCTATTTCGGCGGGGAGCGCACGACGGACGTCCTCCTCATGGGGAGCGAACGAACCTTTGAGCGGGTCATCAAGGTCTTGCACAGCCAGCCACTTCTTAGCCTACAACAGCTTGCCGAGGAGCTTGCGACAGCTTTACGTTATGTCACTCAGCACGAGTTCACCACCTGTCGTATCGGCAACCGCGAGTTTCGCTGGGGCGAGCGTACCTACATTATGGGCATCATCAACGCCACGCCGGATTCCTTCTCCGGAGACGGCTTGTTCAAGCCGGGGATAGCGGATAGAGAGCTGGTCGCGCAATCCGCGGTCGAGCTAGCCTTGACCTTCTTGGAACAGGGGGCCGACATCATTGATGTGGGCGGCGAGTCCACGCGCCCCGGCAGCACGCCGGTTGACCCCGAGACCGAACGAGACCGTGTGGTACCAGTTATCAAGCGCCTACGTCAGGTCACAGATGCTCCCATTTCCATAGATACCTACAAGGCCTCGGTGGCGCGGGCAGCGCTCGACGCCGGGGCCGATATGGTCAACGATGTTTGGGCCTTACAGATGGACCCCGACATGGCCCCTTTAGTGGCCGAGCGCGGCGTGCCCGTAGTGCTGATGCATAACCGCAGCAAGCCGAAGGACGCCGTCCAAGAGGAACGCCTAGGGGGGCATTATGTGGGCGTGCACTATGACGACTTGCTGGCCGATGTGCTCCGCGACCTGCGTGGCCAAGTGGACCGGGCCATAGAGGCAGGAATTGGCCGGGAACGGATCATCGTGGATCCCGGCATCGGCTTCGGCAAAACCGTAGAGCAGAACTTGCGCTTGCTCAACCACTTGGACGAGCTGCGTGTGTTGGGCCTGCCCATTCTCGTGGGGCCATCGCGCAAATCGTTTATCGGGCACGTCCTTGACCTCCCTCCAGAGGACCGCTTGGAAGGCACGATGGCAGCGGTAGCTATCAGCATCCTGCGCGGTGCCGATATCGTGCGCGTGCACGATGTGCGGGCTGCTGTGCGCGTGGCGCGCATGACCGACGCCATCCTCAAAGAGCGTCGCTCACCCCTGGGAGCTGAGAACTCACGAAGCTGAGAGAGAAATGGCGCGGGTCTACCTTGGCTTGGGAACGAACCTGGGCGACCGTGCGCAGAACATCGCCCAAGCGCTGGACGCGCTAAAGCGAAAAGGCCTCATGCTTTGTTCCCTTTCGCGTCTTTATGAGACGGAACCTTGGGGGATCACCGAACAGCCCCGTTTTCTCAACGCCGTCTGCGCCATGGAGACAAACCTTGCCCCCGAAGACCTTCTGGCCCTGCTCAAGGCCACCGAACGAGAGCTAGGACGCGTGCCGACGATCCGCTATGGCCCT
>DAOTVR010000135.1:0-2159 GCA_034436315.1 Anaerolineae bacterium
AAGCTAGAAAGGAGAGCTATGATCGCCGAATGTCCCGAATGTGCCGCCGAGGTCGAATTGAGCGACGATGTGATGGAGGGGGAGATCGTCAACTGCCCTGATTGTGGGGTGGAGCTGGAGGTGGTAAGCGTGGACCCTCCCACGCTTGAACTGGCTCCCGAGGAAGAGGAGGATTGGGGGGAGTAAGCGCCTATGCCGATCAAAGAATGGAATATCATTGAATCCACCCTGCGCGAAGGGGAACAGTTCGTTGGGGCTAATTTCTCTACCGAGCAGAAGGTGCGCATCGCCAAGGCCCTGGACGATTTCGGTGTGGAATACATTGAGCTCACCTCGCCGGCAGCCTCCCCTCAAAGCCTGGAGGATTGCCGGGTGATCGCCCACTTGGGGCTCAAGACCAAGGTGTTAACGCACATTCGCTGCAGCCTGGAGGATGCCAAGCTGGCCGTCTCCACCGGCGTGGACGGCATTGATGTGGTCATCGGCACCTCCTCGGTGTTGCGCCAATTTAGCCACGGTAAGGATATCCCCACCATCATCCACATGGCCCGCGAGGTAGTGAGCTACATCCGCGATCAGGGGCTGGAGGTGCGCTTTAGCACCGAGGACTCTTTCCGCTCCAACCTAGAGGATATCTTGGCCGTCTATGAGGAAGTGGATAAACTGGGGGTCAACCGCGTGGGCATCGCTGACACGGTGGGCATCGCCACGCCCCTGCAGGTCTATGACGTGGTGAAGAAGGTGAAAGAGCGCGTCTCTTGCGATGTGGAGTTCCACGGGCACAACGATTCCGGCTGTGCCATCGCCAACGCCTACTGCGCGCTGGAGGCCGGGGCCACCCATGTGGATACGAGCATCCTGGGCATCGGCGAGCGCAACGGCATCGCCCCCTTGGGGGGCCTCATCGCCCGCCTTTACGCTGTGGATCGCTCGCTGGTGACCAAATATCGCCTGACGATGCTCCGCGAGCTGGATAGCATGGTAGCGGAGATGGTCGGCGTGGATATCCCCTTTAACAACTATATCACCGGCATCACCGCCTTCACCCATAAGGCGGGCATCCACGCCAAAGCCGTGCTTAACAACCCCGAGACCTACGAGATCCTCTCGCCACAAGATTTCGGCATGAGCCGCTATATCTCCATCGCCCATCGGCTGACGGGCTGGAACGCCATCAAAGCTCGCGCCGAGCAGCTTAATTTGTCGCTCCCCGATGAGGAGATCAAGGCGGCCACCAACCACATCAAGAAGCTGGCCGACGAGCGCCCCCTGACCCTGGACGACGTGGATAGTGTGCTCAGGAATTGGATCAACGAGGAAATCGATCGCAATGAGTAGCCTCACCCTTTCCGAGCAGATCCTCTCTCACGCTGCTGGCCGCACGGTGCGCGCGGGGGAGCTGGTCATCGTGCCGGTGGATCGCTGCATGACCCACGATTCCCTCACGCCGGAAGTGATTGACGCCCTGCGCAACGACCTGGGGGCCAGGCGCGTCCATGATCCCGAGCGCGTGGCGGTGATCGTGGATCATGTGGCCCCGGCGGCCTCGGTGCAGACCGCCGATGCCCAGGTGAAGGTGCGCCGCTGGGTGGCCGAGGAGGGCATCCGCCACTTTTACGATGTGGGTGCGGGGGTTTGTCATCAGGTGATGATTGAGGAAGGGCTGGTGCAGCCGGGGCAAATCGCCCTTGGCTCCGATTCGCACGCCACCGCCTACGGGGCCATCGGGGCCTTTGGCACCGGGATGGGCACGCGCGACCTAGCGTTGGCCCTGGCCAGCGGGCGCACCTGGTTGCGCGTGCCGGAGACGGTGCGCGTCATCCTCCATGGCCGCTTTGCCCCTTTCGTCAGCGCCAAAGACCTGAGCCTATACCTCTGCGGCCTCCTAGGGTTGGAGGGGGCCACCTATCAGGCAGTGGAGTTCCACGGTGGCGAGTGGCTCTCCTTGGATAGCCGCATCACCCTGCCCGGGATGACCACCGAGGTGGGGGCCAAGGCGGGGCTAGTTCCCCCCTCCGGAGAGGTTCTGGAGCGTTTTCAGGTGCCGGAATGGCTGGGCATTCAAGGGGGAGCCAGTTACGCGCGTACCCTTGAGGTGGACTTGAGCATGCTGCCCTCGCTTGTGGCCGTTCCCCCGGAGGTGGATCACGTGCGCCCGG
>DAOTVR010000136.1:0-2232 GCA_034436315.1 Anaerolineae bacterium
CAAGACCATCGCCTTACGCCAGGCCAATAGGCCAGCACGCCCGGCCGGGAAGCCCGTCACCGGGCAGCGAATGATGCGGAGACCCTCATCTCGTTCCTCAACAGGCCCCTCGGCGCTCGCTCCGGGCTTCCAAAAGTCGCGCTCCTCGCGCGCATCACTGGTGAGCACGGTGACTTGATGGCCGCGCTGAACCAAACGCAACGCCAGGGCGCGGGCGTAGCGCTCGCCCCCGCCGACAAAGGGGGGGAAAGCAGGGGTGATAAAGAGGATGCGCATGATCAGTCAAGCTAATCGCAAGCGGGCAGCAATCTCACATTGTAAAGCATGATCCCCAGGACACGCTGATCGTATTGGCTGCCATAGTCAGCGGGTCTCCACGGATTGCACTTTAGGCGAATCTCTAGCTCTGATACACCCGCGTTTGACAACGCCTGCACTGGCAAGCGCAGCGTCTGCCGCTCAAAGGCCTTATCCAGTTGCCCCCTGAATAGCTCCGTTCCCTCGGCCTCAACGACCA
Source organism: Anaerolineae bacterium (assembly GCA_034436315.1). Taxonomy (GTDB): domain Bacteria; phylum Chloroflexota; class Anaerolineae; order UBA1429; family UBA1429; genus DAOTVR01. The sequence continues at coordinate 518 of DAOTVR010000136.1, forward strand.
AGCGAGCAGGCTCTGCATCGGGGAAGCGGCCCCCGGAGACCTCCAATTCCAGGCAAAAATCGGCCGGCGCATCAGGTGCCTCGGCTGGCCAAGGCAGCATGATAAGGGCTTCGCTGCCTGTCCAGCGAAAGATAGTCTGGTTACCGTCCACTTCGCAAGCATAAAACCCCTGTCGCAGATAGGGATAGCTGCCGGGCCCTATGGGTACATCGTTCACCCGCTCTTTCATGGCCGCAAGGGGACCCTTTACGGCCGGCAAAACCTGATATGCATCTGCCCAGAACACGTACCAGGCTTTATCGCCGGCATTGGGGGGCCTCCCCCACACATGGCGCAAAGTGGGAGTCTCTATGCGCCGAGCCTTGTGGGCAACCAATCGCCACCGTTCAGGCCTCCACTCCAGATTGCCATCGGTGATCACCAAATAGACGGCACGACCTTGGGCTAATGCTGAGTCAATCAGGCGATCAACCGCCCTGGAGTCGCTACGGGCCGCCTCGGTATCCCAAAGCGTAAAAGAGGGATGGCCAAAGACCAACTCCATCACCTGCGTTAAACGTACACCAGCCTCACCGTTGTCGAATAACAACACGGCACCTGAAGGAAAGTCCCCAGCCAAAGCCTCAAGCTGCCGCCAGAGGCCCTGACGCTCCTGATGTGTTAGGAACGGCAGGGTGCGCAAGCCGGTCGCATAGGCCACCGCTAGGAACACGAGAGTTGCAGTTAAGGGAACAGCCCATCTGGAGACGATCCTGAAAGGTCGCGCCGGAAGGGCCAAGCGAATCTGCTTCACCCCCTCGGTGAGCAGCCCTGCAGAGCAAAGAGCCAACGCTGGCATGATGACAGGTATCATCCGCCGCATGGCCCAAGGATGCACGGGATTCACGAAGGAATTCCAGGAGTACATTAATAGGAAAAGCGCCGCCAAAGCCAAAAGAGCCAGGAGCTCAGGGTGCCTGGCCCCTGTATAGCTACGCCAAAACAGGACAAACGCGCCGATGGCGCTCAAGAGAAGGCCAGGACGGGTCCAGTATTGCGCGAGCCAACCTACGAGGCTACTGCCCCAGGGGCGAGTGAAGAATTGCCACAAGGCGACCAGCGACCAACCTATCCAGAGTAGGGCGACAATTCCCGGAAGCCATTTCCTGCTCAGGTCGAGCAGCCGGATCAGGCTGGCACGGTCTTGGGGCCATCGGTGCCAGGCCAGGCCGACAATGCCTACTATGGCCAAGAACAACGCGATCGCAGCCCGCGTAAAGGGGTAAGAGAAAGACACTAAAGACGAGGCGAAAATGTAGAAGCGAGATAATCCCAAGCTCACTAGGAAGCCCAACAGGCTGGCGATCCCAACAGCCAGCGCCCAGGTACACTTGCTGCTGGCCCTCTGAAAAACGCTTCCTTCCCAGCCAATAAGTAATAGGATGACGAGTGGCAAGAGGAAAAAGGGGGCCTCAAAGCGCAGTACAGTGAGTGCAGCTAGGGCTAGGCCGCTCCACAAGCTAAATCGATGAGCAAGCGTTGCTTTTGGGTCCAATTGTCTGGCCAATACAGCCAAATACAGTCCGCCCAGGAGCAGAGCCTGGGTATAGATCTCTGAGATAGGAAAGCGGGCAAACCAGACCTGAGGCAAGCTCACGCCGAGCAAGGCCACTGATAGAAGGCCCGTCTGCCAGCTCAGAAGCCTTCGCGCCAAGCCGTAAAGGGCTGCTAGGCCA
>DAOTVR010000137.1:0-11717 GCA_034436315.1 Anaerolineae bacterium
AGTAAGAGGAACTGCGCCAGCCCCAACAGGCCGACGATCCAAATGCCGATCTCCCAGGCCCCTTTGTGTTTGATCCATCTGAGTCGGCGGGCCATGAGCTGCAGGCCCACTGTAGCGTGGAGATAGGCTACAAGCCCGGTGATGAGCGGCAGCCGCAGGGCGTGAAGCTTGCCGGCGTTGGCCGGCTTGAGCAGGCCCAAAGTCAGCGGCCCGAGCAGCTCGCCTTTGACGCTACCCAGGCCGCTGAGTAATTCCAGCCAGATCAACAAGAGCGCCGGCGCCGTCCAGTGTATGATGGTGAGGTACAGCTTGCCTCGGGACATCAATCTCCCACCTTGCCCAAAGCAAAACGCTCAAAGCGATCCTTATCCGCCTTGCAAATGGGACATTTCAGCGGCGGCTGAGGCCGCGCACAAAGGTAGCCGCACACCTTGCAGCGCCACACGGGCAGCCCGCCCGCCGTCCGGCCCACAAGCTCCTCAGTATGGGCCGCAACGCGAGGCTCGCTGAGACGCCGATCGGGGATGGAGCGGGCCTTTTTCTTGCCCTGGGCGATCTCCTCCGAGACATATAGCCCACAATAACAGGCGCCATACTCGTCCAGGTCGGGATCGCGATAGTCGCAGGGACAGATGATATCGCGGTCCGCTTCGCGTTCCCCTTCGGCCAATCTACAGGGGCATGAGGGGTAGCCGTAACGCCCTTGGTTGACGAGCAACCCCTCCACCAAATCCAGGGTGAACTCCTCATCGGGGTTGAGATAGTAGCCCGCCTCCTCCGCCTCTCGCTTGAGCCGCCGGTAGAGGTCCAACACCGCTTGGGTCCTCGCGCTCATAAGCCCAACGCCTCGCGTAACCGCTGCTCATCAAAGCCCACGACGACTTTCTCGCCATCGTTGATAACGACCGTGGGGAAACTCTCGTGCTTGTTCCAGCGCCTGACCTCGGCGAGCATCTGCCTTTTCGCCTCGCGGTCCAACATGTCCACATAAACATAATCATAGACGACATGGTTCTCGTCTAGGAACTGCTTGGTGCGCTTGCACCAAATGCAGGTACTCAAAGCATAGAGCATCACTTTACGCATTCTTCCCCCTCAGCGCTTTCTGCGCCAGAAACAGATCATGTCCCGCTCGCGCAAGGCGACCTGGACGAGTATCCAACCCTCCTGGCCGCGCTTGTTCAGCACGCCGATGATGGCTTGGACATAAGGGTTAGGCGCCCGGTCAAAGAAGCAATAGCCGTCGGAGTTACAGTAGAATACTCGGGGCTGCTCCTCCGTCTCCGCCGGCGCCCCGCGGGCGGCCAGGATCTCTTCCGCAGAGTGCGTGGTAATGTCATATTCCCATTGATCCATCTGTCCCCCTCTTCGCGCGCAAACCGACAGAGCAAGCGTTGGAAGGGGCAAAAGGCCGCTTCCGCGCGGCGCCCCTTTCCAACGCCCTTGCCGGGTCAGACTACCCCATCAATCCGGGCTCACGAGACAACCCGAACCTCTTTGCTGCTCTCCCACAGCCCATGGATGTTACACAGGGCCAGGGCATGGAGCGTGCCCGACTTGTTGATCTTCAGGGCCGTGGTCACGGCATGATGGGTGTAAACCGGCCCTTGATTGGCCCCGGCAGCTGATTCCCCGTGGGCTGAGAACTCGTAATGGCCCACCTGGTAGGCGAACTTGTCCCCCTCGGGGTGGAAGTAGAGGGTGATCCAACGGATGTGGTGCTCGGTGGTGTTGGGGTGAGCGATCTCCTTGCCCAGGCTCGCCTTCACCTCAAAGATCTCGCCGGCCTTCACCTCGTCCGGACACTCAATGACCGGGACATGCTTTTCTTTCTTCCAATCCGCTTGCTGGATGATCTCGCTCATAGTAGCCATGTGTGTAGCCTCCTTTTCTTGGTTGTGTTTGCAAAGCGTAGCCTAGCCCCTCGTGGACGTCATTCTCTCAAAAACGCACGCCATGAGGTGATAAGACGGGCACGAGGCCCTAGGCTACGAGAGTTTGCAGACGCGGCCTAGTCCACAAAAACTCTTGCAAGGCCCTTCGCCGCTTTCAAGAACCTCCTGTCACCCTGAGCGAAGTGAAGGGTCTGTCACAAGCACATTATAGCGCGCCCACATTCCGTAAGCAACCGCTCTTGCCGATTTCTCCCCGGCATTTTGAGACATCGGTGGACCGAGTCCCCCGGCCAGCGATAGGAAACCCGCTGCGCCGGCTCGGCGTGAGCGGCCGTCGGGTTCTATCCGACGCTCTCCCTTAGCGTCCTCGTTCCAGCCAGGCGATGATCGCCGGCAAGTAGACCGGGAGATCGTCCGGCGTGCGCGAGGTGATCAAGTTGCCATCCACGACCACGGCCTGATCCAGATAGGTCGCGCCGGCGTTAATCAGGTCATCCTTGATGGCGCTCACACAGGTAGCGCGCTTGCCGCGCATAATGCCCGCCGAGATGGGCACCCAGGCTGCGTGGCAGATCGCGGCCACCAGGCCCCCCTTGTTAAAGACACCGCGCACCAGGTCGAGCACGGCCGGGTAGCGCCGCAAGCGATCAGGGGCGAAGCCGCCGGGGATGATCACCGCATGGAAATCGGCAGCGCTCGTTGCACTCGCGGCGAGGCCGGCCTTCACCGGATAGCCGTATTTGCTCTTGTAGACCTGCGCTTCCGGTCCCACGATGCGCACCTCGGCCCCCTCTTCCAGCAGGCGATAGTAGGGGTACCAGAGCTCCAAATCCTCATACATATCCTCGGCCAAGATGGCCACTCTTTTCCCGATAAGCCTCATGCCTCTCCTTTCTCATGTAGACTCCCCGAGCCAAGGAGCGCCCTGAGCGCTTCAGGGTCAGTAACCGGCGGACGACACACCGAGTTCTCGCAAACATAAGCTGTGGCCAGCCCCCCGATCTGCTGCCGCTCGCGCAGGAGGGGCACCACCGTCCCCCCGCCGGATGGGTCTCCACAGGCCACGATCTGACACGGGTGATAGCCCTGATCGCAGATGGCGAGCAACGCGCGCGTGGGCATCGCGCCGGGTGCGCCGACAATAGCCACCTCGCGACGGGTTAAGGCATAGTCCAGGGCGTTCAGCCATTGAGCGAAGGCCAGTGGGTATTGCGAGGCCAACGCCCCCACTTGGGCGATGGCGCGCCGAGCCAGCTCCTCATAACGCGATTCCAGAGAAAGCCCGGATAACTGCAACAGGACCAGGGCCGCCATCGCGCTCCCCGAGGGGACGGCGTTATCTTGCAACTCCCTGGGGCGCGTGATCAAACGCTCGTGATCGTCGGCGGTATCAAAGAAGCCACAGCCATCCGGTGCGCCATAATGGGCGATCATCGTCTCGGCCAAGTCCCGCGCGGCCAGATACCAGCGTTCCTCAAAGGTGGCCCGGTATAAGGACAGCAAGCCCCAGATAAGGAAACTGTAATCCTCCAGATAACCGGCCAGCTTGGCCTGACCTGCCTTCCAAACGCGTAGCAGACGGCCGTCCCCGCTTCGCAATTCGCGCAAGAGGAACTCGGCATTGCGCTCGGCAATCCGGCGATAATCATCTCGCCCAAGGACCCGAGCCCCTTCGGCAAAGGCGGCAAGCATCAAACCATTCCAAGAGGTCAACACCTTCTCATCCCGCCCCGGGCGGATGCGCCGTTCGCGCGCCCGGAATAGCTCCTGTCGCGCGTTAGCCAGTGCCTCTCGCTCCTCCCAGGTGCCCACGAAAGAGAGGATGTTACGTCCCTCGTCATTGCCCCCTGCACTCAAGGGATAGGCGTCAGCGAAAGCTCGCATCTGAGAGCCCAACAGGGCGCGCACCTCGTCCAACGCCCAGAGGAAGAACTTGCCCTCCTGGCCCTCGCTATCGGCGTCCTGGGAGGAGAAAAAGCCCCCTCTGACATCGGTCATCTCACGGGCGACGTAATCCAGCGTTTCCTGGGCGATAGCGCGAAAGAGAGGATCGCCCGTCACCTGCCAAGCATGCAGATACACCTGCGCCAACTGGGCATTATCGTAGAGCATCTTCTCAAAGTGCGGCACCAGCCAGCGGTCGTCCACCGCGTAACGGTGAAAGCCACCGCCAAGCTGATCATAGATGCCCCCACGAGCCATCGCCTCCAAGGTATGAGTGACCACAGCGAGGATTTGAGCATCTTGGGTGGCGTGATGCCGCCGTAGCAGGAACTCCAAGGCCATCGGTTGAGGGAACTTGGGTGCAGGGCCCCAGCCTCCGTAACGCGAATCATGGCTTTCAAGCAGAGACCAGGTGGCCGCATTCAACACCTCGGCGCCCAAAGCGCCCTCCTCTTGAGCTAACGGGCTGGCAGCTTGGTGACGCTGGAGAAATTCTAACACCTGTTGAGCGCTCAGCTCGACCTGGTCACGGCGCGCCCTCCAAGCTTCGCTGACAGCCAGAAGGACGTCTTTGAACGCCGGTAAGCCGTAGCGCGAGACGGGGGGAAAATAAGTGCCCCCATAGAAGGGCACGCCCTCCGGCGTGAGAAAGACCGACATGGGCCAGCCTCCGCTGCCCGTGAGGGCCTGGACAGCGGCCATATAGATGCGATCCAGATCGGGCCGCTCTTCGCGGTCTACCTTGATGCTTACAAAACGCTCGTTCAAGATGGCAGCTATTTGCTCGTCCTCAAACGACTCTTGGGCCATCACATGACACCAGTGGCAGGCGCTGTAGCCGATGGAAAGGAAAATCGGCTTATCCTCGGCTTTCGCCTTAGCCAGCGCCTCATGGCCCCAAGGGTACCAATCCACGGGGTTCTCAACATGCTGTAGAAGATAGGGGCTCGTTTCGCCCCGGAGATGATTCGTCATCTTTCCCCCTCTATCAACGTGCCCACCAGAGCCACGTACCTGACGGTGCCGGAGCGGCCGGAAACGCTAATACTCCGTCACTTCACCACCGGATATCTCCCGCCGGCCGCCCAAGTCCAAAGGGTGATCTATGCCGGCCTGAATCGTGCCCTCCGGTGAGTAAGGCCCCACGGTGGGCCAATAGCCCTGGCCCCCCTTATCCTGAAAGCGCAGCAGGGTGATCGTCTTGGGCCCCTTGTAGCCCCACTTGAAGGGCACGATCAGGCGCAGGGGGGCGCCGAACATGTCGTGTAAAAGCTCGCCGTCCATCTTGTAGGCGAAAAGCACCCTGGGGTGAGCCAGGTCGCTGATGGGCAGATATTCGTAATACCCGTCGGCGCAGTGGATATAGACCCAGGTCGCCTCGGGCCGGGGCTTGACGAACTCCGCCAAGGCCTGATACCTGAACCCCTCCCACTTGGCTTTGGCGGACCAGCCCTCCACGCAGACCATACGTGACTCTTGCTCCACACTGGGCAGCTTTTGGATGTCGTCCAGGCTCAAATCCTTAGGCTCGTCGACCAGGCCCTCGATGTGCAGCCGCCAAGCCTTGTGATCCACCGCCTTGAAAGGGCGAAAGAAGCGCACGTTCCAGGTGGGCTTGATCGCCGGGCTATTCTCGTTCTGCAAGATGAGAGGCTCTTCCGCGTCCGACGCTGCCGGGGCCTCTTCTTGAGTCCTAAGGCCACAGGCCGCCGCAACGGCCCCAAAGAGCGCATATGCGCTTAGCCGAAGAAAACCACGTCTGAACAGTTTCATGAGAGCCTCCAGAGAAAGACACCTACCACCAAGTACCACCAAGACACCAGGACACTAAGGCACCAAGATACAGGGAATCGAAGATAAACCTTTGTCCTGGTGCCTTTGTGTCTCGGTGGTGAGCTCCTAAATGAATAGAGTAATCGCCGAATCGCGAGCATGTTGGATATAAGTGCCCACGGCACCGTACTCGTCTATCAAGTCCTGGCGCAAGTCCTCGCGTTTGATGCCCATGATCTCCATGGTCATCTCACAGGCGATGATCTTGCCTCCTAGCTCCTTGAAATCGCTCAGCAACTTCTCCAGGTCGGCGACTTTGGCGCGCTTCATGCGCTGCTTGACCATCCACTTGCCCAAGCCCAGCAGGTGCATCTTGGATAGAGGCCCCTTCTCCAAGCCACCCTTCTTCAGCCGCTCCAAACCCCAGAAGGTGAAGAACAAAGAGGCCTCCATACCCATGGCTAACGAGCCGTTGGCGATGATCAGCGCGCTATAGAGTTTGTCCATATCGCCGCTTTGCACGACGATGGTCGTTCGCTGGGCCATAGTTCCTCCTAGCGGCGGATGCGGATCACCCAATCCGTATCCGACCCTTCAACGCTAAGCAACTCCAACTTCAGGGCCTCTACGGCCATGGGGATCTCTTTCTTTGAGGCCGGATGGGTCCCGATGACCTCAATGATATCCCCCGGCGCGGCCTTGCGTATCGCTTTACGCACTTCCACCAAGGGCACGGGACAGGTTTGCCCGCGCACATCCACTTTGATCTCGGCCATAGCGCACCTCACTCCGTGAACTCCACGATGACCTTCTCAATGTCCCACAAGGATTCCAGCTTATCCAGGATATCCTGGCGGATGGTGGCCGCGAACTGATGGTCCGCCGGAAGATCGATCACCACGCGCACCGTCCCTTGGTTCAACTCGATGTCCTTGACCAGTTTGGTGCGCACCAAGTCCAGCCCGACCACCGGATTCATCACATGCTTGAGCCGCCGGCGTACCTCCTCCACCGTGGTGGGCACGCGCTCCTTGACCAGCCCGTGGCGCTCCTCATAGTTCTGGATCGCCGCCCGCAGGCCGTCCACGGCCAAGACCGAACAATGGGCCTTGATGGCCGGCAGCCCACCGAGGGCCTCGGCCGCCTGTTGCCAGGTGATCTTCTTGGCTTCCTCCAACGTCTTGCCCTTGGCCAGCTCGGTGATAATCGAGCCGGTGGCGATGTTGGAAGCGCAGCCGTAGGATTCAAACTTGATATCCGTGATCCGCTGCGTCTCCTTATCTACTTTGATGTAAACGGCCACCATATCCCCACAGGCCGGGCTACCTTCCACGGCCTTGGCGTCGGCGTCCTCAATGCGCCCGACGTTACGGGGATGCCGAAAATGCTCCATGACCAACTCGCTATAGGGTAATGGCATGATCGCTCACTCCTTTCCTAATGGACTGATGGCCCGCAGGCCGGTGATGACATCCGTCAGCGCCTCGGCCAGGGCGTCCACATCCTCCAACGTATTAAAGCGCCCGAAAGTGACCCGCACCGAGCCATGTGCCCGCTCGTGATCGCCGCCGATCCCCAGGATCACGTGGCTGGCCTCAAGCGAGCGGCTAAAGCAGGCCGAACCCGTGCTCACAGCAAAACCGCGCATATCCAGATGCAAGAGCACCGATTCCCCCTCCACGAACCGGAAGGAGACGTTGGCGTTCTGCGGCAGGCGGCGGGTGGGATGGCCGTTGAGCCGCGAGTGGGGTATCTGCAACAAGCGCTCTATGGCCCGATCGCGCATCGCCTGGATCCGCGCCGTCTCCTCCGGGGTGACCAGCTCCACTGCCTTGGCAAAGCCCACCGCGCCGGGGATGTTCTCCACCCCCGCGCGCAAATTAAACTCCTGAAAGCCGCCGTCCATCCACTTGACCAACGGCGTCCCCTTACGCACGTAGAGTCCGCCGATCCCCTTAGGCCCGTGGATCAGGTGCGCCGTGACCGTAACCAAGTCCACGGGCGTCTCGCGCACGTTCAAGGGCACGCGTGGGAAGGTATGGGTGGCATCGGTATGCAAGAGCACACCGCGCTCGCGGCAAATAGCGGCGATGGTCGAGAGATCCTGCAACGTGCCGATCTCCTGATTGGCCGCTTGGATGGAGACGAGGATCGTCTCCGGGGTGATCGCCCGACGCAGCTCATCGGGATCAACCAGCCCGTATTCGTCCACTTTCAGGTAGGTGACCCGGAAGCCCTGTTTCTCCAAGGCCCGCGCGCTATAGAGCACGGGGAAATCCTCAATGGGCGTGGTGATGATGTGCTTGCCTTTCTTCTCCCCCAGGGCCATGGCCACCCCCTTGAGGGCCATGTTACTGGATTCGGTGCTATCCGAGGTGAAGATGAACTCCTCCGGCTCAGCGCCTAGCGCGCCGGCGATCGTGGCCCGTGCCGCGTCCATGGCGTCCTTGGCCTCAATGCCCATGGAGTAGCCGAATTGCGACGTGGCCACGGCGTAGATATCCAGAAAGTAGGGCTTCATCGCCTCTAACACGCGCTCGTCCAGACGCGTGGTTGCGCTGTTATCCAGGTAGATGAAACGCTCTGCCATGCTTGCCTCCGTAGCGATCGCCGGAGCCTAGTTCTCGCCCCAGACGATCTCAAAAGTGAATTGGATACCCCCCTGAGGACAGACGTCCTCGCATTCGCCGCAGCCGTCACAATCCTCAGGATGGGCCAAGAACGCGTGCTCTTCCCCCAAGACGATAGCTCCTTGCTCGCACGTCTCTACGCAGGAGCCGCAGCGAATGCAAAGCTCGTCCTTGAACTCAGGCAGGGTCCAAGAATCGTCCAACATGTCCACCTCAATCAGGGCTTAACAAAGCTCATTGCTTTTCTGGAAATATTATAGCAGAGGCTAAGGGCTGAAGATACGACCAAAGTCACTCCAGCAGAACATTCGCCTTGGCCAATTTGCCAGGCGCATGGTCTGTAGCGACGTCGCCGGACGCTCATGCCCTGACGGGCACCCTAAGAACGCTCCTTTTAGCTCGGCTTATCGCTGGATGTCGTACTTGTTCCAGCTCGCCCGCTGTTGGAAGGGCTTCTTGGGCCGGCGCGGGCCCTCCTCGCCCGGATAACCCACGGGGACAAAGAGCACCAGCAGGCGATCATCGGGGATGCCGAGCAGTTCGGCAACGGCCCGGTTGGTCTCCGCGGCAGTGAAGGGGCCGTCCACCCAGCCACAGCAATAGCCCAAGGCGGTGGCAGCGAGCAACATATATCCCGTGGCGACGGCCATATCGGCGATGAGACACTCGGCCTTGAGGTCGCAGACCTGGCGCATGTAGGGTTGGCTGAGCACGGCGATCATAGCGGGGGCCGTTTTCAGCGGCACGTTGCCCGAGAGTTCTCCGATGCGCCGGCAGAGCGCCGCGTCGTTGACGATGATGAACTCGGGCGATTGAGCATTCCCCGCCGAGGGCGCAGCCATCCCGGCCTCCACGATCTTCTTAAGATCCGCCTCCGGGACCGGGCGCGTGGGATCAAAAGCCGCTTTGTGGCTATACCGCTTGGCGAGCACTTCAAAGAACTCCATCTCCTTGCCTCCCGCGAACGATCTATTCAGCAGTGCAACATCCAAGTTGGTTTCAGGTATAGCAGATTGGGCTTGCAAAGGCAAGCGCCAGCGTTAATCGCATTGGCACAGGCATGTCCCTTGCCACTGGAAGCATCTCCGAGTAGGATAGAGGTGTTGTTATGTCATAACAGTGTTACGAGGAGATCCTATCAGAGGAGAGGCTCACGATGCCCATTTTGAATCTCTGGCGCGAGTTGCCGCCAGGCCCCGATGTGCCTCGGGTGATCTATGTGGTGGTCGAGATCCCCAAGCGCTGCCGCAACAAGTATGAATACGACGAACAGGGAGGATTCATCAAGCTGGATCGCGTGCTCTACTCCTCACTGCATTACCCCGGCGACTATGGCTTCATGCCCCGCACCTTGGATGAGGACGGCGACCCGCTGGATGTCCTGGTGATGACCAACGAACCCACCTTCTCCGGCTGCATCATCGAGGCGCGGCCCCTGGGGGTCTTTCATTTGCTGGATCGCGGTGTGCTGGACGACAAGATCCTGGCCGTGCCCCACACGGATCCCCTCTTCGCCAGCTATCGCTCGCTAGAAGACGTCCCGCCGCATTTTCTGGACGAAGTGAAGCATTTCTTTAGCGTCTACAAGAACCTGGAGCAGGCCGAAGTGAGGCCGCAAGGGTGGGAGGGCCTGGAGCAGGCCCACGATGAAATCGAGCGCTGTCTGGCGGCCTACGCCAAGACGCTGCGCTCGTCATAGCTCACCCTCCAGACGGGCCCCACCTCGGAAGTGGGTTTTCTTACTGCAGGGCATATAGCCCGGCGCGCCGCCCGTCATCCTGCCCCCCAAGCCCGAAGGTGGGCAAAACGAACTCTCCCCAGTGCCGTAGCCGGTAGGCTACAGATAGGCGAGAGAGGAACATCTCCATCTCCTCGCCATCGTCCAGGAGATAGAGTGCTCGCCCCTCGGCCTCAAGTGCACGCAAAAAGCGAGCGAACTCCTCATCTGACCAAGTGGCCGGACGTACGGCCTGGTGGCCCGTATAGCGTTCCACTGCCCCGCTATTCAGCCCCGTGCCGACTACGGCTCCAGGCGGCAAGGCGAGGCGCAGCCGCTCATACTCCGCGCGCTCGGCGGCCGAGACGTAGCCAAAGGTCCACAGGCGCGGAGACCACGGCGCCTTCAATGCCTCGGTCGTGCGCGCGGCGAGGGCCATGAGCACCAGAATAAGCAGCAGCGCCCGACACAGGGTCGGCCGGGAGCGGCTCTCAGCGGCGTGCCCCCACAGCTCCTCTACGCCTCGCCCGGCCCACAGGGCCAAGATCGGAAAGAGGGAGATGAGGTCGCGCAAGCGCAGGGCACCGTAGGAGAGATTGAAGAGCAGGACGCCGCAGAAGCCCAGCCCCATCATCGCCGCCCAGGGGCGTTCGGAGGCCTCACGCCCCTGCCGCCAGGCGCCGTAGAGGATGAAGGGCAGCAGGTAACCGAACTCCCCCCGGCGTAGCAGGCCATCCTTGAGCAGGCCCAGGAAAGTTGGCCCTATGTTGCGCCAGGAGATCAGGAACCACTCCGGCGATTCGCTGGCCCAAAAGGAGCCGAAAACGCGCCGATGGTACAGGAGATCGGGCAGGGCGCAGGCCAGCGCCCCCAGGGCAAAGGCCCCCAGGTGGCCCAGCCGTCGCCTCCGGGGCCAGGGCGTGCCCAGCAAGGCCGGCAGCGCTGCCAAGCCGAGCGGAAGTTGAGCATGGCGCACAAAGTAGGTCAACCCCAAGGAGGCCCCGGCTAAGGCGCTCCAGAGGAACGCATCCCGGCGGCGGGCGCACACCAAAAAGAGGAGCGTGAGCACGGTCAGCATCTGCGCCGCCGCGTCGGCCATGGGCACTAGCGAACGCAAGAGGCCCTCTTGAGAGGTGAGGGTAATCAGCGCTGCCAGGCCGGCCGCAAGCCAAGCCCTCCCCCTATCCTCGCCGCCTCCAAGGACGCGTGCCAACTCCCAGGTCAAGAGGGCCGCTCCAAGCGCACAAAGCGGCGCAGCCCACAGGGCAGCCGCCTCGCCTCCCAGCCGATAAAAGGGCGCCAAGATGAGCGGCCAGCCGATGGGCCAGACCGTGGGCGCAAGCGTCCCGATCGTAGGGGGATGGTAACCCACGTGTACCATCGGCCAAAGCGGGATATGGGCCTCGCGCGCAAGGGCCACCAGAGGGAACTCGTGGAGCGCCGTGCCCCGTTGGGCTAAATCCGCGGCCATCTGCAGGTAGCAATAAGGGTCGCTGCCGCTTGCACCATGGCTGAGGTGGATGGTGGCCGTGATCACGTACCATCCCAGGCCGAGGGCCAACATCCCCAAACCCAACCGGGCTTCGGCGGCGAGGCGCGGCAGGATAGCCCGCCCGATGAACGCGCCCGTGCAGACGAGTACCCAGGCGATACCGGCCACGCTGACCACCTCTGGATCGAACCAAGGCGACCAGGGGTCGGGGTAGGGGAAGGCCTGATAGATATCAACCCGAATGCCCAGCCCTTCGGCCAGGAAGA
>DAOTVR010000138.1:0-4643 GCA_034436315.1 Anaerolineae bacterium
CCAAGAGACGCTCGCGCATAAAGTCCAACACGCGCTCGGCGAACGCCCGACCGCGCTCGGTGGTCAGGTCAACTCCCATGAAGTTGAGCAGGGCCTCATTCATCCCATTAAGGCCGATGGTGTTAAAGTGATTGGCCCAGTAGCTGCCAAAGCGCTCCTTGATGCCGTCAAGGTAGTGGCGCGAGTAGGGATAGAGGCCCTCTTCGGTGAAGCGCTCCAAGACCCGACGCTTGATCACCAGGCTGTCGCGGGCGATATCCATAAGCTGCGCGACACGGGCCAGGAAATCCTCCTCGCTTGAAGCCAGGTAGCCGATGCGTGCCAGGTTCAGGGTCACTACGCCGATGCTGCCGGTGAGCGGATTGGCCCCGAACAGCCCTCCACCCCGGCTGCGCAGCTCGCGGTTGGACAGGCGCAGCCGGCAGCACATAGAACGCACATCCTCGGGATGGAGGTCCGAGTTCACAAAGTTGGCGAAATAAGGGATGCCGTATTTGGCGGTCATCTGCCAGATGGGGTCCAAGGTGGGATTATCCCAATCGAAGTCAGGGGTGATGTTGTAAGTAGGGATAGGGAAGGTGAATACCCGCCCCCGGGCGTCTCCCTCCAGCATCAGCTCGGCGAAGGTGCGGTTAAGCAAGTCCATCTCTGGCTGGAACTCGGCGTAGGTCTCGGCTTGTGGTTCGCCGCCGATGATCACGTGTTCGTTTGCCAGGGTAGGGGGTACCACGAGATCCATGGTAATATTGGTAAAGGGAGTCTGGAAACCCACGCGGGTGGGCACGTTAGAGTTGAAGATGAACTCCTGGAGTGCCTGGCGGACTTCTTTAGGACTCAGGTTGTCGTAACGGATGAAGGGGGCAAGGTACGTGTCAAAGTTAGAAAAGGCCACCGCCCCGGCGGATTCCCCCTGAATGGTGTAGAAAAAGTTCACCACTTGTCCGAGGGCCGAACGGAAATGCTTCGGGGGCTTGCAATCCACCTTCCCGGGGACGCCGCCAAAACCACGGATCAACAGGTCTCGCAGGTCCCAGCCACAACAATAGACGGCCAGGATGTAAAGGTCGTGGATGTGGATGTCGCCGTTGGTGTGTGCCTCGCGGACCTCCTTGGGATAGAGGCGGTTCAGCCAGTAAGCGCTATTCACCGCGGAGAAGATATGGTTATTCAAGCCTTGTAGCGAGAAGCTCATGTTGCTGTTCTCGTTAACCCGCCAATCGACGTGGTTCAAGTAACCCTCCACGAGTTCGTTGGCGTCAACCAGGGCGCGGATATCTCGTAGCTTGTTGTGGAGGTCGCGGTAGAGGATATAGGCTTTGGCCGTCTTAGCGTGGCCGTTTTTGATCAAGGCGCGCTCTACCAGGTCTTGGATCTCCTCTACGGTCGGTATGCGCTCGCTACCGAAGCGCTCCTCCAACATCTTGACGACCTGGTTGGAGATAAAGACCGCTCGGTCCCGATCATCGCCGCCGACTGCTTGCGCGGCCTTGAAGATGGCATTGGTGATCTTCTCCTGGTCGAAGGGCACAAGGCGCCCATCGCGCTTACGCACCATCTTGATCATGCACTCTGACATCCCGACTCCCTCCATAAAAAGCTCTGACAAATCGTCCAAAGGTTACAAAGCGAGTAACGATGTGGCACAAACGCACGTTGGGTAACATTCGCGTCATGGTAGGCGCAACATTCAAACTACGAGGAGAACTACAGCTCACTGGCGCTTACGGATATGTGTCTTGATCGCCATCAGATCCAGCGGATCTAAGCACCCTTATTATATCGCAAAAACTCGCCTTTGGCAAGTCTTCTTGCGTAAATTTCGGGCTATCATTTTCGATATACGCTACCCGTTGTGGTATTATATTTCATACGGTGCCACATATAGCACTTATGACGAGTCAATAACCAAAAGGCAAGCTAGAACGCTTGTTCGTTCAACGTCAATATGCAATAAATATTGCAATTGACACCTGGAGACAGGCCTGTAAAATGTTAAGGGATGGACGAGATGATCCAGAGTAGAGGGTTCCTCAACTATCGTCAAGAGCAGATCATTGACGGTGAGCTTGCCGGTCGGCCGTTGCGCTTGGTCACCCGAGCCGGTTTCCCCAAGTGGGGACACATCCCTGAGGCAATGCGCCTCCTCGCCGAGCACGCCAAGGTCGTGGCGGGCGAGCGGGTGCTCATTTTACCCTGTGGGCACGGCGCCTTGGGTGTATGGGCGGCAAGCCGAAGTGCCGCAGAGAACATCACCTTATGTGACACGAACGTCGTCGCCGTCCAAGCGGCGCAACGGACGCTGCGGGCTAACGAATGTTTCGGGGCCCAGATCGTGGTGGGGCTCTCTGCCATCCAGGAGGCCGCCTATGATGTGGTCCTGATGACCCTGCCCAAAGGCCGCGATCTATGGCGGCTCTATTTCCTCCAGGCTTTCAATGCCCTACGGGAAGGGGGGCGGCTGTACCTGGCTGGGGCCAACGACGAAGGGATCAAGAGTGCCGTCCAGGATGGCGCAGAGCTTTTTGGGTCGGAAGTGCTCTTGGCTTACAAGCGCAGCAACCGCGTGGTCTTGTTCGCCCGTGGGCCGGCTCCTGAAGGTGGTTTGCCCGCCAGTTACCTTACGCCGGGCATCGCCGAGGGCACCTTCAACGAGTTCGCCATCCAAGTGAAGGGTGAAACTTACACCGTCTGCACTCGACCAGGGGTTTTTTCTTGGCGCAAGCTGGATGCCGGCACCCGTTTGTTGCTTGACGTCCTGGAAGTTCGCATTGCCGACACCGTGTTAGATGTGGGTTGTGGTTACGGCATGATCGGCATGGTAGCCGCAAAGCGGGCACTCAATGGCCAGGTGACCTTGGTGGATGTAGACTGGTTGGCCTGTGAATGCGCTAAAGCCACTTTGAGCCGCAATGCCGTAACCGGCGCACAGGTGTTGCTAGGAGACGGCTTAGCCGCCGTGGCTGGGCAGGCCTTTACGCTGATTGTCTCCAATCCCCCGTTCCACAGCGGACACGAGGTCAATTACGACGTGGTTGAGGCCTTCGTCTATGAGGCTTACGAGGCTTTGGCGCCCCATGGCCGGTTGGTTCTCGTCGCCAATCGTTTTCTCCCTTATGATCGCTTGATGTCCCAGATCTTTGGCTCCACGACCAAGTTGGCTGAGACTCCGCATTACCACGTCCTGAGCGCCGAGAAGAGTCGCCGACGATCGCGCGCTACGGAGCGTACCCGGAGCGGCATGCTTCCAGCAGAGAGGCCTCGTCTGCGTTTCCGTGATGGTAAGGGGAGCTGACCTCCTAGTGGCACTCGTGTGAATACGAATATCGTTATGATTTAGAAAACTATTGACGAATTTCGTATTCTGTGCTATAATTTGTGTATGAAAGGCCAGGTTGTGGACAAGGTTGATCGGCAGATCATAGATCTGTTGCGCGAGGATGGCCGGCGCTCCAACGTGGAAATAGCCCGAGCCTTGGGGATCTCAGAGGGTACCGTGCGTAAGCGCATTGATCGCTTGATCCTGAACGGGGATCTGAAGGTTGTGGGCGTAGCGGATCCCTCTGTGGTTGGCTATGAGACGCGTGCGCTCATCTTTCTAAAAGTCGGGCTGGCGCAGATGGCTTCCGTGGGCGAGGCGTTGTGCGGCATGCCCGAGGTGATGAGCGTCTATCACGTGGCAGGAGAGCACGATATCGTCGTTGAGGCAGCTTTTGAGTCTGACAAGCACCTGACGTCTTTTCTCACCGAGCGTCTGGCGAGCCTGTCCGGCGTGCTGGATTGCAAGACAGCCCATGTACTACGCATTTTGAAACACGATTACGAGTGGGCCTTACCGCAGCCTCCTCCACCGACCATATTAATCGTAGATGACGACCCGGATTTCCTTGAAGTGACTCGCCTGGTCCTGGAGAAGGATGGGTACCGGACGTTGATCGCCCAAAATGGGGATGCTGCTCTGGAGCTCATGGAGGCCAATCCGCCTGACCTGGTGATTCTGGACATCATGATGGACGGGATCCTGGATGGCTGGGATGCTAGCTGGCGCATTCGTGCGCACCCCCATTTGCGTCATACGCCGATCTTGGTGGTGAGTTCTATCACCGCCTCTGATTATATGGGCATGTTCCCGACGGATGAGGACAACCTCATTGATAATTTTCTCTCCAAACCCGTTGACCCGCAGAAGTTATTGTCTGAGGTCAAACGTCTTCTTGCGCGGGGCTAGGTATTGGAACCTGGGAGGCTCCGATGGCCAAAATATTGGTCGTAGATGATGATCCGGATTTCGTAGAGATCACCCGGCTTATTCTCAAGGCCAAGGGTTACGAGGTGGAGTCGGCTCCTAGCAGTGATAAGGCTCTCCAGATGATGCGCCAATCTCCGCCCGACCTCGTCCTTTTGGATGTGATGATGAGCAGCATACTGGATGGGGTGCACGTTGTGAACGCCATGCGCGAGGATACTATGTTGCGTCACATCCCGGTCATTATGGTTTCCTCCATCGCTTCCAGCCCCGCGGCCGAGATGTTTCCTACGGACGAGTATATCCCCATTGATATGTGGATCTCCAAGCCCGTGCAGCCGGAGGATCTTGTGCGTAAAGTCGCGCGCCTTATCGGGGAGGCCGGAACTACCTAGATATA
>DAOTVR010000139.1:0-5830 GCA_034436315.1 Anaerolineae bacterium
TCTCAGGATCGCCGTAGGAGGTGCCGAACCATTGCCGCCTTCCTTGGGTAATCACCCGATGCTCCGAGCCATCCGGCCGGCCGATACACAGGTCGGCCCAATCGTGCCCCGGATCTACCTTGAAGTGACAATCCTGGTAGAGGAGCCACTGGCCGTCGGGCGACCAAGCGGGGCCGAAGTAGAGATGGTCCGGATGTTGGGCAACCGTCACCCGATTGTGTCCGTTCAAGTCCATGACCATGATCCGGTAGGGCAGGTCGCCTGGGCCGGTCACGTGGAAAGCAAGGCGAGTGGCATCCGGGCTAAGGGCCACGCCATAAGCGAATCCCTCGCCGCGCCGGGTGAGGGGCGCTTGGTCACTGCCATCCAGGTTCATGGTGAAGATACGTTGCTCGCCATCTATGATCGGGCCGACGACCATGCGCTCCTCGCCGGGAAGGAGCGCGCAGCAGACCATAAAAGGGGCAGGGCGATCCTTGGTGGCGATCTCGACCAGATCCTGGGTTTGGAGATCGTAGATCCATAGGTGCGTCTGCACCTTGCCCTCCCAGGGCTTGCCCTCTTCTAAGCTGAGGAGGATGATGCGCCGCCCATCGGAAAACTGTGGCCCCGTTTGCCAGCTCACCTGGCCCGGCACATCAAATTCCAGATAGCGCTCCTCTGTGCCGTCGGGGTTGATCAGGCCGATTTTGCCTCGCGAGGCAAAGGAAACCCATAATCTCAAACCGGAATCCTCCTTGCCCTTCAACGGATGATAAACCGCTAACCGCGCAGGCGGTCGAACTCGTCCAGCATGGCCATAAAGTTCTCGTAACGGGTTCCCACAGCGATGCTGTGTGAAGATCCCAGGATGAATCCCCCGCCCTCTTTGGCGATCTCCATGGCGGCGCGCACATCCTGGCGGACCTCCTCCGGCGTGCCGCTGACGAGATGCTCCACCAACACTCCGCCCCAAAGGGCCATACGCCCTCGTGTCGCCTGACGCACTCTGGGTAAATCCATATCCGCCGTGGCCTGGATGGATTGATAGCAGTCCACCCCCGCCTCCATGAAACCATCTAGGATGGGCCAATTGTTGCCACAGGCATGCTGTACATAGAGCAATCCCGCCTGGTGTGCCGCCCGGACGTTAGCCTCTAGTGCCGGGTAACAGAAGCGGCGCCACATCGCCGGAGACATAAAGGTCCCCGAGCGAAAGGCCCAGTCGGTGCCATCCAGCACACCGTCAAAACCACGATTCACCCAGTGGGCTTGCTCTATCTGGGCCCGGATGAGAGATGAACGCAGAGCGCGTTCTACCAGCTCCGGCTGTTCGGCCATGAGCACCAGCGAGCGCTCCATGCCCCCTGGTTGGACCCACTGCTCGGCACGGGGAAAGGGGCCTAAAATAAAACGTTCTGCGCCCAAAGCGGCGACGACCGCGTCCACCAGCTCGTAAGCCGACGGGTCCGGCTCCTGATATTCAAATTCTAAGGGGAAGTCTTCCTCGCGGATCGGGCGAGTCCATTGGTGAGGATCGTAGACGAGGGTGATATCGGCAGTGATCTCGGAATACTTGAGCACGCGCCCATCGGGGTATTCCCAGGTCACCTCGTCCACACGGCGTGGAGCTTCCGGGCGATAACCCTTTGGGGGCACCAGGCCGAGGGTCATCGCGCAGAGGTTGACGATGTCGTACAGGTCAAGCTTCTTGTAGAGGGCGATGGTATCCTCAATCAAGCTTTGTACGACCTCGTCGCGGCGGCCCTCCCAATAGGCGATCTGACATTTGGCCTTAGCCCGCGCGTAGGTCTCGTGGCCCAAAATGCGCTCGGCGATGTCATAATCTATGGCAAAGTCGCCCAGGGGCACTTTGTCGGGGATGCCTCGTAACAGAGCAATCCTGGCGCGCTCTTTAGAGGTCATGGGCATGATGGCCTCCTAGCGAAGCGATGATCCGGGCGAGGGGCATCGTTATTGGGTATGTTGGTGTTGTGCTTCTGGCTCACGAGCCTCTCCTTCAGCCTGACTGCTCCTGGCTAGGATGGCTCGCTCGTGAGGCAGATCAAGCAGCTTTTTGGCCCCGGCCATTCCCAGGAAGAGGACGACAAAGATCGCCCTCGTGAGGTCGTTGCCCTCAACGAAGGTGAGCGCGAAAAAGACCGCAGCGGCGATGGCGAAGGCCAGGTCAAAGTTGGACATCAACGTTCGCGCGATGAGCAGCACGATCAACCCGGCCACCACGGAATAGGGCCACATTAGGAAAAGGAAACCGCTTGCACAGGCCAAACCCTTCCCCCCGCGCCATCCCAGCCAGATCGGAAACCCGTGCCCCAACAACAGGGCGAAGCCCGTCAGATAGAGCACCATGTCGCTGGACCCCCAGCGATGGCCAACCCAATAGGCTGCTGCCCCTTTACTGAGGTCCAAAATAGCGGTGAGCAGCCCAGGCAGCGGACCAGCGATGCGAAGGGCGTTCCGCGTCCCCACATTCCCATCGCCCTCGTAACGAATATCTTTTCCGGTGCTCAATTTGGTGATCACGAAAGCGAAAGGCAGAGAACCGAGCAGATAGCCCATCAGGATAACGGCTATATCTGTGATCATGTAACCTCCTGGCTTTTGACCCCTCTAGGGGCCGCCGAACTCGTTATTCACCGCCTGAATCAGCGCCCTCATATAACCGATAGAATAGGCCTCGGCCACTCTACGCCCCCCGACCATGGTCGGCAAATGGTCGGAGATGACCGCACCATCAAAGCCCACCTCGCGCAGAGCGCGCATGACTTGATGCATATCCATATAGCCATCATCCAGAAAAGTCTCTACCCATGGCGCGGGCATCGGCTGAGAGACGTTGCGGAAGTGTACTTTGAAGAGCTTCTTCTGCCCGCCAAAGTAGCGGATGGCCTCAACGACGTCTTTGCCCATCCCTGCTCCGCCCTCAAGCCAACAGCCGACGCAAAGGCAAACGCCGATATTGGGGCTGTCGGCGATCTCCAGAGCCCTCTTATAACCCTCAAAGGTGCCAAAGATACAGCGCGGGATGCCCCCTAGGGGATAGACCGGGGGATCGTCGGGATGGATTCCGATGTACACCCCGGCTTCCTCGGCGACGGGGACGACCTGCTTGATAAAATAGGTATAGTTATCCCAGAGTTCCTCTTCACTGTATTCCCGGCCGTGGGTCAGCGGGCCCTCGTAGACCTTGCCTACCCACCAGCCCGTTTTGGCCTTGGAGAGGTCAAATGCCCTCCCCTCGGCTCCGCCACGCATGGTGGCTCGTCCCGTGCTCCAGATGCCGTTGCCCATATGGGCATACGTGGCATAATGGATGCCGGCCTTGCCCAGGTTGCGGATATAGTCCAGATATTGGGCGATCTTGGCGTCGCGTCCGGGCAGGTTCAAGGTGACCTCTTCCATGTTGTGGCAGGCATGGTTGGCCAGGCG
This sequence comes from Anaerolineae bacterium, assembly GCA_034436315.1. GTDB lineage: Bacteria > Chloroflexota > Anaerolineae > UBA1429 > UBA1429 > DAOTVR01. Next base: position 3,430 of record DAOTVR010000139.1, read on the forward strand.
GTATATCTTTAGCCCGTAGGACTCGAACTTGTCGCGCAACCGCAAATAGTTCTCCACCGTGTGCTCTTCGGGCTTTTCCAGCGAGGTCATCACCCATTCCACGCCGAGCTGTTGGGCGAGACGCATGTCCTCCTCGGTGGCATCGGCGGGGAGCTGAGTGCCGAGCTGGATTCCGGGCCTTGAGGCAAAGTATCCGGGGACTACTTTGAGGGGATAGAGGTCCGTTCGTGTTTGAGCCATTTTTGATATCCTCCACGTTTTGTTTTTCTGTTTACCACCACACGACGCCATACATTATACGCAATTTTCAGAAATCCAGCTTACCGGTTTGCGCGTAGGTTAGGTCAACCTACTCTCTGTGGCTTCAGCCTAATCTGTTGGTTTGACGAGGTGGGGGCTTTACCCTATCATGCGAAGGTCAATGTGAGTGGGCACGCTATAAACAGAAGGAGGGCGCAGATCATGGATAGGATGTTGCCTTTTCCGGAAGGTTTCGTCTGGGGAACCGCGACGGCCGCTTTCCAGGTGGAGGGTGGCGTTGCGGAGCGAGGGGAATGCATTTGGGACCAGTTCTGTCGTTGGCCCGGCAAGGTGTTCCGAGGGGATACGGGCGATGTGGCCGACGACCACTATCACCGCTATCGGGAGGACGTGGCCTTGATGGCCGGGCTCGGCCTTAAAGGGTATCGCTTCTCCATATCCTGGCCTCGCGTGTTGCCCGAGGGGAGGGGAGAAGTCAGCCAAAAGGGGCTAGACTTTTACGATCGTCTGGTGGACGAACTCCTCAAGGCCAAGATCGAGCCTTATGTGACCCTTTACCATTGGGACCTGCCCTCGGCTTTGCAACGCCTGGGCGGATGGGCGGCCCGCGATTGCGCTTACCGCTTTGCCGAATATGTGCAGGTAGTGGCCAAGCGACTGGGGGATCGTGTCCATAAGTGGATCACCCACAACGAGCCTTGGGTGGTGGCTTTCCTTGGCCATTTCATGGGGATCCATGCACCGGGCTGGGAGGATCTAGGTTTGGCTCTACAGGTGGCCCATCACGTGTTGCTCTCCCACGGGCTGGCAGTGGATGCGTTGCGCGCTGTGGGAGATAGCTCCACTCAGGTAGGGATCACCCTGAACTTGGCCCCGGCCTATCCTGCCAGCGAAGCCCCGGAGGACATCGCCGCGGCCGCTCGTCAGGATGGCTATCTGAACCGTTGGTTCCTTGATCCCGTCTTCAAGGGGCAGTACCCAGAGGACATGTGGAGGCTGTACGGCTACAGGATCCCGCGCGTAGCCCCTGGCGACCTGGAGATCATCGCTCGGACAATCGACTTCCTGGGAGTGAACTATTACTCGCGCTCTGTCGTGAAGCACACTCAGGGGGCCTTTTTGGATTACACGACTGTCCGCCCCGAGGGGGAGTACACGGCTATGAATTGGGAGGTCTATCCCCAAGGGATGACCGACCTCCTCGTGCGGCTAGACAAGGATTACGGCTCCCCGGTGATGTATATCACCGAGAACGGCTGCGCCTATGAGGATGTGCTCACCGCCGATGGCCAAGTGCACGATGCCAAGCGGGTTGATTACCTGCGCGCTCACTTTCAAGCCGCGCACAAAGCCATTGAGCAGGGAGTGCGGCTCAAGGGGTATTTCGTTTGGTCGCTGATGGACAACTTTGAGTGGGCTTATGGCTATAGCCGGCGCTTTGGCATCGTCTATGTGGACTATGAAACGCAGCGGCGCATCCTGAAAGACAGCGCTCGCTATTACGCTTCGGTGATCGCCGCCAACGCCGTTGAGGGCTGGTCGGCCTGAGGGCGTTTGGCTTGGAGGAGGGCCTCATGCTAAGGCCCTCCTTTTTGGATCATGCTCCAGAAGGCTGAGGATAGTTTGGGTATGAAACTGCATCCGTTATTGAACGATCCGAACGCTGTTTTCGTCTCGCGCTCTCCGGTGTCCGCTTCGCCCGGTTGGGATGACTTTCGGAGAGTGGCTCGCCGAGCTCTTGAGGCTTTGCAAGTTGTGTTGGAGGGTGAGAAGGTCGTCATCAAGCCCAATGTGACCTCGGGGGAACACTTTGCCGATCCTGAATTGGGGGTTGATACACATCCCGCTTTCGTGTGGGGCTTGATAGAATATCTGCGCGAGCACGGTGCACGTCGTGAGGGGATTTATATTTTGGAGGACCCGCGCGATACCGATGACAACCATCCGCGTCACTGGAAGGGAACGGGCTACCTAGAGGTGGCAGAGGCGACGGGGGCCAAATTGCGTTGTCCTATGAGCTACACCTGCGTGAAGAGGGTAGTCCCTCGCCCCTTGGTGCACCGCGTGCGCAACGTCAGCCGGCTTGCCGTTTCCACGAATACCGTGCTCATCAACGTGCCCAAGCTCAAGACGCATAACC
>DAOTVR010000140.1:0-4153 GCA_034436315.1 Anaerolineae bacterium
CTCCCCATCGTCACCCCGCTGGGGTTCCTGGCCCTCTTGGAGCTGGAGGGGGATCGGCGCGGAGGATGGGGCTCAGCGGGCCTTGCGCGGGCGGGCGTCTTGGGGGATGGGCCGCCAGAGCTTGCAGGCCGGCTGGTCGGGGGGCCAGTTGGCCGCCCCGGCGCAAGGATAGACGTTGGGATAGACGGGCCGTTTGCGCCGCTCGGCCGGCAGCGTGCGGTAGGCCAGCAGGTAGCAGCCGGCGCAGGTGTGCGCGCCGGGGTCGGGGCCGTACTTTTGCACCATGACGTTCGGCTCCAGGGGAGCGGGCTGGGGATCGGCCGGCGCGCCGGCGCGTTTCAGGGCATCTTTTGGGGACATGGGTTGAGCCTCCTCGTCTCACGACCGTTCTCTACAGGTATTATATAGAACATTTGTTCCAATGTCAAGAGGGAATTTCTGCTTTATCTGTGGTCGCGGGGGCCGCGGCGTCTCGGGGGCGCTGGGGGTCTGCGCGGATTGCCTGCGCCAGGGGCATCCCGAGGCCCACGCGCGGGCGCGGGCCGTGCAGGCCGGCTCGCGCGCCGAATTCGGCTTGCCGGCCGAGCCCCCGCGCCATCCCGACGGCGTCCCCTGCCCTTTATGCGCCAACGAGTGTCGCATCGCTGAGGGGGAGCGCGGCTACTGTGGGCTGCGCACCGTCCGCGAGGGCCGGCTGATCCACCTCGCCGGGACGCCCTCCCGCGGGCTGCTCCACTGGTACCGCGACCCCTTGCCCACCAATTGCGTCGCCGATTGGGTCTGCGAGGGGCACAGGCGCGCCGGATATCATAACCTGGCCGTCTTTTACGCTAGTTGTTCGGCCAATTGCCTCTTCTGCCAGAACTGGCACTTTCGCCAGCTCTCGCCGGAGGGGAGCGAGCTCGTCAGCGCCGAGGAATTGGCTGCCGTGGCCAACGCGCGCACCTTCTGCGTGTGCTATTTCGGGGGCGATCCGGCGACGCAGATGCCCCATGCCCTGGCCGCCTCCAAGCGCCTCGCCGCGCGCGGGGTGCGCATCTGCTGGGAGACCAACGGGATGATGCACCCCAAGTTGCTGGACGCCGCCGTGGAGTATTCCCTGCAGAGCGGCGGCTGCATCAAGTTCGACCTGAAAGCCTACGACGAGGGGCTACATGTGGCCCTGACCGGCGTCTCCAACCGGCGGACGCTGGAGAATTTCGCCCGCGCCGCGCGGCGCAGCCTGGAGCGCCCCGAGCCGCCGCTGGTCGTGGCCAGCACCCTCCTCGTCCCCGGCTACGTGGACGCGCAGGAGGTGGGGCGGATCGCCCGCTACATCGCCGCGCTCAACCCCCGGATACCCTACGCGCTCCTCGCCTTCGCCCCCAACTTCTACCTAGCCGACCTGCCCTGCACGAGCGCGCGGCAAGCGCTCGCCGCCGAGGAGGCCGCGCGGCAGGCGGGGCTGAGCAACATCCACGTCGGGAACAGGCACCTATTGGGGTGGGGAGGATAAGAGGGTTTGCCCTGGCCGCCGAATAGATATATACTTGAGATATATATCTTTGGGAGGAGGCGATGAAGGTAGCCAAGCTCTTTATGAACGGGCGCAGCCAGGCCGTGCGGTTGCCTCGCGAGTTTCGGTTCAAAGGGAAGAGGGTCTTGATCAAGCGGGCGGGCAACGCGGTGGTGCTCATCCCCGAGGAGGATTCCTGGCAAGCCCTGCTGGATAGCTTGGGGCAATTCTCCGGCGACTTTATGCAAGAGCGGGAGCAGCCCTCTCAAGCCGAAGAACGGGAGGATCTGTTCGCATGATCTGGATGTTGGATACCAACGTCGCCATCCAGATCATCCGTTACAAGCCGTCGCAGCTCCTCGCCAAGTTGACGTCCCACACTGTGGGTGAGGTGCTGATCTCTTCCGTCTCTGTGGCGGAGCTATGGTTTGGGGTGGCCAAAAGCCGCGAGCCGCAGCGCAACGGCCAAGCCTTGGAGCAATTCTTGTTGCCCCTGGAGGTCGTCCCATTTGACGAGCGGGCGGCAAAGGTTTACGGGCCTCTACGGGCCGAGTTGGAGCGGCAGGGAAAGCTGATCGGCCCTTTGGATACGCTCATCGCCGCCCATGCCCTCAGCCTGGGGGCAACCTTGGTGACGAGCAACCTGCAAGAGTTTGCCAGGGTGCCGGGCCTGCGGGTTGAGGATTGGGCGGGCTGAGGCCCCGGCTGGAGCCATTTGACGGCGCGGGGCTTTTCCTGTAGACTAATCGTAGGACGAATGGTACACAGGAGGTCTCATGGAGTTCATCACCGTCCGCGACCTGCGCCTCCGCCCCGGCGAGGTCTGGCGTAAGCTGCGCGAGCGGGGGGAGCTGGTGCTCACCTCCAACGGCCGGCCGGTGGCGGTGATCACCGGCGTCAACGAGGGCGAGTTGGAGCAGACCCTTGCCGCCCTACGTCGGGCGCGGGCGCAGGTGGCCGTCTCGCGGTTGCGCCGTATAGCCGAGGAACGCGGCTTGCAGCGGATGAGCGCCGAGGAGATCGAAGCCGAGATCGCCCAAGCCCGCAGGGAGCGCTCAGCCTCTTCAGGCGAGGCAGAGGGCGCATGCGCATCGTCCTAGATACCAACGTCTTGGTTGCGGCGCTCCTCTCGCCCTTCGGGGCGCCGGCGCGGGTGTTGGATCTGATCCTGGCCGGAGAGGTGCGCCTGGCCTGCGACGATCGCATCCTGGCCGAGTACCGGCAGGTGTTGGCGCGCCCCAAGTGGCAGTTTCCCCGGCAGAGCGTGGCTGATCTATTGGCCTACCTATCCGCCGAGGCGGAGCCCATCGTGGCCCGTCCTCTGCCCGTGAACCTGCCCGACCCCGCCGATCTGCCCTTTCTGGAGGTGGCCGTACAGGCGGAGGCGCCCCTGGTGACCGGCAATCGGCGCCATTTTCCTGAGGAAGCCTGGGGAGGGCTCCGGGTGCTCTCGCCGGCCGAGTTCCTGGCCTGGCTGGGCTCCGCCGGAGAACCGGGGCGACGCCAGGGTGCCGGGCCTGCGGGTTGAGGATTGGGCGGGCTAAGGCCAGCCAGAGGGCTTCGGTGGTGGGCGTTTTGTGCTATAATGGCTTTGAGATGGTGGGAAGGAGAACGGAAGGAGCGACCATGCTTCAGGCAAAAGCTTTGGTAGACGCACGGCTCTATCCTGATCAAGAATCCGTTATCCAGGATGCTTTGCGCTGTCTGTTGCAAGAAAAGCCCCAGCTTCGCGTTGAGCTGGCCATCTATCGCTATCAGGTTGAAGACATCTCGCTGGCCAAGGCAGCGCATCTGGGGGGCGTAAGTTTCGATCGCATGAAGGCGCTGCTCAGGCAACGGGGCATCGCGTTGCGCTTGGGGCCGGCAGACGCCGAAGAAGCTCGGCGCGAAGTTCGGGATATGGAACAAATCCTGGCCGAGCAGGCTAATCCATGAAGGCCATCGCCAATACTACGATCGTCTCCAACTTCTGCGCTACGAGGCAGCTGGACGTGCTGCGTCGCGTCGTGACACAGGTCTATATCTCTACCGATGTCTATGCGGAGATTCAGGATGGCCTCTCGGAAGGTTATGACTTTTATGCGGGCATCGAGGCGCAGGTTTATCCTTTGGCAGCCGATGGGTGGCTGCGTCTGACTGCCCTCCAGGATGAGGGTGAGTTGCGTTTGTTTGCCGAATTGCAGACCACCTTGCATCGCGGGGAGGCTTCGTCTTTAGCTATTGCCGCTCGCCGTGGCTGGGCTTTCCTTACCGATGATGCCCGCGCCCGCCGAGTTGCTCGCGAGCTAAACGTGAGAGTGTCCGGCACCTTGGGGATCCTGGTTCAGGCTGTGAAACAGGGCGTTCTTTCTTTGAGGGAGGCCGATCTAGTGCTTGAGCAAATGATCCAGGCTGGCTATCAGGCTCCTTATGTGAGCCTGGCCGAACTGGTGTGATCGGCTTACTCCGGCACCAGGATCACCTTCGTCGCCTGGCGGCGCTCGTACTTCTCAAAGCCCTCGCGCCAGCGGCTGAGGGGCAAGATATCCGAAACCAGCGGCCTCGTCTTCACCGCCCCCTCGCTCAGGTAGCGCAGGGCCCGCTCCCAGGAGGTCCACTGCTGGTTGAACGACCCGGCCACCTTCAGCTCCTTATAGGCCACCTTCTGGAAATCCAGGG
>DAOTVR010000141.1:0-7870 GCA_034436315.1 Anaerolineae bacterium
GCCACGCCGACGCCGACCGAGACGACCACGCCTACCGCCACCGATACGCCGGCGACGGGGAGCAAGATCATACAGGCGGCCAGGATGAGAGATACCAAGATCTCGCGCTTCATGTTTCCCCTCCTCCAGTTCACGTGCTCAGCACGTCCCAATCGTATCCACCGCTCTTGACCCGATAATACCATGAAGCGCGCGGACGTACTGGACATTGTCATCGTTTTAGATTTACAAAAATCTGACAAAAAAGCCTCAATGATGATAAAAGTTTGACATAGGACGGGCGCCGGAAATCGCGAGAACAGGGCCCCAATGCTTCACGCCAATGTGGCTAGTCCTTCAGTAGAAGCTGAAGCAAGAGGGGCAAGAAGACTTTGCCCACCGTCGGCGTGGCCGTCTCGGTCGGTGTCGGCGTCTCGGTTGCGGTGGGCGTGGCCGTCTCGGTCGGCGTCGGCGTGGCCGTTTGCGTCGGCGTGGGGGTGATCGTCGGGATGGGGGTGAAGGTCCACGTCGGTGCCGGCGCGGGCGTGTAATTCTCCCTGGGCGTATAGTCCACCGTCAGCCAGACGCGCGTCCACTGCGCCGTATCGGACGAGGTATCGTGCTCGCGTGCCCAGATCTTGCGCGGGTTCGGATCGGCCTGGCTGTTGGCGATCAAAAGCAGGCTAAGCGCGTTGCGCTCGCGCCAGCCCGGGCGATTGACGACCTCCTGAATGACCTCGCGCAACTCGGGAGAGGTGTACTTGCGGTTCGCCAGCCAAGGCTCCGAGCTGGAGAGGTGCCAGGTCACCGAGGCCCTGGTGCGTGGCCTATTGGGCACTAGATCCGCCGGTTGCGAGGAGGCGAAGCTGGCCGAGTTGTCCACCGCCTCGGCGTAGATGGTCAGGCTCATCTCCTTGTAGACGTCCTCGGCCGCGGTCACCTCAATGGAGGCGTGGTTGATGATCGCCCCCTGAGGCACCTGCAGCCAATTGAAGCGCAACCCGCCGTGATATTGGGCATTGCCACCGAGGAGGATCCTCTCTTCTCCACGACGGTTGTTCGTGCCCGTCACATAGGTATCATCCTCAGGGTAAGCCACATGCTGTTGCGCTTGGCGCTGGGGAACGGCGCTGATCCCCTGGAGCACCAGCCCGTTGAGGATCGGCGGCAACGACCCCGTCTTGGCCCTGAACTCAACGGTCAGCTCGTAATCCTCAACGACCACAGACCGGGATAGCGTCCAAGCGTAATCCTGCCCGGCCTCCCTGGCGACGTCCACGTTGGCGATCAGCACCTCGTTCGGCGTGCCCGGCTCCAGGACAATGTCAAAGACCCGCTGGCCGGCGGCCGCGCCCTCCAACTCGGCAAAGTGGAATTGCACCTGCACCGTCATCCTGGCGACGCCGGTGTTCAGCCAGCAGCGAAAGCGCTCTAGCCCCACGCGCTGGGTCTGATAGATCCAGTCATCCACCGTGCCGCCGATGGCCCGGGTGACGGAGCGCAGGGTTCCCCCCTCAAAGCCATACCATTTGCGGACGTAATCCGTATCGGCAAACCAATATAGGCCGGTTGAATCCTGGCGCTCGTTAGGGCTGCCCGCGTTAATGGCCCGGCGCACCAGGATGGCATGTTCGCGTCCGAAAACCCGCGTCCCGTCGATTACGGCATAGGCGCGCACGTAGACGGCGTTCGCCCCGTCAGGCACGGGTATGATGTAGTCAAAATACGAGCCCATCCCCCCCGATTGGTCGCGCGTGCGGTAACGGTACGGATAAACATCGGGGGAGGGATGGGGGATCGTATCCCAGAGTACGTTGGTCACCTGGCAAACGCTCCCCCCGGCGACCAGCCAGTTGAGCGGGATGGCTCCGCCCGGAGCGATCAAGGGCGTGATCCCTTGCATGGTGACGCTGGCCTCTGTGAGCTGCGTGCGCTCGAGCTCTGCGGTTCTGCCGCGCAGCCCCGGCAACAAGCCGATGAGCACTGCGCCGAGCATGATGACCAAGACCGTTCGTCCGACCACGAGAAGCTTCATTTGCTCCTCCATAACCGACTTCTAGGGTGGCAGATCACCCGAATGCCCGCTATCCTGAATGACGTGAGAGACTCTCAAAAGAAACGGACGCGAGCGACGCTCAGATCAAGGTGTGGACATTCTAGCACGGCCTGTATCGGGTTGCAAGGCGAAGAGGCATGGCCTTGGGCTATTGGTGGGATTGCGCTATGCCCTTTTCTCGCGCGCCACTCCCAGCACCCAGAAGGATAGCCCGCTCAACACGCGTAAACCGGCGATGATCAATAGGGCGAGGTTGATGTTCGTGGCGTCGGCCAGGGCCGTGCCCAGCATCGGGGCCACGAAGGTGGCGACGTTGGCCAACGTGGCATCGGCGGCGACGAGCGTGGGGCGGTTTTCCTCCGTGGAGACCTGGAAAAGTGCGTTGGTAATGAAGATATTCATCGCCGAGCCGAAGGTCCCCCCGCAGATGCTGGGGATGAGCAGCATCGTCGGCGTCTTGCAGAGGGCCATGGAGAGGGGATAGAGCGCGATGCCCACGCAGCTCACCCACAGCCAGCGGCGCCATCTGGGCCTGGCGAGGAGCCGCGAGAGGGCAAAGTAGGTCAACACGCTGAGTGCCCGCTCTACGGTGAAGAGGGTACCGATCCAAGCATCAGAAGCCCCCATGTTGCGCACGCGATAGATGGTATAAAGCGCCGAGGGCATGGCAAGGCCCAGGTGAAACGCGGTCGTCGCGAGGCAGTAGTTGCGTAGCAAGGGGGTGCTGCGGATGAGGGAGAGCGCCTCTTTTAGTCGGCGGGGCTGTGGGTTAGACCCCTTGGTCCCTGGCCTTGGCTCAGGCAACCTCAGGCGGGAGAGGATATAGATGCTGATCAGCCCGGCCACGAACGCGCTGAGGAAGAGGGCGCTGTAGTTCAAGGGATAGGGGGCAGCCTCCAGCCAGCGCCCTGCGAGATACCCCACCACCGAGGCTGACACACCATGGATGGCCAGGCGCATGCTCAGCATGCGCGGCCTTCTCTCAGGCGGGGCAACCTGGCCCAGGAGGGTGACAAAGGCCACGTTGCCGGCAGCAGAGGGCACCGAGATCAGCCCGCGTGCCACGAGCGTAAGGTATATGGCCATGCCCGGGGGCAAGAAAGGGAGCAGGGCGAAGGAGCCGATCACCGTCCGGAAGATAAGGCGCGCCCAGTTGGCCACCGCTACCAGGGAACGTTGCCGCTCCACGAACGCGGCCATGGGCAGCGAGGCCACCGTCATAACCAACGCGGGGAGCGCATCCAAGAGGCCCACCTGCCAGTTCGCCGCCCCCAAGCGCACCAGAAAGACGGCCAGAAAGGACATCGCCCCGGCCTCAATGACCGCTTGAAAGCCGACCTCGGCATAGAGGATGCGCTCATTGTAGGGCAGGGCCGAAAATCTGCGGGCTAGAGTGGGCATAGCCCATAACTATAACCCATTTGCGTAGATTTGCACAATCGGGATCATCGTGCGCCGGCTAGCTTGAGGCGGACAAACGTCAAGAACTCCCGCAGGGCACTTTCTGGCTGGTCGCTAAGCAGACTCTCCGTAGTGTTGCTTTCGCTGCCATCGTGGAAATGCTTAGGAAACGTTGCAATGTGAGACCATCTGCGATGTGGCGCATTATCGTGGCGAAAGACATCACCTGCGGGCAAGTGACGCCGTTCCCAATGATAGGAGTACCGGCCGCTACCTGAGAGGAACACGTCAAGAAATGACCCATCAACAATATCCAGACGCAGCTTTAGGGGATCACCTGTAGGGAGGTACACAACCTGGGCGTCAACCACCACGTCGGCAAACTCACTGAGTGCGATCGCCCTTAGAAGACGATAAACGGGCAAGATAGTCATCAAGCTCCTTCAGGCGCTTGTCCAGGTTCTCAATGGTGATCAAATCTTCCCACGCAGGGTGTTCGGCCACAGCCCCTTGGACGATCTTGGATTCCAGATCCACGGTAGACTCGGCAGCGTATCGCGAGAGGATCTCTAGCCTGAGTTGTAAGGTCTGACGCTTGCGCTCGCGCAAAAAAGCCACCAGCGCCTCGTGAAACAGCTCGTTTTCAGTGAGGCCGAGCGCCAATGCAATATCGCGCATTTCCTCAACTGCGATCGTACCCATGGTAACCTCCCATCTCCTCATAACACGCCGACCTTATGGTGACCATGATACGGCAATCAGACACAAAGCACAAATAGCCTTCAGCGACAGAGCGCGCATGCTAGCTCCTTACTCTGGCTACCTGCGCGCGGATCGCCTCCCCTAGCTCGCGGGTGGTCGCCTGACCTCCCAGGTCAGGGGTAAGCACCTTCCCCTCTGCGGTGACGGCCTCAATCGCCCGCAAGATGAGCCGGCCGGCGTCCTCATGGCCCAGATGGTCCAACATCATCGCGGCTGCCCAGATGGCGGCGATAGGGTTGGCGATCCCTTTCCCGGCGATATCCGGCGCCGAGCCGTGTACCGGCTCAAAGAGCGAGGGGTAGCGACGCTCGGGGTTGATGTTGCCGCTCGGGGGGATGCCCAAGCTCCCCTGAAGTGCCCCGCCCAGGTCGGTGAGGATGTCGCCAAAAAGGTTAGAGGCCACCACTACGTCCAGGCTCTCCGGCGCGGTGATAAAGCGCGCAGCCAGGGCGTCCACATGGTACTGGCGGCAGGAGACATCGGGGTATTCCGCCTTCAGCTCGGCGAACACCTCGTCCCAAAAGACCATGCTATACTGTAGGGCATTGGATTTGGTAGCGCTCACCAGCTCATGGCGTGGGCGCTTGCGGGCCAGCTCAAAGCCGTAACGCAAGACCCGCTCCACTCCCGCACGGGTGAAGACGGCCGTCTGTATGGCCACCTCGTTGGGGCTTCCCCGATGTGTCCGGCCACCTACGCCGGCATACTCACCCTCGGTATTCTCGCGAACGCAGATGAAATCTATCTCCTGGGGGCCCTTGTTGCGCAGAGGACTGGGAATGCCCGGCAAGAGCTTCACCGGGCGCAGGTTAATGTATTGATCAAACCCCTGGCGGATGGGCAACAAAAGCCCCCAGAGGGAGATGTGGTCAGGCACCGTGGGAAAGCCCACTGCGCCAAAGAGGATGGCTTCATAGTCGCCCAGGATGCGCAGGCCGTCCTCAGGCATCATGCGCCCATGCTGCAGATAATAGGTGCATCCCCACGGGTAATGATCGAATGTCAGTTTGATCCCGCCGTGGACCTCGCAGGCCACGCGCAGGGTCTGCACGGCCTCGGCGATCGTCTCTACGCCGATGCCGTCTCCAGGAATAACGGCGATGCGGTAGCTTTTCATCTAATCCCTCCCTATAGCCCTAAAAGCCGGGCCATGTTCTCCCCCAAGATCAGACGAAGCTGTTCGTCGCTCAGGTTGGCATAGGCCACCTTGCCCAAGGTGAAACGCGGATCTATCCACGGGGAATCGCTCCCAAAGATCACCCGCTCGGCGCCCACCTCGCCCACTAGATACTCTATATCGGCGCTCATCAGGCGCGATAGGCAGAGCTCCAGATAGAGGTTGCTATGCGCCTTAGCCACCTCTACCGCCTCGCGCCGTCCGCTAGGTCCCCCGCCGCTATGTCCCAAGAGAAGGCGCACCGTGGGATGGGCCTCGGCGACCTGGCCGAGCGCCTTGGGGCGGCAGCGCTCATCCCCCTCCCATGTGTGGACCAGCACGATGGCCCCTCGCTCCTCGGCGAAGCGCCAGATATCCTCGCAGGCCGGCTCCAAGACGCTGTAGTTGTGCGTCGCCGGATGGAGCTTGATCCCTCGCAGCCCTAGCTCATCAAAGCCACGGTGCAATTCGGGGAGCACCCCTTGTGGATAGCGCGGATGAGGCACCACATAACCCCACAAATGTCCGGGGAAAGCGCGCACCGCCTGGGCCGTCAGCTCGTTGCCTCGGGCATAGTCGCTATCCACGGCCAAGTTGGAGGATATGCAGGCTATGTTGATCCCCAGCCGCTCGTTCATGGCCACCATCGTCGCCGCATCGGGCGTGGGGATATAGAACCCCTCCCAGGGGCCGAGGTGTGCATGGGCATCGATGATGCGCCAACCCAAAGCGCTCAGGCTCTCGCCGCGATCCACCAGTTCCTTGACCCGCGAGCTCATAGCTGCACCTCCTCTAGCAGGCGCTCTAGGTTGCCAGCGGAGACGGCTCGGATTTGGGCCTCGTCCAACGAGGCGTAATTGAGCATGGCCACCGCGCCCGCGCCGTCCGCGCGAGGTTGCCCTGTGCCAAAGAGCAACCGCTCCGCGCCGAACCGCCCGCAAAGGTCCTCAATGGCCCGAAAGCCACAGAGCGTGGAGCTATCTACATAAAGGTTGGGATGGGCATCTAAAAGCGCGTAAAGCGGCCTGAGCACGCGGTAATAGGTGTTCAGGACGACCACCCGCAGTTCCCCATAGGTCGCGCATAGCCAATGGAGCGACTCCCATTGAACCTCTGTGAGCTCAAGCAAGAGCACATAGCGCCGCTCGGCCAGCGGCCCTAAGAGGTTATCGCATTGCCAGGCCGTCAAAGGATAGCCATGGGTCGCCGGGTACAGGCATACGGCCCTTACACCACTCCGGATCAGCGCGGCAAGCCACTGTTCCATAGAGCCCATCTCCCCCGTAGCCGGTGGTAATGCCGCCCAACAGGGGAAGAGGCGCCCCTCGTGGCCGGCGATCTCGGCCATCAGCACGCTGTTGCCCAAAGGGGGGACGTCGTGCCAGCCCAGCGAATGACGCACCAGGGCGCGCGCAATCCCCAGTCGATCCATGGCTCCAAGGAGAGCCGTTGCGCCATCCAAAGTAGGCCCACCATCGGGCCACTTGCCCAGGAAACAATTCACGTCAAAGCGTTGGATATTCATTTCCCTTTACCCCGGCTTGTCGGAGCCTGCATGCTGTGCCCACAAGGACATGAGGACGCCTCAAGGCACCCTACACATCCTTAACCTTGTGGATGCGCGGCAGTTTGCCACCGGCATGCAAGTGTGTCAAGTTGCAAGCCGACGACGCTCAGAGTACAATAGCCCGCAAAAATCACCCATTTGGAGGATGTATGGCGCAGAGTGAGAAAGATTTCACCGTATTAGAGTTACAGGCCCGCTGGGACAAGATCCGCGTGGCCAACATCTATGATACCCTGGACAAGATGGGCTACCCCAACCAGGTCCTGGATTTGGGGATCAGGCCCCTCTTCCCCCACTTGCACAAGCATCTGGCGGGCAAGGCGGTCACGGTCGCCGGCGGGCGTGACCCGCGCACCACCGAGGAGGCCGAAGCCGATGCCAAGAGTACCGGCTCCCTGGTGGCCCTCAAGGACCTCATCTTCCCCGGCGCGGTGCTGGTGATCGACTGTGGCGGTGAGCCCTGGACAGGCAAGTTTGGGGAGATGACCAGTTGGAATATCAAACAATACGGCGCCAAGGGGATCGTCTTGGATAGCTACATCCGCGATTCCTGGGGGTTAGAGGTGATCCCCGACTATACGGTGTGCGCGCGCGGCACCTCGCCCATTGAATCCTACAGGCGCTGGCGCATCCATCGCACGAACGAGGTCATCGCCCTGCCGGGGACGCTGACCAGCCAGGTGCGCATCGCCCCCGGAGATTGGATCGTGGCCGAGGCCGACGGGGTTATCGTGATCCCCCAAGAGATCGCCATGGAAGCGCTGATCAAGGCTGAGGAAGTTGAACGTCGCGAACAGGGCATGCGCACCGATCTGGCCGCGGGCATGCCCTTTGACGAGGCTTACAAGAAGTGGGGCCGGGCCTAGCGCCCGCCCCACCGCTCCTTGAGCTCTTGGCCCAAGGCGCGCCAAGCGGTCCAAAGGGGCTCTAGGTCGACCTTCCATTGCCG
>DAOTVR010000142.1:0-2150 GCA_034436315.1 Anaerolineae bacterium
CAGAATTGGCGGCCATCTCCTGCTCGATCTCTTCCTCCAGACGGACTAATTCCGCTGATAGAGCGCGGGGCGCGGCTCCATCTAGGGGGATCTCGCGGCGCACGTGCCCGGGTTGTGGGGAGAGGATGATCACGCGGTCGGCGAGGATCAGGGCCTCGCGGATGCTGTGGGTCACGAAGAGCACCGTCTTGCCCGCGCAGGTGGCGCGGATTTCGCGCTGCAAGCGTGAACGCAGGAGGGCGTCTACCGCCGCAAGCGGCTCGTCCATAAGTAGCACCTGCGGGTCAAGCACCAATGCCCGCGCCAGGGCGACGCGCTGTTGCATCCCCCCGGATAGCTCATGAGGATAGAGATGGCCCACCTCGCTCAACCCCATGCGCTCCAGGGCTTGGCGGGCCATGCGCAGCCGTTCCCCGGCCGCGATCCCGGCCATGCGCAGCCCAAAGGCCACGTTCTCCTCGGCCGTCAGCCAGGGGAAAAGGTTGGGTTGTTGAAAGATTAACGTGCGTTCGGCGCCCCAGCGGGTGATCGGTCGGCCATCTAGAAGCACCTCTCCCGACGAGGCCGGCTCTAGCCCGGCGACGATCTGCAAGAGCGTCGTCTTGCCGCAACCGCTGGGGCCCAGCAGGACCACAAACTCGCCCCGCTCAACGTCCAGGTTGAGGTCATGCAAGGCGATGATGACGTTGCCGTTCGCCACATAGTGTTTGTTAACGTGAATGAGTTGTAAGAAGCTCATCTTGGCTGCTCTGGCGTTGCATAGAGCCGTGCGGGGTCAAGCCCGGCCCGCCAACGGCAAAGGCGATGCTCTAGGCCGAGGAGGAGCCGATCCGTACTCAGGCCCACGATGGCGATGGCCATCATCCCCACGAGCACGTCCTCGGTGCGAAAGAGGTTGCGCGCCTCCATCATGAAAAAGCCCACTCCGCGCCGCACGGCGACCATCTCGGCGGCGATCACACACATCCAGGCCAGCCCCAGGCCGATGCGCGCCTGGGTCAGGAGGGCGGGCATCAAGCTGGGCAGGATCACATGGCGCACCGCTTGCCGACGGTTGGCTCCTAACGTGAGCGCCGTTTTCACCCATTGCGCCTCCACCGCCTTAGTTGCCGCGAGCGTGCCCACCAGCAGGGAGGAACAGGTGCCGACGAAGATGATGAACACCGCCGGCGCATCGCCGATGCCGAACCAAAGGATGGCCAGGGGAATCCAGGCCGGCGGGGCCAAGGGACGCAGGGCACTCAATAATAAGGCGCTGGCACGCTCCAGGGGCGGATACAATCCCAGGGCGATGCCGCCTGGGATGGCGATCATCAGGGCCAGGCCGAAGCCCAAGAACACCCTCCAGGCGCTGGCGGCCAGGTCGCCTAGCAATCGCCCGCTCCAAAGCAGGTGCCAGCCTCGGCCGAGCACCCGCGTGAGCGGTGGGAGCAACAGCGGCTCAGCCAAGGCAAAGCGCGCAGCGCATTCCCAGAGGATGGCCAGGGCCAGGGGCAAGAGCCAACGCTGCAGCTCAGCATGCTGGCAGATAGGCCTTTTTCCCCCAGATAGGGGCCGAGAATTTGCGGTTTATTATCCTTTTTTATGCCCATTCAGCCTCGCCACGTTTCGCCACCGTTGCCGGCCCCGGGCCTTATGCCCGTTTCTGCGCCCACAAGAAACTATATGTCGCGCAATCCGGTGGTCTAGGGTCTCGTGCCCGTTTCTACTCTGCAAACACGCCTAGTATTCTCGTATGTCGCGCAGGGGGGCCAAGTCCACCAGCCGCTCTATGGCCGGGGCCTTTTCAATCAATCCCTGCTCGACCATCAACCGCGCCATGCGTTCTATCTCGCCCGGTTCCAAGCGATAGTCTATACGCATCCTGGAAGGAGCTAAAGAGTCGGCTATTAGCTCGGGGGTATAGGCTTGCAGGTAGTCCACGATGATCTGCGCCGTCTCGTAAGGGTGGGCGTTGGCCCAATCAACGGCCTGGCAGTGTACGGCCAGGATGTCGCGCAGCGCCTGTGGGTGGCGATGGGCAAAGCGATCGTCGGCGATCACCACACAGCACGGATGATCGGGCCAGCTCGCGGTGTAATAAGTAAGGATGCGCCCCCAACCCTGGCGCTCGGCGTCGGTTAGAAAGGGCTCGGTATTGGAGGTGGCGT
>DAOTVR010000143.1:0-8149 GCA_034436315.1 Anaerolineae bacterium
CCGAGCTTTACCAGAACTACCTGCGCTACGGCCACACACGCCCGCTGCAGCGGGTATTCTATCACAATAAGATGGACCTGCTCTCCATGGTTGTCTTGGCAGCAAGGATAGGGCAAGCCCTGCTCTCTCCGGTCCGGCGAGAACCTGACCCCTTGTGTGATTACCTCGCTCTGGGCGCGTTTTATGAGCGGATCGGTTGGCCGGAGGCGGCCATCTCCGCCTACGAAATGGCCGCAGAAAGCGAATCTCACCGGCAGACAGCTCTCAAGCAGCTTGGCCTATTGCTCAAACGCCTTGGACGTTACGATGAGGCTGCGCGCATCTGGAAAGCTTGTTTGGAAGGCAAGGAGATCTATCCCTACATTGAGCTGGCCAAGTATCTAGAACATCGGGTTCATGATTATGAGGGGGCAAAGCGCATTATCCTTGAGGCCTTGACCTGGCTTCAGGCTCGTCATCGTCTTTTGCAGCGCTCAGAGTATCACCGCGTGACGATTGACCTCGAACGCCGTCTTAAACGTGTGGAGAAACGCATCATTTCCAATGTAGGACTTCAAAGCCCTTCAAATCAATAAAGCGAACAGTCCTTCACTGGAACGATCTCCGTAAGCACGGACAGAGGGTGGAAAAGGGGTGAACGTCAAGAAAACGCATGTGCGGTTGACGATCCTTAACGATCTGTTGGCCATCGGTAGCCCAACCAGCGATGTCAGGGACATCCTAGATCAGTCATTGAGCATCGTCCTTGAGGCCCTTGGAGAGACCGTTGGGGGGATCCATCTCATCCAGGCCGAGAGTCGCACATTGCAGCTGATAGCTTATCGCGGCCTTGTGGATGAACAAGTGGACCGGCTGCAGGAGTTGGGGTTGGATTCTTCCTTGTGGCGAGCCTGCGCCTTAGGGACCGAGGTCATCGCTCTATCTACTGAGAATGCCGATCCAGAAGGATTCGTCCAGATCCTCCTTGCCATGGGCCACCGATCGCTCTGCCTGGTGCCTTTGGAAGCACATGAGGAGAAACTAGGCTACCTCTGGGTAAGCTCTACGTCTGGTGCTCTCCTAAACGACGAGGACAAGGAGTTCCTGAACACGGCCGGGACGGCTATCGGCCTAGCCGTTGACAACTCTCGCCTCTATAGACAAATGGAGCGCCGTTTGCGCGAGAGCGAGGCACTTTATAAAGTAGGGCGCGCTTTGGCCTCAACTCTTAATCTGGATGATCTACTAAGCCTCATCGTCCGTTCGGCAGTGGACACGATCACCAACGCAAAGAACTGCGTTTTGCATCTCCTTGATGAGCAAACCAGCGAGCTTCGCCCTAGGGCTCTTTCTTTCGTTAGCGCGGTGCGACCCAACGTCGTAGGGCGCAACCGGATGCGCCTTGGCCAGGGCATCGCCGGCTATGCTTTGGAGACGGGGCAGGTGGTGAACGTCGCCGATGTATCCCAAGACCCCCGTTTCGTGCGGGTGGGCAAGGGGCGTCGGTTTGCCTCTATGCTCGTCGCGCCGCTCAAGCTGGGGGAGCGTCGGATCGGCACACTCAGTATCGATTCAACGCAACCCCATGCCTTCTCTCAAGACGACGAGCGGCTCTTAGCGACTTTTGCGGCCCAAGCTGCGGTGGCCCTGGAAAACGCGCGCCTCGTTGCCGACCTCAAGCAAAGCCTTGCCGAGCTAAAAGAGACGCAAGCTCAGCTCATCCAGGCGGAGAAACTCTCGGCCATCGGACAATTGATCGCCGGCGTGGCCCACGAGCTAAACAACCCTTTGGCAGCCATCATGGGTTATGCACAGCTCTTGACAACCGAGGATGTGGATGAGGGAATCCGGCGCGATCTCGGCAAAATCTACCTTCAGGCGCAGCGCGCGGCCAAAATCGTGCAAAACCTGCTGACTTTCGCCCGTGCTCAGCGCTCAGGAGAACGTCAACTCGTGAACGTGAACGAAATCCTTGAGCGCACATTGGAGATGCGCGCCTATCAGCTTCGCGTGGATGGCATTGAGGTTGCTACACAGCTTGATCCGCGGTTGCCTAAGACGATGGCCGATGCGAACCAGCTGCAGCAAGTCTTTTTGAACCTGATCAACAACGCCCAGGACGCCATGCTTGAGTATCGCGGAGCCGGCCACCTGCAAATCCGCACGGAATCTCGGGAGAATACGATTCGCATAAGCTTCCGTGACGATGGGCCGGGGCTCTCACCAGAGGCTCAGAAACACATCTTTGAACCGTTCTTCACCACTAAAGAAGTGGGTAGAGGGACAGGTTTGGGCTTGAGCATCTGCTTTGGGATCATCAGCCAGCATGGCGGGCGAATTTGGGCTGAAAGTGAACCCAATAAAGGGGCCACCTTTATTGTGGAGCTTCCCGTAGTCGCAGAGCCTTCCTCTGACAAGGAGCACACGGGTGATAACAATGGCGAGAGCAACCACGGCAACTCGACAACGCATCCCAAGAACAAGCGCGTGTTAGTCGTGGAAGACGAAGACGATATCGCCAGCCTTTTACAGCGCGCCTTAAAGAGCGATGGGCACCAAGTCATCTTGGCCAATAACGGCAAGACCGCCTTGGCCCGTTTGGCCGAGGCCCGCTCCCAGGGCAAGCGCTTTGACTTGATCATCAGCGACATCAAGATGCCCGGCATGAACGGCGTTAGCCTGTACGATCACCTTCGCCGAGAGGAGTCCGGCTTGGCTTCACGCCTCGTCTTTATCACGGGAGATACTATCAGCCAAAGCACACAAAGCTTTCTGCAAAAGACCGCCCTTCCCCATCTATCTAAACCGTTCACCATGGATGAGCTCAGGCAAGTCATGCGGAGCGCGCTAGGCGAATAAGGCCAGGCCTAAGTAGCCGTATATTACAGCTCGTCCTCCTCATCGGGATCTTCGGCATCCTCGTCTGAGCTGCCTTCTCCATCCTCCTCATCAAGGGCGGGGTCTTTCTCCTCTTCCTCCTCGCCGCCCTCTCTCTTTAGATTCTCGGCGTACATATTGAGCTTCGCTTGGACCCGAGCGTAGATGGTGCCCTCAGGGTAATTGCCGTTCGCATCCATCTCCCCTGCGGGCACACCGGTGAGCAGCTCGATCCCCTCTTCCACCGTGGAGATGGCGTAGATATGGAATTTGCCTTCCGCCACCGCCTGAACGACATCTTCACGCAGCATGAGATGGCGCACGTTAGAGGCGGGGATAAGCACCCCCTGGTCCCCCGTCAGACCGCTATCCTTGCAGACATCAAAGAACCCCTCTATCTTGGCATTGACCCCGCCGATAGCCTGGATCTGTCCGAATTGGTTCACCGAGCCCGTTACGGCGAGGTTCTGCTTGACCGGCACTCCGGAAAGATCGGAAAGCAAGGCGTAAAGCTCCGTAGACGAGGCGCTATCCCCCTCAATGCCGGAATAGGATTGCTCAAAGGTCAAGGTAGCCGACATGCTCAGCGTCCTTTGTTGGGCGAATCGGCTAGATAGGTAGGAGGCGAGGATGAGTTGTCCCTTATCGTGAATCGGACCACTCATCTTGACCTCACGATCAATGCTGATGACGCCGGCGCGGCCCATAAAGGTCCTGGCGGTGATCCGCGAGGGCAAGCCGAACTCGTAATTCGCCAACTGCACTACGGATAACCCATTCACCTGGCCGGCCACAGCACCTTGAGTAGAGATCAAGATAACGCCCTCTTTGATCGTCTCGCGGTAGCGCTCAGCAGCTTGGCTCAAGCGATAATCGCGCTCCCTTATCGCTGCGCGGACATCCTCGGCAGTAACCAGCTCATGGCCAGCTCGCCCGGCCCAGAAGGAGGCTTCGCGCACGAGGTCGGCCACCTCGGCAAACCGCGTGATGACCTTGTATTGGTCGTCTGCCAGGCGCGCAGCTTCATCAAGGATCTCGCACATCGCTCCAGGATCAAAGTGCCGTAGCCCCTCGCGCCGACACAGGTCCCCAACAAACAGGGCATACTCATAGGCAGCCTTTTCGTCGCGGGGCATGGTCACAGCGAACTCGGCTTTAACCTTGAAAAGCTCACGAAAATCCTCATCATAGAGGTGCAAGAGCTGATACAGGCGCTCATCGCCGATGATCACCACCTTGACATCCAGTGGGATCGGCTCTGGCTCCAGAGTTGCCGTGGCCATAAGGCCGTAGAATTCCGCGATATCGCTGATCTTGATCTCGCGATTGCGCAACGCGCGTTTGAGCCCTTCCCAGGCCACCGGGTTTTGTAACAAATCTTTGGCCTCAACTAGAAGATAACCTCCGTTGGCCCGATGAAGCGCGCCAGCGCGGATCTGCATAAAGTCGGTGACCATCGTCCCAAACTCGGCGCGATGCTCAATGCGCCCGATCAGATTGTAGTATGTGGGGTTATCCTCAATGACCACGGGAGCGAAGCGGGCATCGCCTGTCTCGCAGAGGACATTCACCTTGTAGTGATCTAGCCATTGCTCCGTTTGGGCCTTGACCAAAGCGGCAAAAGGCGACTTCTCGCCCTCAGGGCCGGGGATAAAGTCCAAAACGTGCTGCATCACATCTTTACGCACGGCCTCAAGATACTCCAACACCTTGGGACAATCGCGGAAATTCTCTTTAACCTCATCTATTAAGGGGTTCACCACGATTCCGGCCAAGTCATGCGTGACTTCATCGATCCTTTGCTTACCTTGTCTATCCAGCTCACGAGCCAAGCGCATCGTTTTATCGAACTGCTCTTGAAGCTCTGGACGATAGGATTCGTACTTTTTCTTGATCTCCGGATCGAGCTTCTCGTAAGCCTCGCCACTGAGCACCTCGCCGTTCAACACGGGAGCGATGGCCAAACCCGTTGGCACCCGAATCAGGGTGAAACCACGCTCATTAAGATACCTTTCTAGATCTTGTAAAAGCTGTTGCTGCTTCTTCTGCAGGTCCAGAATGATCTCGCGCCGCCGCTGTTCGAAATATTCCCCTTCAAAGGCCCGGGGGATCTCGCGCTGCAATTGTTTAACCAGATCGGCCATCTGCGAGCGCAATGTGGTCGCTCGCCCTGGAGGGAGGCTGATAGCCTTTGGCCGGCGGGGGTTATCAAAGTTATAGACATAACACCATTCTGGGGGCACTGGCCGCTGAATGGCCCGACTGGTCAAAAAGCGCCGTACAGTAGTAGTACGTCCGGAGCCCGCCGGGCCAACGGCATAGATATTGTACCCCTGATTGGGCATATCAATGCCGAAATCAATCGAGCGCACCGCGCGCTCTTGGCCGATGATCGCTTCCAGGGGCGGCAACTCCGCAGTGGACTTGAAAGAGAAAAGGGACGGATCGCTCCTGCGTCGTAATTGCTCCGGCTTAAGTTCAAAGTTCTTGGCATCCATGGTCCTTACCTCGAATAGGATGGTAACCGAAACCCTATGCAGCGCCTGGAAAAGCGCAACCAACCAACGCAAACCAGGCCTTGGCGAATAGGCAGGGCATTACCTTAGAAACGGAAAGCCAACACGGGCAGATCCCAGCCCACGACCTCAACGCTGCCATTATAACATCGGGGTATACCGAGGGCAACTACTCACCAGGCCGTTCAGCTCGTGAACCGGGGTCCAAAAGGAAGGAACATCTATTGCGGAACGAGCTCAGATTCACCTGGCGAAGCCACCCAAGATCGCCAGGCCCGAGGCGAAAATCAAACTGAACTCGGCAACGACACGACGATTGAGGCGTCCCCAAAGGCGTTGTTGAAACAGGCCGGTTAGCGCATAGAAGAACAATAACAACACCGCCCCGCCTACTTGGGGTGCAACGCTATTGTAGTTGAGCGCCCAGGTCAGTTCACTCATCAAAACGCTCACCAAGAACGCATAGAGCCAGGTACGTTTGAATTGGTTTTCTGCGATGCGTAAAAGCTCCAGGGCGAGCAATCCGCTTACACCGAGCACGCCCGTAGCAGAAATGAGGCTTCGCACCTGCATGCGATAAAGGGTTATGAACCAAACCAAGGCGATGGCATATACGACGGCGTTCAGAGCTAACCGTGCCGTTCGTTGATGTCGGTCCTCCGGATCGATGCTACGATACTGGGCCACGACGATCATCGCCAGCACAAGCCCGGTAAAAATGATCAGCAAAACCTGATAGCCCCACCAAGAAAGGCCGGGCAGAAGGATCAGCCCGCTGATGACTACGAGGCTGGGCAGAACCCAAAAGGTCATCGTGTAACCAAGTTTCTGACGATGGGCCAAAGGATGGGTGCGTATGATGGCATCTACCCCGGCGCAAACTAAGGCGGCAATGATGAAAGCCAATTGCGCCTGTCCGGATAGACGCAGGGAGAGTTCTGAGCCCAAAACCATAAAGGAGAATTCCCGCGAGGGCGGAAAGATAGATATAGATAGCGCCAGCCCCACCATGACCAGGCTTATGGTAATGCCCAGTCTGTCAGTCCTTGGCATCCAAGCGCTCCATATAAACTCATTTGTTAAGATTCTAGGGTAAATCGCGAGCCTTGTCAAAGATAGAGACGTTTTTCGCCCTTGACATCGCTTAAGACGGCTTTTACAATTTCTATCCATTGAGTTCAAGCTATAGCCAACAAATGAGCAGACCACGACAAGAGGCCGATTTTTTGTGCATGTTAAGCTCAGTTCGGCGCGCGGTCCATAATGAAGAGAGCATATACAACCAGGCTCTCGTAGCGAACGGAGGAGACCTATGAGAACGCGATGCGCATTATGGGTTCTTACCACGTGGGGCCTCTTATTGCTCTTCGCCTTGCCAACCCTTGCCTGGGTGCCTGAGAGGGAAGCTAAGGATACTCCCGGCCCGAGCGCGACGGGCTTGGCAGGAGCGGATTTGTGGGTATCCAAGTACTCAGACACATCAGATACCATCCCTGGACGCACGGTTAAATATTACATCCCCTTCGGGAACCGCGGGCCGGACGTCGCCACAAACGTGGTCATCAGCGACACCCTGCCCAGCATCAACGGCCGCCACATCCTCACGTGGGAATGGGATAACGCTTATACGTTGGGCCTGACCAGGCAACATGCTACAGGAGAGCGGCGCACACTCCAGTGGAGGGGCGAATTGCAGCCCGGTGCCTCCGCAACGCTTGAAGTGGTTTTGCGTGTGGCCTCCGATATCTCCTCATGCCTCACTCTGCCCAATGTCGTGGCTATCCATTCCTCCGTCCCCGACCCGAATCGCGAAGACAACCGGGCAATCGCTTATGGCCCGCCCATCAGGCTCCCTGAGCTGAGTATCCGTAAGACAGTAGAGGGGGTCGCCGTCCCCGGCGAGAACATCACCTATACCCTAGTCTATAGTAACGCGGGTTGTGTAGCTGCCCAGGACGTGTCTGTCATAGACAGATTGCCAGCTCAGGTCACCTTCGTCTCCGCATCCGTTCCTCCCGACTCGCTAGAAGGCAACACGGTTACCTGGCGAGACGCCATCCTGGATTTCGGCCCCGGACAAAGCGTGACGATCTCGCTCGTGGCGCGTGTCAAAGACGAAATCCTGACGGGAACCGTGTTGACCAATACAGTGGTGATCACCACAGCCTCCGTAGAGAACAGCCCGGAGAATAACGTGAGCACCGTCACAACCACGGTCAAGCGCGCCGACATGGCTTTAACCAAGGCCTGCCCTTCTACAGCCCTCCCAGGTCAAGAGATAGATTATGTGCTGAGATATATGAACATGGGATCGGCGATGGCCAAAGCCGTTCGTATTGTGGACGAGCTGCCCTATGGCAGCACCTTTATCACCTCAACCTGGCAAGCAGGGTCAGAGACTCAAGCTCGTCCCCTTTCGCCCAATCTGAGCGGGCGAACGCTGACGTGGGGGTTGGGAGACGTCCCATTAGGGGTTTCAGGCACCCTGACCGTCACGGTAAAGCTTGCTGATTGGCTACGCGACGGAGACGTGCTGACGAACAGCGCGACGATAGATACCCCAACAGCAGAAGACAGCCGGGATAACAACGCGGCTAGGTGTGCTACGACGATTCAGCGGACAGACTTATGGCTTCGTATGACGTGTCCTCCGCCGACGATCCCTGGCCGCCCCATCACCTATGTCGTTGAGTTCGGAAATGGGGGTTCGGCGACGGCAACGGGTGTTGTACTCACAAACTGTTTCCCCTCATCCTCTGTGACCGGTTTCAGCCTGG
>DAOTVR010000144.1:0-9874 GCA_034436315.1 Anaerolineae bacterium
TATCTATGCGGCACTGGTGGCGGCAGTGGGCCTCTGGGATTTCGGCCCCAGAGGGCTGGGGTTTTATAGCGTCTACGCTGCCGTGATGATGATTGGCCAGATCATCTACTGTGTGGTCGGTCGGCTCCTCTTGGCAGGGCTCATCTGTGGCATCGTTCAGTTCGTCGTCTTTGGGATGCTGTTCTTCTACCTTGCGATACCTTTCAACATCTTGAAAAAGGCGACGGCTTGGGTTTTAGTGGTAGCCGGGCCGATCCATTGGGTTCTGGCCGCGCTCATGCTGATGAAAGTGCCTGGCCTGGTATAAGGGGAGATCCGAAGGCGTCAGGTTACCGCCCGGCCAACGGGGCCTCTTTTGGGCAGCTTGCAGGAGAAAGACGATGAGGGGATGCTATAGTTTTTACGGCTTTGAATGGAGTTTCCCAGGGGTACGATTTCATTTCTGGGGGCCACGGCCTTGGCATCGTCCCTGGCGAGTCCAAAGGGAAGAGTACCTTCGCTGGCTTGAGGAGTACAAAAAGGAGCTCCAGGAAGAGCTAGCGGAAGTGGAAAAAGAGATTGAGGAATGGAAAAAGCCCCTCGGGTAGGGATGAGCCCCACTTGTGGCCCAAGGTCTAGAATCCACGACGATATTCCGGCCCATAGCACGCCGGGCAGAGTGGTTGGCCATCGCGCAGGCGTGCGCGTGGCTCCATAACGCCTTCCCCACATTGTGCGCAGCGGATGGAGCGAAAGACCTGCGCCGGCTCGGGTAGCTGGGCCTCCACCCAGCGCACGTCAAAAAGCTCCTCGTCGGATAACCGCTCCATACGCTGTAAGGTACGCTGTTTACGTTCCTCCGCACTCAAGCCTTCCTCGCCCTCGTGCCCGGGGACGCCATAGCGCCGGGCAATACGCAACATGCGCCTATCCCCCCGGCGGCCAAAGGTAAAGACCTGTTTGCCCCAATCGCGGAGGATCAGGTTGCCCTTGCCCAAGGTGCAGCCGGTTAACACCTGGATGGCATCCACACTACAAGCATCCGTCTCACAGATGGCCACCAGCTCCTCGTCTTGCGCCCGCGCTACGCCCAACCCGCGCAGGGCGATCAACGCGGCACGATAACCGATGTACAGCCCCGGACAATAGTGCCCGTGAAAGGCGATAGCCTGTTGAAGCGCGACGGTTTGCTCTGCCATAGTCAGTAGCCTCCCCCGGAAAGGGACCCATAAGCTCGTTTATATTTGTAACGCACCTTTACTAAGCAGTCAAACGACGGGACTAGGATGAACTTGTGTCTGAAGCTTAGAAGAGATCCTCGCCAAAGCGCTTGAAACTCGAGCAAAAGGTGGTTATAATATCGTTAGGGGTTAGTAAGGCACGGGGGAAGGGATGGAGGGTCAAAGCATCGTTCAGCAGCCGGGTGCCATCGATCATAAGCGTTCAGAAGCCTCACGAGACTCGTCGGATACCGGCTCGATGATCACCTCCGACGAGAACCCTTTGGCTGACAATCCTCGGCCCGACGTACGCGATTTGTTGCTCTCCATCAGCCGCGAGCTGGTCGCGGCTGATAACTTGGATAGGCTCCTGCAGACCATGGTTGAGGCAGCCTTGCAGATCGTGCCCTCGGCAGGCCGATGCGTCATCCATCTCTTGGATCCTACGGGAACACGTTTGCTCCCTCGGGCCTGGCACAAGCCCTCGGTCGGCGGAGATGGCTCTATAGGCATGGCCGCCGACCAAGGGGTTGCCGGCCGTGCCCTGCGCGAAAGGGACATCGTCTGTATCGATGACACCACCCTTTCGCCCGACTTTGTGCCCCTGCGCTCCAGCTCAGCAGTGCGCTCTTTACTGGTAGCGCCCCTCTATGTGGGAGAAGTACCCTTGGGCACCTTGAGCCTAAGCAGCGAGCGCTGCGCTGCCTTCAGTGCCGAAGATTGCCACTATATGCGCACCCTGGCCGCCCAGGCTTCGGTGGCCATACGTCAATCCAACCTCCTTCACGAGGCCGTCACAGAGCGACAACGCAGTGACGCCATCATTGAGAGCATCAGCGACGGGCTGATCATCTTGGATGGCGAGGGACGTATCACCCGCGTCAACCCCGCCTTACGCAGGATGTTAGAGCTCTCGGATGATGAGCTTCGTCTACCCTGCGGAACCGGTGAGGATTCAACCTGCCCTGAGCGCCTCAGGGAGTTACTGGTCCCTCCTGTAGGCATGCCCGCGGGATCCTATGAGAAGCAAGTTATATCCCCTTCGGGCAGCAGAGTGACCATCAAGATCATTCGTTCTCCTCTGAGCCCTTCGGCCTCCGGCGAAGTCCTCGTGGCACAGGATGTCTCGGCCGAGCGCGAAGCGGCCGAGATGCGTGCCCTGTTTATCTCCCAAGTAACCCATGAGCTGCGCGCGCCCCTTCAGCATATCCTGGGCTTCATCGGCTTGCTCAACGATGTCGACGACCTATCGCCAGAGAGCCGGGCGCGTTTCTTTAGCCACATCCAAGACGAGGTCGAGCACCTGTCTCGCCTAGTAGATGACCTGGGGACCCTCTCGCGCCTGGAGACCAAGCGCTTTGTCATCCAGACCGAACCGGTACAGATCGACGCGCTCGTGGCCGATACGATGAGCAAGATCGCGCCTCGTGCCCGGCTCGCAAACCTTTCTCTCTCCTTAACTTGCCCGGCAGAACCCCTTTGGGTACTCGCAGATCCCACACGGCTGCGACAAGTCTTGATCAACCTGATAGAGAATGCCTTCAAATTTGTCCCTGCTGGCGGCCGCATTCAGGTGTCTGTAGAAGACAGAGGAGAAGACGTGTTGGTCAGCGTAGCAGATACGGGGCCGGGTATCCCTCCTGAGGCACTGCCTCACCTTTTTGAGTGTTTTTATCAGATCAAAACTCGCGAGGGGCAGCCTGTGAGCGGCATGGGCTTGGGGCTGTACATCAGCCGAGAGATCATCACCGCCCTTGGAGGGGAGATCTGGGCCGAGAGCGAGCCGGGCGTAGGAAGCACTTTCCGCTTCCGCCTACCCAGACTACGGAAGTGGTTGCCGCCTGAATCAGGAACAGCCGCTTAGTTTGCAAGCGGCTACGGCGTCGACTGAAGTCATTGCAGACGATAAGCAAAAAAAACGAGCGGCCGGCGAGTTTGAGCGCACACGCTAAAATGGGCACAAATCAATCCTAAGGAGATGCATTCTATGGCTTACGAGAAAAAGTCTTACCTGGAGCACACGGCGATCCGCGTGAAGGATATCCAGTGGCACATTCGCTTCTTTCGGGAAGCCCTCGGCATGCCGGTGCGCAGCCTGCAGGGCTCGGAGGACGATCCCATCCAGGTTTGGACCGTCGGCGGTGTACAACTCGTCTCCGACAAGAACTATAATGGGCCCGAAGGGCGCCTGGTGCATCTAGGGATCATGACCGAGGATCTGGAAGCCGCCTTAGAGGAGGTCTACAAGTGGGGTGTAACCCAACTGCCCCAGGGCCGCAACTGGTTTGCCTTGCCGGACGGCTTAATGATTGAGCTCATGCAGGCCAAATCGTAGCAGACGCTGGCCCGTTCCGGTGCGATTCGCACCAGGAGTGAAGCGCGCTCTTCCTAGAGGGTTGTCCTTTCAGCGTACGAGTCAAGGGCTGTTCTCTCTGAGTTTCTCAAGGATCATAGTTTTACAGGGGATATTCTTATGACCGCGACGGTGCTGCTCGTGGACGATGATCGCACCTTGGTTGAGATGGTTGCCCTGATGCTCAAGCGGTCGGGTTTTGAGCCTCGGGTAGCCTATGACGGCGCACAGGCACTCCGCATCCTCAACTCGGAGCCGATTGACCTGGTCATTCTGGACGTGATGTTGCCAGGGTTGGATGGTTTCGAGCTCTGCCGACGCATTCGTGCCCTGCCGCGGAAGGAACATCTGCCGATCCTCATGCTTAGTGCGCGCAGCCAGGTCTCTGATCGCCTGGCAGGCTTTGAGGCCGGCGCAGACGACTATGTGGCCAAGCCTGTAGCCATCAAGGAGATCGTCGCCCGCGTGGGCACCCTTCTGACCCGCTTTCAGCGGGCGCGCGGCAATGTATCCCGCCTTATGACCTTCGTAGGGGCCAAGGGGGGCGTGGGCAATACCACCCTAGCCCTCAACCTGGCCGCAACCTTTTTAGGAAGCCGCCCTAAAGTTATCCTGCTTGAGCTGGGAGGGGTGGGCCTTAGCGCGGCACGAATGCTCGGCTTGCAGCTCAAGCAAACCCTTTTGCGTCCGGGGATGGAACACTTAGGCCAGCTCTCCATGGACGATTTGCAGCGCTGTATTCTGACTCATGATAGTGGCCTACAATATATCCCCGGATACGCTCGCGAGGTCCCCCTGACCGGTTATAAACCGGGGTTATTGGGTGAGGCGATAGATCGGCTGCTGGCCGAGTACGACATGACCATCGTCGATCTGGGTCCGTCCACGATGGGCATCGGTGGCGAGGTGCTCAGCCGGTCCTCGTTGATTATCCCCGTGACCGAGCGCGAAGACCTGACACTCTGGCACCTACAAGCCCTTTTGGGGTGCCTTGAAGAGGACAAGTTGCGCTCCAAAGTACCCGGTTTCGTCTTGGTTGACCGCTCTCCAGGTTCCTCAAGCGCCTCGGCGACAGAGATCGCTCGCGAATTGGGCCTTGAGGCCCTGGCGACCATCCCTCCGGCGGCCGAGGCGTTACGTTTCGCCAATAGCTGCCAACAGCCCCTCTATCTTCTCAGACCCGAAAACCCGGCCTCCCTGGTGATGGCACAGTTGAGCCGACGCCTTGCCACGATCTCTGTTTAGCCGATCCGCCACCTAGCCCCGGGAATCAGGCACAACAGATGGAGCGCCGGGTTTGCTTTTGTCCGCGCGTAGTGGTATGTTGGAGGCCTCAATCAAAAGCCTGATTAGGAGGGAAGATGAGAAAACAGATCACTGCGGAAAAAGGGGCCAAGCCCGTCGGCCCTTATTCGCATGCTATCGTCTGCAAGGGCACGCTGATCTTTGTCTCTGGGCAGGGGCCCACCAACCCCCAAACGGGCCAAGCTCCCGAGACCTTTCGTGAGGCGGCCATCCAGACCCTTACCAACGTCAAGACGATCCTGGAAGCTGCGGGAGCCACCATGGCCGACGTGGTCAAGGTGCACGCTTACCTGCGCGATATGAAGGATTTCCCCGTGTTTAACGAGGTCTATAAGGAGTTCTTCCCCCAACCCTATCCCGCGCGCACTACGGTGCAATCCAACCTGACCATACCCATTGAGGTAGACGCGATCGCCGTTCTCCCAGAATAGATGGCGACGAGTTGACTAGCGCAATATATAGAGACGGATGGGAAGAGCGAGAGTATCCCCCATCCGTCTTTGTTACCGCGTGTTTCGGCCTTATTCCTCGTCGCCGACCAAGTCTTCCTCCGTGAAAGGGGCTTCCATGGCCAAGGCCATATCTCCTGCCTTGGTACCCTCTAACACGAAGCGCTCGGCGGCGCGCTGCCCCCCCTGGGCATAGAAGGCGATAAGGCGCTTCAGGTCTTGGTTCAAGATCTCATCGCGCAAGGCGCGGTCTACCAGTCGGCCGCTCATAACGCGGATGGCATTGACCGTCTCCTCAAGCCACGCATCGGTAAGCCTGTAGCCCGGCAGGAAAGAAAGGTTCAGATTCTCAAATCCAACGGAGCGCATTGCCAACGCTGCACGCTGCAAGTTGACGGAGAGGGCCACCGGCTGATCCAGGGCTTGCCCCAGCTTGCGCACGATGTGGCCGCGCTGAGCCCAGGCACGGTTGTCCTCGGCCTCAGAAGGCTCGATGACATCGGCGATGCGCACACGCCCCCCAGGGACGAGGACGCGCCACATCTCCTCAAACACCGCCACCAAGCGGTTTTCAGGGACCTCCCGCAACACGCCATTGACCACCAGGAGATCAACTGTTTCGTTGAGCACGGGGATCTGTCGCGGGCGCGCGTGAACGAGCAAAAGGCGTCCTTGCTGGGCCAGGGGCTTGAGCGCCTCAAGGTGGGCCAAACGGTAGCTCACGACGATCAGGTTCCCTTGCGAGGCGGCCACCTGCTGGCTCAACAGGCTGATCAGCCGCCCCGTGCCCACGCCCAAAACCACGATCACCCCTGAAAAGTCCGTGCCCCGCCAGCTCATCTCTTCACTCGGTTTCTGCCCATCCGATGGGTACGCCTCCCGCATCGTTCTCCTTTCGTCATAGTGTAGGCCGGCCTAGAAGACCTGTCAAGTTATCCGCGAACTTACAGGAGAGCGACACAAGAGCCGGCGTGAGATCAAGCTCTGTGATCGGCCCGTCGACGGCGAAAGACCGACGCCGACCTCTCGGCAGAAGCTCGCTCACCGACACGGACACACAGTAAGCCGATGCCTAGGATGGCCGCCACCAGGCCGAGGTTGGCCCAGAGCGCTCGCCAGGGCACGGGATAACCCGCCTTCACGAACCAGGGTACCAATGCCGGGATAAACGGCTTGAGGTCAATGCCAACGCGCGATTCCAGCCATAAGAAGAAAGAACCCTTCCCCGTGGGCAGGTTAAAGAGGATCGGGATGCGCTCGGGAGTGCGATAATCCAGGTTCGCCAGGGAGACGATCATGACTGCGATGCTCACTGTCGCTAATAGACCGTAGAGAGCTTTGTAGCTTGAGCGCTGTCCTGCAGTCTCAAGCGTCACCGCCAGCGGGACCGCCGCCAAGGGGGTAACCGGCGCCAAGTAGCGTGCTGGCGGACACCATTCTCCCCACCAAGCCCGGTACCCTGCCACGACCAGGAAATAGGGCAGGATGATCGATCCCAGCCACCTCCCTAACTGGCGGCCTTCGCGAGAGCGCCCCATGAGGATACCCCCCATTATGGCAAGCGTCAGGATCGGCGCATAGGGGAACAAGCCCCACTGTTGGTCAAGGAACAATCCCAGCGTAGAGAGTAGAAGCGCCAGACGTTCCCTGGCAAGCAAAGGGTTGAAGAAGCCGGCATGATCCTGTACGTTCGGCAAGGGCACTCCATAGAGCCACATATAATAGGCAGCCATCGCTCCCCCTGAGAGGACCACCGGCGCGAGGCATAGGCCAAGCGGCTTCCAAGCTCCCCAGCCCGGCCCCTTGAAAGCCAAGGGCCGCTGCGCCTGTCGCCACTGATAGACCCCATAGGCTATCAAGCCCGGGACGATCGCCAGGAAGCGGGTATGCAGCCAGGGCAGATAGCCGATGCTCAGCCCGATCAACAACAGCCGCACGAGATCGTTTTTGGTCCAGCCCAAACGTAGCCGCCGGAAGGCATAAAGGATCAAGAGGGCAGCGGGCAATTCGGGGAAGATAAGGAAACTATAGCTCATCTGCGGATTGCTGAAGGACAATGTAGCCCATACGGCCAGGCTGATCCAACGCTTATGCGTCAGTTCCCAGGTTAAGAGAAAGACTTGCGTGGCCAGAAGCGCTCCTAACAGGTTGAACTCCAACACCACGCCCGGCCAGCCCCCATCGCCGCGTAAGGTCAAGTTGGATAACAGTGGCGTAAACGCCTTGCCGAGCACCCAGCCGGGAAGGATCAGCACGGGGACCCCCAGGCCGTGTTTGGAATACCATTCGTTTGGCGGGCGCCTGACCGTCGTGCTGATGTGCCCCTCAGGTGGAAGGGGATAAGGGGCGAGGATACCAGGGAAATCGGGCGGATAAGAGCCGCCGAAGGGTGGGTAAAACTGATCGTAACTGGCGCGCGCGTGGTAGTTATTGTACTCGTCGATATCGTGATCTTCCACAAGGCTGATCGTGGTCAACAAGTAATAGGGTTGGTCACCCGAAGGGGGCTGTGTATAGCGCAGTACGCGCGGGGTCCACAGCGCATAGACCAACAGAGTGGTCAGAAAAACGCCGATAACCCATTTGCGCCCCAGCTTTGGCTGTGCTTCCTGAGACAATGGTTTTATCATGATTGAAGCGCCTCCACATAGCTTCCGCTGTCGCGGCAATAAAGATTAGACAAGCGGCGCAAACAGTCAAAATGTGCCTTTTCGCTCCAACCCGGCCGAAGCTTGCCGGGGTTGACGTCGGCCTCTAGAGGAGCCATAATGCGCGCAAAATAGCCGATCCAAAGGAGCGACGCCCATGGTCAAGAGGATGAGCCTGGATGGCCAATGGAAGCTGAAGGGGATTGACGGACATCGGGGCAGCCCGGAGAGCTATTGCGCCGAGTCGGTGGACGAGCGCACCTTTATCAACGCCCGTGTGCCCGGCGAGGTACACCTGGACCTGCTGCGTCAGGGGAGGATAGAAGATCCGCGCGTGGGCACCAATGCCCTCAAGGCCCGCTGGGTGGAAGAGGAATATTGGATCTATCGGCGTACTTTCGTCCCCCCTAAGGAGGCACTAACGGCGCACAAGGCCTGGCTGGTCTTTGAGGGGTTGGACCTGGCAGCGGAGATCTACCTCAACGGCCAGCGCATTGGCACTCACGCCAACGCCTTTCGCCCCTGCCGTTTGGAGGTGAGCGGCCTCTTGCGCGAGGGGGAGAACGTGCCCGCAATAGCTTTGGATGCCGGGCTGCATCTCGCCGCGGAAAAGCCCTCTTTGGAGTATCTGCCGGATTATCAGGCGCTACTACACAAGCGCATGTGGTTGCGTAAGCCCCAGTACCAGTTCGCCTGGGATTGGAACCCGCGCTTGATCAACGTGGGCATCTTCAGACCGGTGCGCCTGGAGTGGACCGATGATGTGCGCCTGGACCAGGTGACGGTGTATCCCGAGCTGGCTGAGGATCGCCGCCGGGCCACGATCCACGTCCGGCTGCACCTGGAGAACGTCACCAACGAGCCGCTGCAGGCCACGTTGACTGTAACCGTCCCCGAAGCGGGTGATGCCCGGGTGACGCGGGAGGTGTGTTTGCCGCCGGGGCCTTCCACCGAGTCACTCGCCCTGGAGATCCGGGAGCCCAAGCTCTGGTGGCCGCGTCCGCATGGCGAACAACCCCTCTATCGGGTAACTTGTGAGGTCGCCGTAGGGGGCAAGGTGGTGGAGCGGGTCAACCGGCGCACCGGCATCCGTTCCATTCGCATCAATCAGGATCCGCACCCCGTGGAGGGGCGCTACTTCACCTTGGAAGTGAACGGCGTGCCCATCTTTGCCAAGGGGGGCAACTGGGTGCCGCCGGATATGATCTATGCCGACATAGATGCGGCCCGCTATCGGCGGCTGATTGATCTGGCGGTGAAGGCCAATTTCAACATGTTGCGCGTCTGGGGCGGAGGGCTGTATGCGGATCACACCTTCCTGGACCTCTGCGATGAGGCGGGAATCATGGTCTGGCACGATCTTATCTTCGCCTGCAGCAAGTACCCCGCCGGCGATCCCGAGTTCCTCAAGGAGGTACGCGCCGAGGTGACCCACGTGGCGCGCGAGCTCTCGCCCCACCCCAGTTTGGTGGTGTGGTGCGGCAACAACGAGCTGGAATGGGGCACGTGGGATTGGGGCTATGATCGCGGGCGGGCCTTCCCCGATTACGCCCTCTATCATCACGTCTTCCCCTGCATCCTGAAGACGGAGGACCCCTCGCGACCCTATTGGCCCAGCTCGCCCTATTCGCCCGACCACGAGCACCCCAATTCGCCCATCGTGGGCGATCAGCACCCCTGGCACGTGAGCATCTTGCAGAATCGGGAGAACTTTTGGGCCTATCGCCAGGATGTTAGCCGCTTCCCCAACGAGGGCGGGGCGCTGGGAGCCTCTTCCCCGGCCACCTTGCGCCAGTTTTTACCTGAGGATGAACGCTATTACCTCTCGCCGAGCTGGGAGTACCACGATAACGAGATCGCCGTGCGGCCAGAGGGCCTGATGATTGAGGCGTGGTTCGCCCGCTGGCTCGGCCTGGAGCC
>DAOTVR010000145.1:0-1735 GCA_034436315.1 Anaerolineae bacterium
CCAGCATATCTACCAGCCCCCGCCTGGCCCAGGTCACCGCGTCCATCCCCAACCCCAGGGCCGTCGCCGGTCGGGAGGGAACGCGCGCCCCCAAGTGGATCTTGTGCCCTCGCCGCTTTTCCCAGCCATCCAGAAGCCGACGCACCTCGGCGGTGAAGGCCGTGAGGATCTCTGCCCCCTCGGCCTCGTAGCCGGGGCGAAAGTGAAACCCGAAGCGCATCCAATCCAGTTCCAGCCCGTCGAAATCGTACCTCTCGGCCAACTCGCGGATGAGCTTCAGGTGATGCTCGCGCACCTCCGCTCGGCCATAATCAAAGGCACGATCGGTCCACTCGACGAAGCGATACGGCACGCGGCGCAGCTGGGGGTTCTCGCGCCAGAACTCGCTGTGGATGAAACAGCGCTCGTCGTTCACATAGTGCACATCGTTCATGCGCATAGAAATCCAGGGCGAGAGACCCCGCTGGCGGCAGCGCCCGATCCAGCGCGCATAGACGTCGATCCCATCCTGATGAAGCTGCCAGGCGGTGTGAATCCAGCCTCGGGCCGCGGCGCGCTCCTCGGGCGAGAGACTGGCCAGGAGCGGCTGATCATCGGGCCCGGCGGGATCGTATCCCCGCCAGATAGGATCCCAAACTTGGCTGGCATAGCTGGTGCGCATGCAATTGGGGCAGAGCATCAGCTCCTTAACCTGGGTGCCGGCGTACTGGTCAACCCAGGAATCCACCTCCTCCTCGCCCAGCCGCCGCCCGGCGCGGGTATAAAAGTAATGGCTGTTATCCTCGTTCAGGGAGATTCCCGGTATTGTCTCTGGCCTCATACCTTACCCCTTTTCCCTATCTCATCTCCGGATCCTCGCTGGCCAGCCACGCGGGCCAAGAGCTTCTTCAGCGTCTGAGCATCCTCTAGGAACGCTTGAGGCGCATCCTCCCTGACGAACTCCAGCATCGCCCAATGCTCCCCGCCGGCTGCGGCGACCCGCCCCAGATAGCGCCCCCAAGCCTCCTCGCCCTGGGCCAAGGGCAACCGCTCGGTAAAGCCCCCGCCCCAATGAAAGACGTGCACGTTCGCCAGCCAGGGCAGGATCGCCTCCAGCCCCGCCAGGGCCTCTTCCACCGTCGTCCCCGCTGCCGGCTGCCAATAGGTCTTTAGGTTCTCATGGGCAACCCGCTCCAAAAGCGCCCGCGCCGAGGTGCTGGTGTCGGTCAACGTCTTGCCGTGGAACTCGTAGGCTACGACCACCCCAGCCTGGGCGGCTAGCTCGGCGATGCGCCGCGAATCCCGGGCCACCTGCTCTCGGTAGGCCGCATCGGCCTCGGCCGAGCCGCATTTTCCCGCCCAGACGCGCACCGTGGGAGCACCCAAGGCCAGCGCCGTCTCCAGGACGACTCCAAAAGGCACTGGCTCCTCATGGCCGACGCGATAATACGAGCCGTAGGAGGCGACACGAAGCCCGGCCTCCAAAGTCATCTCGCGCACCTCCTGTGCCCGCTGTAAGTCGCCGTGAGGGACGTGAATATCCCCGCCCCACTCAATCCCCTCAAGCCCGGCCTTCCTCACCAAGTCCACGATCTCGCGGGGGACGAGCGCCCTAAAGGTCACCGAGACCAGGCCAGCATGCAGCATCTTCCCCTCCTATGCCAGGATAGCCGCCCGCTCGCGAGAGATGCTCCAGCGCAGCGGCTCTCCCCGGACGTAGCGCCGTAGCTCCTCCACCATATAGCGCCCCATGCGC